>NZ_JBSVZB010000018.1:0-183974 GCF_054072015.1 Cupriavidus sp. CP313 | reverse complement strand
CCCGTAAGGCTTGATCCTATAACCAGTGTGTTTCTCCTGGTGTGTGTGATCGCGACTGTGCCGAAACAGTTGACACAAGACGCACAACCCCCACTACATCCCTATTCGTGACGCTGGCTTCAACCCCAGCGCCACAACCCCTTATGCCTGGTGACCATAGCGAGCTGGAACCACCCCTTCCCATCCCGAACAGGTCCGTGAAACAGCTCCGCGCCGATGATAGTGCGGATACCCGTGTGAAAGTAGGTCATCGCCAGGCTCTTATTCCCAAAACCCCTCGACAGCGTGTGCTGCGAGGGGTTTTGTCTTTTCCGGCCGTGGTCGCGTGTGGCCTCGCGGCCCTGCCAGGCAGCCTCAGAGCCTCCAGGAGCCACGCTGGAAAGCCCCTATAGGGTGAGAACGCAGAAATCTAAACTGCGCTTGTGGGGGCGATCAGGCGGTTCAAGCGCCACGCTGGAACGCCTTCCCTGGTCTGGCCAAGTACAGCATCCGCAACGGAAAGTGCTTGACAGGCAAGGTGAGAAGCCCCATAATCGATAGTTCTCTGCGGAGAGGTGCCCGAGTGGCTAAAGGGGGCAGACTGTAAATCTGTTGGCTTACGCCTACGCTGGTTCGAATCCAGCCCTCTCCACCAGAATGCAAGACAGCAGCCGGCAGTGCCGGTGAAGAAGCAGGAAAGAACCGGGCGGGTGTAGCTCAATGGTAGAGCAGAAGCCTTCCAAGCTTACGACGAGGGTTCGATTCCCTTCACCCGCTCCAGTCGCGCGGTTGCTGTCAGAGTAGTACGTCAAGTTTCGCCCATGTGGCTCAGTGGTAGAGCACTCCCTTGGTAAGGGAGAGGTCGGCAGTTCGATCCTGCCCATGGGCACCAAATACCACGCACTGGCAATATCGCTACCGAGACAGGAGTCGCGAAATGGCAAAGGAAAAGTTCGAGCGGACCAAGCCGCACGTGAACGTTGGCACGATTGGTCACGTTGACCATGGCAAGACCACGTTGACGGCAGCGATCGCCACGGTGCTGGCTGCGAAGTTCGGTGGTGCCGCCAAGAAGTACGACGAAATCGACGCAGCGCCTGAAGAAAAGGCACGCGGTATTACCATCAATACCGCCCACGTCGAATACGAAACGGCCAACCGCCACTACGCGCACGTTGACTGCCCGGGCCACGCTGACTATGTGAAGAACATGATCACGGGCGCTGCGCAGATGGACGGCGCCATCCTGGTTTGCTCGGCCGCTGACGGCCCGATGCCGCAAACGCGTGAGCACATCCTGCTGGCCCGCCAGGTTGGCGTGCCGTACATCATCGTGTTCCTGAACAAGTGCGACATGGTGGACGACGCTGAACTGCTCGAGCTGGTCGAGATGGAAGTTCGCGAGCTGCTGTCGAAGTACGAGTTCCCCGGCGACGACACCCCGATCATCAAGGGTTCGGCCAAGCTGGCGCTGGAAGGCGACAAGGGCGAGCTGGGCGAAGTGGCCATCATGAACCTGGCCGACGCGCTGGACACCTACATCCCGACGCCGGAGCGTGCCGTTGACGGTACCTTCCTGATGCCGGTGGAAGACGTGTTCTCGATCTCGGGTCGCGGCACCGTGGTGACCGGCCGTATCGAGCGCGGCGTGGTGAAGGTCGGCGAGGAAATCGAAATCGTCGGCATCAAGCCGACGGTGAAGACCACCTGCACCGGCGTGGAAATGTTCCGCAAGCTGCTGGACCAGGGTCAAGCCGGCGACAACGTTGTCCTGCTGCTGCGCGGCACCAAGCGTGAAGACGTCGAGCGCGGCCAGGTGCTGTGCAAGCCGGGTTCGATCAAGCCGCACACCCACTTCACCGGTGAGGTGTACATCCTGTCGAAGGACGAAGGCGGCCGTCACACCCCGTTCTTCAACAACTACCGCCCGCAGTTCTACTTCCGTACCACCGACGTGACCGGCTCGATCGAGCTGCCGGCGGACAAGGAAATGGTCATGCCGGGTGACAACGTGTCGATCACCGTCAAGCTGATCGCCCCGATCGCCATGGAAGAAGGTCTGCGCTTCGCTATCCGCGAAGGTGGCCGTACCGTCGGCGCCGGCGTCGTGGCAAAGATCCTCGACTAAGTTGTTTGATAGCGAACGCGGCACCAACCGGCCGCGTTCGTTGCCAGAAGGGGTTGGCGCCAGCGCCGGCCCCACAGTTGTTTTAGGGGTATAGCTCAACTGGCAGAGCGTCGGTCTCCAAAACCGAAGGTTGGGGGTTCGATTCCCTCTGCCCCTGCCAAATCAATCAGCCGCGTCGCGAAGAGCAATCGTGACGCGGCTTAGTCTCGTTTGCGAAACATGGCCAATCCCAATGTTGAAACCGTGAACGCCAGCAGCGGCAAGTGGATGCTTGGCGTGGCGGTGCTGCTGGTGGTTGCGGGCGTCATCGGTTTCTATGCACTGGCACAGCAACCGTCTTATGTACGTGGCGCCGCACTGTTCGGTGGTATTGCACTGGGTATCGTGGTTGCACTGGTGTCGGCACCAGGCAAGGACTTTATCGGGTTCGCCAAGGAATCGTATCGGGAAGTTCGCAAGGTCGTCTGGCCGACGCGCAAGGAATCCGGGCAGATGACGGGGCTGGTCTTCGTCTTTGTCGTCATCATGGCACTGTTCCTGTGGTCGGCTGACAAGCTCATCGAGTGGGTCGTCTTCTCGCTCGTGCTGGGCTGGAAATAAGAGGTAGCACATGACGGATAACGCTCAGCAGGAAACCACCGCGCCGGAATCGCCTTCGTCGAAGAAGCGCTGGTATGTCGTTCACGCCTACTCCGGCATGGAGAAGAGCGTGCAGCGCGCGCTGCAGGAGCGCATCGAGCGCGCCGAGATGCAGGACAAGTTTGGCCGCATCCTGGTGCCGTCCGAAGAAGTCGTGGAAATCAAGGGTGGCCACAAGTCGGTCACCGAGCGTCGTTTCTTCCCCGGCTACGTGCTGGTGGAGATGGAAATGACCGACGAGACCTGGCACCTGGTGAAGAACACCAGCAAGGTCACCGGTTTCGTGGGCGGCGCCCGCAACCGCCCGAGCCCGATTTCGCAGCGCGAAGTCGACAAGATCATGACCCAGATGCAGGAAGGGGTCGAGAAGCCGCGTCCCAAGACGCTGTTCGAAGTGGGCGAAATGGTGCGCGTCAAGGACGGCCCGTTCACCGACTTCAACGGCAACGTCGAGGAAGTGAACTACGAGAAGTCGCGCCTGCGCGTCTCGGTCACGATCTTCGGGCGTGCCACCCCGGTCGAACTCGAGTTCGGCCAGGTCGAGAAGGTTTAAGAAATTTGCCGGCTGCGGCCTGAAAGGGCGGCAACTGGCAACGGCGACGCCCCGGTGGCGGCGCCAAGAGGAGCGTGAGGCCGTGCCGAAGGTGCGGCGACAGCGCGTTACGACTCAACAGGATCGCATCCCGCAGGGGCGATCCGGATTGGAGTAAAGATGGCCAAGAAGATCATTGGCTTTATCAAGCTGCAGATTCCGGCTGGTAAGGCAAATCCCTCCCCGCCCGTTGGTCCCGCACTGGGTCAACGTGGTCTGAACATCATGGAGTTCTGCAAGGCGTTCAACGCCCAGACCCAGGGTATGGAACCCGGTCTGCCGGTGCCGGTGGTGATTACCGCCTTCGCCGACAAGAGCTTCACCTTCGTGATGAAGTCGCCGCCGGCAACCGTGCTGATCAAGAAGGCAGCTGGCATCACCAAGGGTTCGCCGAAGCCCCACACCGACAAGGTTGGCAAGATCACCCGCGCCCAGGCTGAAGAAATCGCCAAGGCCAAGAACGCTGACCTGACCGCCGCCGACCTGGACGCCGCCGTGCGTACCATCGCCGGTTCGGCTCGTTCGATGGGCATCACCGTGGAGGGTCTGTAAATGGCTAAGGTTTCCAAGCGCGTCGCCGCCAACAAGGCGAAGATCGAGCGTACCAAGTTCTACCCGATCGACGAGGCCCTGGGCCTGGTGAAGGGCTGCGCTTCGGCGAAGTTCGACGAGTCGATCGACGTGGCCGTGCAACTGGGCATTGACGCCAAGAAGTCGGATCAGGTGGTTCGTGGTTCGGTGGTGCTGCCCGCGGGTACCGGCAAGTCGGTTCGCGTGGCTGTGTTCGCCCAGGGCGAAAAGGCCGAAGCTGCCAAGGCAGCCGGTGCTGACATCGTCGGCATGGAAGACCTGGCTGAGCAAGTCAAGGCCGGCAACCTGAACTTCGACGTCGTGATCGCTTCGCCGGACACGATGCGTATCGTCGGTACGCTGGGCCAGATCCTGGGCCCGCGCGGCCTGATGCCGAACCCGAAGGTCGGCACCGTGACGCCCGACGTGGCCCAGGCTGTGAAGAACGCCAAGGCTGGTCAGGTGCAGTTCCGTGTCGACAAGGCCGGTATCATCCACGCCACCATCGGCCGCCGCTCGTTCGAAGACGCAGCGCTGAAGAGCAACCTGTCCGCACTGCTGGAAGCACTGGTCAAGTCCAAGCCGGCTACGAGCAAGGGCGTGTACCTGCGCAAGATCGCCGTCTCGTCCACCATGGGCGTTGGCGTGCGCGTGGAACAAGCTTCGCTGTCGGCCTGAGCTGACGGCATAGGCTGACCGGACCCGATAACACCGGTCGGCCGCGAATTGAAGATCCTGGCGTAAGCGGGGATCGGCTCCGGACCTGGTTCCGCCAAGCGGCAGGACAAGAATAGGGAGCAAGGCTTTGGGCAGTGGCGGCAGTCGGACACATGGTGTTCAGGCAGTTGCCGCTGGTTATCAAAGACCGCTGGTGTCCACATGACCGCAGTCAGGCATGCGGGCTTAATCGGCCGGGACGTACAAGCAGGGCCAGGTGCCGTGCATGACGAACCCCGGGCAACCAGCGCAGATGGCGCACCCGAAGGGATTGATGAATCCGGGCCTGTCCCGGGTGATTCGGGCCAATCGGACGCCGTTCGTTTGGACTGATGTGCGTACGCCGGACTATCCGGATACAAGCATCGTTTTGGAGCTTAACCGTGCCACTCAATATTGAAGATAAGAAGGCCGTCGTTGCTGAGGTTTCGGCGCAAGTCGCTAAAGCCCAGACCATCGTCGTGGCCGAATATCGCGGCATAGCGGTTGGCGATCTGACCAAGCTGCGTGCCGCCGCTCGTCAGCAAGGCGTCTACCTGCGCGTTCTGAAGAACACGCTGGCTCGCCGCGCTGTTGAAGGTACGCCGTTTGCAGGCCTCGCAGAGCAAATGACCGGTCCGCTGATCTACGGTATTTCCGAAGATGCAGTTGCCTCGGCCAAGGTTCTGAACGACTTTGCCAAGACCAACGACAAGCTGGTCCTGCGCGCAGGGTCGTTTGACGGCAAGGTTCTCGACGCTGCCGCCGTGAAGGCGCTGGCTTCGATCCCGAGCCGCGACGAACTGCTTGCTCAGCTGCTTGGCGTGATGCAGGCACCGGTGTCGGGCTTTGCCCGTCTGCTGGCCGCGCTGTCCGCCAAGAAGAGCGAAGGTGCCCCTGCCGAGGCAGAAGGCACCCCGGCAGAGGCTTAGCCTCCCGCCTGGCTCGCAAAGATCGCAATACCGATACCGATACCGAATCAAATCTAGGAGTAATCCAAATGGCAATCACTAAAGACGACATCCTCGAAGCAGTAGGCGCGATGTCCGTGATGGAACTGAACGACCTGGTCAAGGCGTTTGAAGAGAAGTTTGGCGTGTCCGCCGCTGCCATGGCCGTGGCTGCTGCCCCGGGCGCTGGCGGTGCCGCCGCTGCTGAAGAGCAGACCGAGTTCAACGTGATCCTGACCGAAATCGGCGCCAACAAGGTTGGCGTGATTAAGGCTGTTCGCGAAATCACCGGCCTGGGCCTGAAGGAAGCCAAGGACCTGGTCGATGGCGCACCGAAGCCCGTCAAGGAAGGCGTGGACAAGGCTGCTGCTGCCGAGGCCAAGAAGAAGCTGGAAGACGCTGGCGCGAAGGTCGACGTCAAGTAAGGCATTGCTCGCGTGCCCTTCCGGCACGCGGATGGGGCTGGCAAAGGGAAATTCCCGGCGCCAGCCTTTTTGCGCTTGTGCGAAAGTGTTTTGAGAGGCACTCTTCGCGGCAAAAAGTGATGTTTGCGAGCCCCGGTGCCCTTGGGCATGCCGGAGTCTCAGCAGAGGCCAAACATCAGTGGCACACTAAGGGGTTGCTGCTGATGTTTGTCTTCTGAACCGACTGCAGAAGACAAGTTTGGTCGGGTGTCCCCCGGGCGAGTACAGGCGTTGCGCTTGATGCGACGACCACACCGCCCGCAGCGTGCGGACACCGTCAGCCAGAGGTTGGTAGCGGCCAACCGCCAAATCCCCTCCCAGTCGCTGAACACCTCAGGCGCGGCCAGGTCCAGCCGTCCTGCGATGATTCGGAGATCCCATGGCGTACAGCTTCACCGAAAAGAAGCGCATTCGCAAAAGCTTTGCGAAGCGCGCTACGGTACATCAGGTTCCATTCCTGCTTGCCACCCAGATTGAATCCTACACTCAGTTCTTGCAAGCGGAAACGCCGACCGCGCGTCGCAAGACCGAAGGCCTCCAGGCCGCTTTCAACGCAATTTTCCCGATCTCCTCGCATAACGGGCTTGCCCGTATGGAGTTCGTCTCCTATCACCTGTCCAACCCGCCGTTCGACGTCAAGGAATGTCAACAGCGTGGCCTGACCTTCCACTCGGCCCTGCGCGCCAAGGTTCGCCTGATCATCAACGATCGCGAGAATCCTGGCAAGGTCAAGGAAGTGAAGGAACAGGAAGTCTACATGGGCGAAATCCCGCTGATGACTTCCACCGGTTCGTTTGTGATCAACGGCACCGAGCGTGTCATCGTCTCGCAGCTGCACCGCTCGCCGGGCGTGTTCTTCGAGCACGACAAGGGCAAGACCCACAGCTCGGGCAAGCTGCTGTTCTCGGCACGTATCATCCCCTACCGCGGTTCGTGGCTGGACTTCGAGTTCGACCCGAAGGACATCCTGTACTTCCGCGTCGACCGCCGCCGCAAGATGCCGGTGACGATCCTGCTGAAGTCGATCGGCCTGACCCCGGAACAGATCCTCGCGCACTTCTTCGTGTTCGACAACTTCACGCTGCAAGCCGAAGGCGCGCAGCTGGAGTTCGTGCCCGAGCGCCTGCGCGGTGAAGTCGCGCGCTTCGACATCGCCGACAAGAATGGCCGCGTGGTGGTCGAGAAGGACAAGCGGATCAACGCCAAGCACATCCGCGACCTGGATTCGGCCGGCACCAAGCTGATCAGCGTCCCGGAAGACTACCTGCTGGGCCGCGTGCTGGCCAAGAACATCATCGACCCGGATACCGGCGAGGTGATTGCCAACGCCAACGACGAGCTGACCGAAACGCTGCTGGAAAACCTGCGCGAAGCCGGCGTCAAGCAGATCCAGACGCTGTACACCAACGACCTGGATCAGGGCCCGTACATGTCGCAGACCCTGCGCGTGGACGAGACCGCCGACCAGACCGCTGCGCGTATCGCGATCTACCGCATGATGCGCCCGGGCGAGCCGCCGACCGAAGAAGCCGTGGAAGCGCTGTTCCAGCGCCTGTTCTACAGCGAAGAATCGTACGACCTGTCGCGCGTTGGCCGCATGAAGGTCAACAGCCGCCTGGGCCGCCCCAGCGGCGAAGGCGCCATGGTGCTGCAGGACGAGGACATCCTCGAGACCATCAAGATCCTGGTCAACCTGCGCAACGGCAAGGGCGAGGTCGATGACATCGATCACCTGGGCAACCGTCGCGTGCGTTGCGTCGGCGAACTGGCCGAAAACCAGTTCCGCGCCGGCCTGTCGCGCGTGGAGCGTGCCGTCAAGGAACGTCTGGGCCAGGCCGAGACCGAGAACCTGATGCCGCACGACCTGATCAACTCGAAGCCGATCTCGTCGGCGATCCGCGAGTTCTTCGGTTCGTCGCAGCTGTCGCAGTTCATGGACCAGACCAACCCGCTGTCCGAGATCACGCACAAGCGCCGTGTCTCCGCACTGGGCCCGGGCGGTCTGACGCGCGAGCGCGCCGGCTTTGAAGTCCGTGACGTGCACCCGACCCACTATGGCCGCGTGTGCCCGATCGAAACGCCGGAAGGCCCGAACATCGGTCTGATCAACTCGCTGGCACTGTACGCCCGCCTGAACGAGTACGGCTTCCTGGAAACGCCGTACCGCAAGGTGGTCGACAGCAAGCTGACCGACCAGGTCGACTATCTGTCCGCGATCGAGGAAGGCAAGTACGTGGTGGCGCAGGCCAACGCGACTGTCGATGCCGAAGGCAACCTGACCGACGAACTGGTGTCGTCGCGTGAAGGCTCCGAGCGGGAAACCCGCATGGTGACGCCGGATCGCGTGCAGTACATCGACGTGGCGCCGTCGCAGATCGTGTCGGCCGCTGCCTCGCTGGTGCCGTTCCTCGAGCACGATGACGCGAACCGTGCACTGATGGGCGCCAACATGCAGCGCCAGGCCGTGCCTTGCCTGCGTCCGGACAAGCCGCTGGTCGGCACCGGCATCGAGCGCACCGTTGCGGTCGACTCGGGTACGGCCGTGCAGGCGATGCGTGGCGGCGTGGTCGACTACGTCGACGCAATGCGTATCGTGATCCGCGTGAACGACGACGAAGCCGTGGCCGGTGAAGTCGGCGTGGACATCTACAACCTGATCAAGTACACGCGCTCGAACCAGAACACCAACATCAACCAGCGTCCGATGGTCAAGGTTGGCGATATCGTTGCCCGCAACGATGTGATCGCCGACGGCGCCTCGACCGACCTGGGCGAACTGGCCCTGGGCCAGAACATGCTGGTGGCGTTCATGCCGTGGAACGGCTACAACTTCGAGGATTCGATCCTGATCTCGGAGCGTGTGGTGGCCGAAGACCGCTATACCTCGATCCACATCGAGGAACTGTCGGTCGTTGCCCGCGACACCAAGCTGGGACCGGAAGAAATCACGCGCGATATCTCGAACCTGGCCGAAGCCCAGCTGGCTCGCCTGGACGAGTCGGGCATCACCTACATCGGCGCTGAAGTCGAAGCCGGCGACGTGCTGGTGGGCAAGGTCACGCCGAAGGGCGAGACCCAGCTGACCCCGGAAGAGAAGCTGCTGCGCGCGATCTTCGGCGAGAAGGCTTCGGACGTGAAGGACACCTCGCTGCGCGTGCCGTCGGGCATGAGCGGCATCGTGATCGACGTCCAGGTCTTCACCCGCGAAGGCGTGACCCGCGACAAGCGTGCCCAGTCGATCATCGACGACGAACTGAAGCGCTACCGCCTGGACCTGAACGACCAGCTGCGTATCGTGGAAGGCGACGCGTTCCAGCGTCTGGAGCGCCTGCTCATCGACAAGACCGTCAATGGCGGTCCGAAGAAGCTGGCCAAGGGTGCCAAGATCACCAAGGAATACCTGGCGGACATCGACAGGTACCACTGGTTCGACATCCGTCCGGCCGACGAGGAACTGGCTGCCCAGCTGGAAGCCGTCAAGGAAGCCATCGAGCAGAAGCGCCACGAGTTCGACCTGGCCTTCGAAGAGAAGCGCAAGAAGCTCACGCAGGGCGACGAACTGCCGCCGGGCGTGATCAAGATGGTCAAGGTGTACCTGGCCGTCAAGCGCCGCCTGCAGCCTGGCGACAAGATGGCCGGCCGTCACGGTAACAAGGGTGTCGTGTCCAAGATCACCCCGATCGAAGACATGCCCTACATGGCCGACGGTACGCCTGCCGACATCGTGCTGAATCCGCTGGGCGTGCCTTCGCGGATGAACGTGGGTCAGATTCTCGAGACCCACCTGGGCTGGGCCGCGCGCGGTCTGGGCGAGCGCATCGGCAACATGCTGAAGGCGCAAGCCAAGGCAGCCGAAGTGCGCAAGCTGCTCACGCAGATCTACAACGAGAGCGGCAAGGTCGAAGACCTCGACAGCCTGTCGGATTCGGAAATCCTGGAGCTGGCCGAGAACCTGAAGAAGGGCGTGCCGTTCGCGACGCCGGTGTTCGATGGTGCGCATGAGGACGAAATCCGCCGCATGCTGGACCTCGCCTATCCGGAAGAGATCGCGAAGGAGAAGGGCCTGACGGCTTCCAAGCAGCAGGTCACGCTGCACGACGGCCGCACCGGCGAAGCGTTCGAGCGTCCGGTCACGCTGGGTGTAATGCACATGCTGAAGCTGCACCACCTGGTCGACGACAAGATGCACGCCCGCTCCACCGGCCCGTACTCGCTGGTGACGCAGCAGCCGCTGGGTGGTAAAGCCCAGTTCGGTGGCCAGCGTTTCGGTGAGATGGAAGTGTGGGCACTGGAAGCCTACGGCGCGTCGTACGTGCTGCAGGAAATGCTGACGGTCAAGTCCGATGACGTGAACGGCCGTACCAAGGTGTACGAGAACATCGTCAAGGGCGAGCACTCGATCGATGCCGGCATGCCGGAATCGTTCAACGTGCTGGTGAAGGAAATCCGCTCGCTGGGTATCGACATCGACCTCGATCGCTACTGATCGGGCAGGTGAGGGGAGCCGGTTGCGGCCGGCTCCCTGTCGACACTAAGGCGAAAGATTTCCCACAGGATGAATGCCATCGACCCGGACCAACTTCGGGGCGGTGGCGAAACAAGGAGTTGCAATGAAAGCATTGCTCGATCTCTTTAAGCAGGTACAGCAGGAAGAGCAGTTCGACGCGATCAAGATCGGCCTGGCCTCGCCCGAGAAGATCCGTTCGTGGTCGTATGGCGAAGTGAAGAAGCCGGAAACGATCAACTACCGTACCTTCAAGCCGGAACGTGACGGCCTGTTCTGCGCCAAGATCTTTGGCCCGATCAAGGACTACGAGTGCCTGTGCGGCAAGTACAAGCGCCTGAAGCACCGTGGCGTGATCTGCGAGAAGTGCGGCGTTGAAGTGACGCTGGCCAAGGTGCGCCGCGAGCGCATGGGCCACATCGAACTGGCCGCGCCGACCGCGCATATCTGGTTCCTGAAGTCGCTGCCGTCGCGCCTGGGCATGGTCCTGGACATGACGCTGCGCGACATCGAGCGCGTGCTGTACTTTGAAGCATTCGTGGTAATCGAACCCGGCATGACCCCGCTCAAGAAGAGCCAGATCATGTCCGAAGACGACTACCTGGCTAAGTGCGACGAGTACGGCGAGGGCGAGTTCGTCGCCATGATGGGTGCCGAGGGCATCCGTGAGCTGCTGCGCGGCATCGACATCGAGAAGCAGATCGAACAGATCCGCGCCGAGCTGCAGGCCACCGGCTCCGAAGCCAAGATCAAGAAGTTCGCCAAGCGCCTGAAGGTGCTCGAGGCCTTCCAGCGTTCGGGCATCAAGCCCGAGTGGATGATCCTCGAAGTGCTGCCGGTGCTGCCGCCCGAGCTGCGCCCGCTGGTGCCGCTGGATGGTGGCCGCTTCGCGACCTCGGACCTGAACGACCTGTATCGCCGCGTCATCAACCGTAACAACCGCCTCAAGCGCCTGCTGGAGCTGAAGGCGCCTGAGATCATCGTGCGCAACGAAAAGCGCATGCTGCAGGAAGCGGTTGACTCGCTGCTGGACAACGGCCGTCGCGGCAAGGCGATGACCGGCGCCAACAAGCGTCCGCTGAAGTCCCTGGCCGAAATGATCAAGGGCAAGGGCGGCCGTTTCCGTCAGAACCTGCTGGGCAAGCGTGTCGACTACTCGGGCCGTTCGGTCATCGTGGTGGGCCCGACGCTCAAGCTGCACCAGTGCGGCCTGCCCAAGCTGATGGCGCTCGAGCTGTTCAAGCCCTTCATCTTCCACAAGCTGGAAACGATGGGCATCGCCACCACCATCAAGGCGGCGAAGAAGGAAGTCGAAAGCCAGACCCCGGTGGTGTGGGACATCCTCGAAGAGGTGATCCGCGAGCACCCGGTGATGCTGAACCGTGCGCCGACGCTGCACCGCCTGGGTATCCAGGCGTTCGAGCCGGTGCTGATCGAAGGCAAGGCCATCCAGCTGCACCCGCTGGTCTGCGCGGCGTTCAACGCCGACTTCGACGGTGACCAGATGGCTGTTCACGTCCCGCTGTCGCTGGAAGCGCAGATGGAAGCCCGCACGCTGATGCTGGCCTCCAACAACGTGCTGTTCCCGGCCAACGGCGACCCGTCGATCGTGCCGTCGCAAGACGTGGTGCTGGGTCTGTACTACACGACCCGCGACAAGATCAACGGCCGCGGCGAGGGCATGACCTTTGCCGACATCAGCGAAGTGATCCGCGCCTACGAGAACAAGGAAGTCGAACTGGCTTCGCGCGTGAACGTGCGTATCACCGAGTATGAGCTGGTCGACAAGGACGCCGAGGGCGACGCCCGTTTCGCACCCAAGATCACGCTGCAGGCCACCACGGTCGGCCGCGCGATCCTGTCCGAGATCCTGCCCAAGGGCCTGCCGTTCTCGGTGCTGAACAAGCCGCTGAAGAAGAAGGAAATCTCGCGCCTGATCAACACCGCGTTCCGCAAGTGCGGTCTGCGCGAGACCGTGATCTTCGCCGACAAGCTGCTGCAGTCGGGCTTCCGCCTGGCAACCCGCGCCGGTATCTCGATCGCCATCGACGACATGCTGGTGCCGCCGCAGAAGGAAAAGATCATCGCCGAGGCTTCGGCCAAGGTGAAGGAATACGACAAGCAGTACATGTCGGGTCTGGTGACCGACCAGGAACGCTACAACAACGTCGTGGACATCTGGGGCGCCGCCGGCGACCAGGTGGGCAAGGCGATGATGGAGCAGCTCCAGCACGAAGACGTGGTCGACCGCGAAGGCAAGACCGTGAAGCAAGAGTCGTTCAACTCCATCTACATGATGGCCGACTCGGGCGCACGGGGTTCCGCCGCGCAGATCCGCCAGCTGGCCGGTATGCGTGGCCTGATGGCAAAGCCGGACGGTTCGATCATTGAAACGCCGATTACGGCGAACTTCCGTGAAGGCCTGAACGTTCTGCAGTACTTCATCTCGACCCACGGCGCGCGTAAGGGCCTGGCCGATACGGCACTGAAGACCGCGAACTCGGGTTACCTGACCCGTCGTCTGGTCGATGTGACGCAGGATCTGGTCGTGGTGGAAGACGATTGCGGCACCTCCAACGGCGTGGCCATGAAGGCCCTGGTCGAAGGCGGTGAAGTGATCGAAGCCCTGCGCGACCGTATCCTCGGCCGTGTGACCGTGGCCGACGTGGTCAACCCGGAAACCCAGGAAACCGCGATCGAGACCGGCACGCTGCTGGACGAAGACCTGGTCGAGCTGATCGACGCGATCGGCGTGGACGAAGTCAAGGTCCGCACCCCGCTGTCGTGCGACACGCGCTATGGCCTGTGCGGCAAGTGCTATGGCCGCGACCTGGGCCGCGGCGTACTGGTGAACTCCGGCGAAGCGGTTGGCGTGATTGCCGCCCAGTCGATCGGTGAGCCGGGCACGCAGCTGACCATGCGTACGTTCCACATCGGTGGTGCGGCATCGCGTGCGGCAGTGGCCTCGAGCGTGGAAGCCAAGGCAACCGGTACCGTGCGTTTCACGGCGACCATGCGTTACGTCACCAATGCGAAGGGCGAACTGATCGTCATCTCGCGTTCGGGCGAGGCGCTGATCACCGACGACCACGGCCGCGAGCGCGAACGCCACAAGATCCCGTACGGCGCCACGCTGCTGGTGCAGGACGGCCAGGCCATCAAGGCTGGTACGCAGCTGGCCACGTGGGACGCGCTGACCCGCCCGATCGTGTCGGAATACACGGGTACGACCAAGTTCGAGAACGTCGAAGAAGGCGTGACCGTCGCCAAGCAGATGGACGAAGTGACGGGCCTGTCGACCCTGGTGGTGATCGACGCCAAGCGCCGCACGGCTGCAACCAAGGGCATCCGCCCGCAGGTGAAGCTGCTCGACGCCAGCGGCCAGGAAGTGAAGATCCCGGGCACGGACCACTCCGTGACCATCGGCTTCCAGGTCGGCGCGCTGATTACCGTGAAGGACGGCCAGCAAGTGCACGTGGGTGAAGTGCTCGCGCGTATCCCGACCGAATCGCAGAAGACCCGCGACATTACCGGTGGTCTGCCGCGTGTGGCCGAGCTGTTCGAAGCGCGTTCGCCGAAGGACGCCGCCGTGCTGGCGGAAGTCACCGGCACGACCTCGTTCGGCAAGGACACCAAGGGCAAGCAGCGCCTGGTCATCACCGACCTGGACGGCAATGCCCACGAGTTCCTGATCGCGAAGGAAAAGCAGGTGCTGGTGCACGACGGCCAGGTGGTGAACAAGGGCGAAATGATCGTGGAAGGTCCGGCGGACCCGCACGACATCCTGCGCCTGAAGGGCATCGAAGAGCTGGCGCACTACATCGTGGACGAAGTCCAGGACGTGTACCGTCTGCAGGGCGTGAAGATCAACGACAAGCACATCGAAGTGATTGTTCGTCAGATGCTGCGCCGCGTGCAGATCGCTGACGTGGGCGACACCAAGTTCATCCCGGGTGAACAGGTGGAGCGTTCGGAACTGCTCGACGAGAACGACCGCGTGATCGCCGAAGGCAAGCGTCCGGCCACGTACGAGAACCTGCTGCTCGGTATCACCAAGGCGTCGCTGTCGACCGACAGCTTCATCTCGGCGGCATCGTTCCAGGAAACCACGCGCGTGCTGACCGAAGCCGCGATCATGGGCAAGACCGACGACCTGCGTGGTCTGAAGGAAAACGTGATCGTCGGCCGTCTGATCCCGGCCGGTACCGGCCTGGCCTACCACCGTGCCCGCAAGGCGCGCGAGGCCTCCGAGCGCGAACGCGCCCAGGCGATCGCCGAAGAAGAGCAGTCGCTCTTCATCGAGCCGGCGCCGGTGGTGCAGGCGACCGAGGGTGAAGGCGACAACGTCTGATCGCAGTAAGCTGTTTGCCGCCGCAAGGCGGCCCGAAAGCCCGGCTGATCCAGCCGGGCTTTTTTTCGTCTGCACGCGGCGTTTGCTTTCGTGAGAAACGTCGGAGAGTTTGCCCTGCGGTCGCGGAAGCGGGGTTCCTTAGTGGTATGGTTACGGCTTTTCCGGCTTCAGCAATTCCGTTGTCTATGTCGCACGCGTTGGCGATCCTCAAAGATGTCTTCGGCTATCACGCCTTCCGCGGGCGCCAGGCCGAGATCATCGATCACGTCGCTACCGGCGGCGACTGCCTGGTGCTGATGCCAACCGGCGGCGGCAAGTCGCTGTGCTACCAGATCCCGGCGCTGCTGCGCCAGCGTGCCGGCGACGGCGTCGGCATCGTGGTGTCGCCGCTGATCGCGCTGATGCAGGACCAGGTCGCGGCGCTGACCGAAGCGGGCGTACGTGCCGCGGTGCTGAATTCGACGCTGAGTGGCTCGGAAGCGTCCGCGGTGGAGCGCGACCTGCTCGCCGGCCGCATCGAGATCCTCTACGTGGCGCCGGAACGGCTGATGACGCCGCGTTTCCAGGACTTGCTCGAGCGCATTCGGGTCGGGCTCTTTGCCATCGACGAAGCGCACTGCGTGTCGCAGTGGGGCCACGACTTCCGCCCCGAGTACATCCAGTTGTCGGTGCTGCACGAGCGCTTCCCGTACGTGCCGCGCATCGCGCTGACGGCAACGGCCGACGCACTCACGCGCAACGAGATCATCGAGCGCCTGGCGCTGCACGAAGCGCGCGTCTTTATCTCCAGCTTCGACCGGCCCAATATCCGCTACCGCATCGTCGAGAAGGACAATGCGCGCCAGCAGCTGCTGGCCTTCATCAAGGCCGAGCACACCGCGGCCGACGGCACCCATGACAGCGGCATCGTCTATTGCCTGTCGCGCAAGAAGGTGGAAGACACGGCGCAGTGGCTGAGCGGGCAGGGCATCAATGCGCTGGGCTACCACGCCGGCATGGATGCCCAGGTGCGCCAGCACCACCAGGCGCGCTTCCGCGAGGAAGAAGGGCTGGTGATGGTGGCGACGATCGCCTTCGGCATGGGCATCGACAAGCCCGACGTGCGCTTTGTCGCCCACCTGGACCTGCCCAAGAGCATGGAAGGCTACTACCAGGAAACCGGGCGCGCCGGCCGCGACGGCCTGCCGGCCAATGCCTGGATGGCCTACGGCCTGGGCGACGTGGTGCAGCAGAAGCGCATGATCGACGAGTCCGAGGCGGACGAGGCCTTCAAGCGCGTGTCGTCGTCCAAGCTCGATGCGCTGCTGGGCCTGTGCGAGACCGCGGGCTGCCGGCGCGTGCGCATCCTGACGTATTTCAACGAGGCCAGCGAACCCTGCGGCAACTGCGATACCTGCCTGGAGCCGCCGGCCACCTGGGACGGCACGCGCGAGGCGCAGATGGCGCTGTCGTGCGTGTACCGCACCGCGCAGGCGAGCCGGGTTCACTTCGGCGCCACGCACCTGATCGACGTGCTGCGCGGCAATAGCTCGGAGAAGATCCGGCAGTGGGGGCATGACAAGGTGTCCACCTTCGGCATCGGCAAGGACCGCTCGGTGCATGAATGGCATACGGTGTTCCGCCAGCTGATCGCCCAGGGTTTGCTGACCATCGACCATGGCGGCCATGGCGCGCTGCTGCTGGGCGAGGACGCGCGCGCGGTGCTCAAGGGCGAGCGCCAGATCATCCTGCGCCGCCAGGCCACCAAGCCGGGCAAGTCCGGCGAGCGTGCTGCACGCGGCACCCGCACCGACCACACCGCCGACATGGATGCCGACATGCTGGCCAACTGGGAGGTGCTGCGCCGCTGGCGCACCGAGGCCGCGCGCGAGCACGGGGTGCCGGCCTATGTCATCTTCCACGATGCAACGCTGGCGGAGCTGGCCCGGACCGCGCCGGGTTCCCTGTCGGCGATGCAGGGCATTCCCGGGATTGGCGCTTCCAAGCTGGAGCGCTACGGGCAGTCCATCCTGGAAGCGCTCCGCGGGGTCTGATCAGGAGGGCAGCGTCACCGCGTCCCGGAGCGGGTATACGGCTTGACGGTATACGGTTCCCCTGCTAGGATGCCAGATTCGAGTTTTTGGCTTTGGATTTCGCTCGCCCGTCGGACAAGTGGCCTTGAGGCCGCTGCCGGCAAGCCTTCCGGACTGGGTTCCCATGGACCGGTGGCGGCAGACGCGGGATCCGGGTGCCGGCTCGCGCTCTTTGGCATGCTGTTACCGCACAGTCCCGTCTCCAGAGCGCGTCCGCTCACCTCTCCCGCCCAAAACCCGTAGTTGCCTCTCCATTTCGGTGTAGCTGCCGGTGCGAGGGGCGTTTTTCGTAAAACCAAGCTGGATTGAACAATGCCAACTATCAACCAACTGGTTCGCAAGCCGCGCGTCTCTGAAGTCGTCAAGAGCAAGAGCCCGGCGCTTGAGAACTGCCCCCAGCGCCGTGGTGTGTGCACCCGCGTGTACACCACGACGCCGAAGAAGCCGAACTCGGCACTGCGTAAGGTCGCCAAGGTGCGCCTGACCAACGGTTTCGAAGTCATTTCGTACATCGGCGGTGAAGGCCACAACCTGCAGGAACACTCGGTCGTGCTGATCCGCGGCGGCCGTGTGAAGGATCTGCCGGGTGTGCGTTACCACATCGTCCGTGGCTCGCTCGACCTGCAAGGCGTGAAGGACCGCAAGCAGGCTCGTTCGAAGTACGGCGCGAAGCGTCCGAAGGCAGCCTAAGCTATAGCAGCCTGGGTCGGAAAGACCCGAAGCAACAAACGATAGCCTGTGGCGCGAGTCATGGTGCTGTCACCAGGCGGCGGTACAACGGAGCGCCTTTTTGGCAACCGTGCCGTCGAGTAAGTGGTCACCCGGCGAATTTGCTGTCTATCGCATGCAAGCTAGTTGGTGGCCGGAGAGCGGGAACAACTGACCGCGCTCTCAACTGAATCTAAAGGAAAGAAGATGCCACGTCGTCGTGAAGTCCCCAAGCGGGATGTTCTGCCTGATCCGAAGTTCGGCAATGTTGAAGTTGCCAAGTTCATGAACGTGCTGATGCTGGACGGCAAGAAGTCGGTTGCCGAACGTATCGTCTATGGCGCGTTCGACCAGATCGAAAAGAAGGCAGGCAAGGCCCCCATCGAAGTGTTCTCCGTTGCGATCAACAACGTGAAGCCGGTGGTGGAAGTGAAGAGCCGTCGCGTGGGCGGCGCTAACTATCAGGTTCCGGTCGAAGTCCGTCCGTCGCGTCGTCTGGCATTGGCGATGCGTTGGCTGCGCGAGGCCGCGAAGAAACGCAGCGAGAAGTCGATGGCGCTGCGCCTGGCAGGTGAGCTGCTGGAAGCATCGGAAGGCCGTGGCGGCGCAATGAAGAAGCGTGACGAAGTGCACCGCATGGCCGAAGCCAACAAGGCGTTCTCGCATTTCCGCTTCTAAGCGCGCGATAGCGTTTGTTGGTTGCCGGGCGGGCTGTGTTTTTACACATCTCGCCCGTTTGTGTTAGGGGCGCGGGCCATGAGATGCCGGCGCCTCACGGACAAATAGAGGATTAAAGTGGCTCGTAAGACTCCCATTGAGCGCTACCGCAATATCGGTATCTCGGCTCACATTGACGCGGGTAAAACCACCACGACCGAGCGCATCCTGTTCTACACCGGTGTGAACCACAAGATCGGTGAAGTGCACGACGGCGCGGCCACCATGGACTGGATGGAGCAGGAGCAGGAGCGTGGCATCACGATCACCTCCGCTGCTACCACCGCTTTCTGGAAGGGCATGGCCGGCAACTACCCTGAGCATCGCTTCAACATCATCGACACCCCGGGCCACGTGGACTTCACCATCGAGGTGGAGCGTTCCATGCGCGTGCTGGACGGCGCGTGCATGGTGTACTGCGCAGTGGGTGGCGTGCAGCCGCAGTCGGAAACCGTCTGGCGTCAGGCCAACAAGTACAAAGTGCCGCGTCTGGCCTTCGTCAACAAGATGGACCGTACCGGCGCGAACTTCTTCAAGGTCTACGACCAGCTGAAGACCCGCCTGAAGGCCAACCCGGTGCCCGTCGTGGTGCCGATCGGCGCTGAAGACGGCTTCCAGGGCGTCGTCGATCTGCTGGAAATGAAGGCGATCATTTGGGACGAAGCCAGCCAAGGCGTGAAGTTCGAATACCAGGACATCCCGGCTGAGCTGCAAGCCACCGCTGACGAATGGCGCGAGAAGATGGTCGAGTCCGCCGCCGAAGCCAGCGAAGAGCTGATGGAAAAGTACCTGGGCGGCGAAGAGCTGACCCGCGCCGAGATCGTCAAGGGGTTGCGTGACCGTACCATCGCCTGCGAAATCCAGCCGATGCTGTGCGGCACCGCGTTCAAGAACAAGGGCGTGCAGCGTATGCTCGACGCCGTGATCGACTTCCTGCCGTCGCCGGTCGACATTCCGCCGGTTACGGGCACGGACGAGGACGACAGCGAGAAGAAGCTCGAGCGCAAGGCTGACGACAACGAAAAGTTCTCGGCACTGGCGTTCAAGATCATGACCGACCCGTTCGTTGGTCAGCTGATCTTCTTCCGCGTCTACTCGGGCAAGATCAATTCGGGCGACACCGTGTACAACCCGGTCAAGAGCAAGAAGGAACGCCTCGGCCGTATTCTGCAGATGCATGCCAACCAGCGCGAAGAAATCAAGGAAGTGCTGGCCGGCGACATCGCCGCTGCAGTGGGTCTGAAGGACGCCACCACGGGCGACACGCTGTGCGATCCGGCTGCACCGATCGTGCTCGAGCGCATGGTGTTCCCGGAGCCGGTGATCTCGCAGGCCGTCGAGCCGAAGACCAAGGCTGACCAGGAAAAGATGGGCATCGCCCTGAACCGCCTGGCCGCTGAAGATCCGTCGTTCCGCGTGCGTACCGATGAAGAATCGGGTCAGACCATCATTTCGGGCATGGGCGAGCTCCACCTCGAAATTCTGGTCGACCGCATGAAGCGCGAATTCGGCGTGGAAGCCAACATCGGCGCGCCGCAGGTGGCCTACCGCGAAACCATTCGCAAGACGGCCGAAGGCGTCGAGGGCAAGTTCGTCAAGCAGTCGGGCGGCCGCGGCCAGTACGGTCACGCTGTGATCACGCTGGAACCGCAAGAGCCGGGCAAGGGCTTCGAGTTCATCGACGCCATCAAGGGCGGTGTGATTCCTCGCGAATACATCCCGGCGGTCGAAAAGGGTGTCGTCGACACGCTGTCGGCCGGTATCCTGGCTGGCTTCCCGGTGGTGGACGTGAAGGTCACGCTGACGTTCGGTTCGTACCACGACGTGGACTCGAACGAAAACGCGTTCCGCATGGCCGGCTCGATGGCTTTCAAGGAAGCCATGCGCAAGGCCAGCCCGGTTCTGCTCGAGCCGATGATGGCCGTGGAAGTGGAAACGCCGGAAGACTACACGGGTACCGTGATGGGCGACTTGTCGTCCCGCCGCGGCATCGTGCAGGGCATGGACGACATGGTGGGCGGCGGCAAGATCATCAAGGCCGAAGTCCCGCTGTCGGAAATGTTCGGTTATTCGACGTCGCTGCGCTCGGCCACGCAAGGCCGCGCCACGTACACCATGGAATTCAAGCACTACGCAGAGGCACCGAAGAACATCGCCGAAGCCGTGATGACGGCCAAGGGCAAGTAATAAGCTGTTTGCCGCCGCACCCCGCGTGGGGTGCGGCGGCGTGATGAATCGACAAGACTGAATTCCATTAGGAGCTAAAAAATGGCAAAGGAAAAGTTCGAGCGGACCAAGCCGCACGTGAACGTTGGTACGATTGGTCACGTTGACCATGGCAAGACCACGCTGACCGCAGCGATTGCCACGGTGCTGGCAGCGAAGTTCGGCGGTGCCGCCAAGAAGTACGACGAAATCGACGCAGCGCCGGAAGAAAAGGCACGCGGTATTACCATCAATACCGCCCACGTCGAATACGAAACGGCCAACCGCCACTACGCGCACGTTGACTGCCCGGGCCACGCTGACTATGTGAAGAACATGATCACGGGCGCTGCGCAGATGGACGGCGCCATCCTGGTTTGCTCGGCCGCTGACGGCCCGATGCCGCAAACGCGTGAGCACATCCTGCTGGCCCGCCAGGTTGGCGTGCCGTACATCATCGTGTTCCTGAACAAGTGCGACATGGTGGACGACGCTGAACTGCTCGAGCTGGTCGAGATGGAAGTTCGCGAGCTGCTGTCGAAGTACGAGTTCCCCGGCGACGACACCCCGATCATCAAGGGTTCGGCCAAGCTGGCGCTGGAAGGCGACAAGGGCGAGCT
Source organism: Cupriavidus sp. CP313 (assembly GCF_054072015.1). NCBI lineage: Bacteria > Pseudomonadati > Pseudomonadota > Betaproteobacteria > Burkholderiales > Burkholderiaceae > Cupriavidus > Cupriavidus sp. CP313. Next base: position 162,779 of record NZ_JBSVZB010000018.1, on the reverse strand, counting down.
GGGCGAAGTGGCCATCATGAACCTGGCCGACGCGCTGGACACCTACATCCCGACGCCGGAGCGTGCCGTTGACGGTACCTTCCTGATGCCGGTGGAAGACGTGTTCTCGATCTCGGGTCGCGGCACCGTGGTGACCGGCCGTATCGAGCGCGGCGTGGTGAAGGTCGGCGAGGAAATCGAAATCGTCGGCATCAAGCCGACGGTGAAGACCACCTGCACCGGCGTGGAAATGTTCCGCAAGCTGCTGGACCAGGGTCAAGCCGGCGACAACGTTGGCCTGCTGCTGCGCGGCACCAAGCGTGAAGACGTCGAGCGCGGCCAGGTGCTGTGCAAGCCGGGTTCGATCAAGCCGCACACCCACTTCACCGGTGAGGTGTACATCCTGTCGAAGGACGAAGGCGGCCGTCACACCCCGTTCTTCAACAACTACCGCCCGCAGTTCTACTTCCGTACCACCGACGTGACCGGCTCGATCGAGCTGCCGGCGGACAAGGAAATGGTCATGCCGGGTGACAACGTGTCGATCACCGTCAAGCTGATCGCCCCGATCGCCATGGAAGAAGGTCTGCGCTTCGCTATCCGCGAAGGTGGCCGTACCGTCGGCGCCGGCGTCGTGGCAAAGATCCTCGACTAAGCACTTCCTGGGACATGCCTGTCGGGCATGTCCCCATTCAACGGGCACGTTGCCCAATCGCTCTTTTAAGGAAATATCATGCAGAACCAGAAGATCCGTATCCGCCTGAAGGCTTTCGACTACCGCCTGATCGACCAGTCGGCCGCCGAAATCGTGGATACCGCCAAGCGTACCGGCGCGATCGTCAAGGGCCCGGTGCCCCTGCCGACCCGCATCCAGCGCTTCGACATCCTGCGTTCGCCGCACGTCAACAAGACCAGCCGCGATCAGTTCGAGATCCGCACGCACCAGCGCCTGATGGACATCGTCGACCCGACCGACAAGACGGTTGACGCGCTGATGAAGCTCGACCTGCCGGCAGGCGTGGACGTCGAGATCAAGGTGTAATCATGCTTCGGGCCGCGCCAGCGGCCTGCTGCAGCAAAACGGCGAACCGTATGGTTCGCCGTTTTTGTTTTCTGGCGCGCGCCGGATGCCGCCAGGGCCTAGCCCCGGCCGCGCCGCCTCAGCGTTTCAGCCGGGCATTCGCCGAAAGCACGCCGATAGTCGGCACTGAAGCGCCCCAGGTGCGCAAAGCCCCAGCGCAGCGCGGCGCTGGTCACCGATGACAGCGCCGCATCGTTGAGCAGATCGTGCCGTACCCGTTCCAGCCGGACGGTGCGCAGATAGGACATCGGGCTCAGGCCCCGGTGTTCGCGGAATCCCGCATACAGGCTGCGCAGGCTGACGCCGGCCACCTCGGCCAGCTGCGCTGGTGTCAGCGCCGCGGCGGCATGGGCATGGATGTATTCCTCGACCACCTTCACATGGCGCGGCGCCAGCGGCTTGCCGTGCTGCTGCAGCGCCTCCGTCAGGCTGTGCGGCTGCAGCGTCAGCAGCGTTCCGATCACCAGTTGCTCCAGCTGGCACGCCGTCAGCGGATGGCGGGCCGCTTCCGGCGCGACCGACAGCATCTCCGCCAGGTACTGCATCAGCTGGTACCAGCCGGGGCTGCGCCAGGCCATGCCGAGCTGGAAGCGCAGGGCCTGGTCCGGGCGATGGCCAAGGTAGGCCGCGCACACGCGCTCCAGCGCGCTGCGCTCCACGCGCACGACCAGCTGGTCGTTGTCGGCGCTCCAGCGCATCCGCAGCGGATCGCTGGGCGTGAGCACCGAGGCGCAGTCCGGGGTCGACAGGATCTCCTGGTTGCCGCAGCGGATCTCCGCCTGGCCGCTCAGCGGCATCTGCACCAGCAGGAAGTCGCCGAGCGGACCCGGATCGATGGTGACATCGGCACCGTAGGCCAGCCGGTTCAGGGATACCGCGCCAAGCGGCGCATGATGCATGCGCGCCAACAGGCTTGTACCGCGGATATCGAGCCGGTGCGGCTTGAAGACCTTGCTGACCGCCGCGCGCGTCTGCCCCAGGTCGGTGGAGGCGAACACCTGCCTGCCGGCATCCTGTAGCAGGGCATTGGCCAGCGGCGCCGGGGCCCTGGCAGTCGGGGGCAGCTGCAGCATTGTCTCGCTCCTCGGGCGTGGCCGCGGCGCTGGCCGGCGTCCGTGGCTTGGGTGCCGGGCCGCCATGCGCGCAGCATGGTCCACGGGACAACTATAGCGGATCGGCTCCCCGGCCCCGGCGCTGCGTTGACCGAAGCCACACTTTCCTGCACTAATCGGATAGCCGCTGCGCCCAGCGGCTAGTTTGTTGCGGTGCGGAGCCACCATCATGGAAGCCAGCACGGCAGCCCGACCAGACCCCATCAAGAAAGCGGACAAGAAAGCGACAAGGAGAGCAAGGCCATGGGCCAGACCATCCAGATCCAGACCCCCGAAGGCAGTTTCAGCGGCTATCTCGCCATCCCGGCGGCAAGCAAGGGCCCCGGCATCGTGCTGTGCCAGGAGATCTTCGGCGTCAATGCGACCATGCGGCAGGTGGCGGACTACTACGCCGAGGAGGGCTATACGGTGCTGGTGCCCGACCTGTTCTGGCGCATCGCGCCGGGGATCGAGCTGACCGACCGCGGCGAGGACTTCCAGCGGGCGCTGGGCCTGTACCAGCAGTTCGACGAAGCCAAGGGCGTGCAGGATGTGGGCGCCGCGCTTGAGGCGCTGCGGGCGCGGCCGGAATGCGTCGGCCAGACCGGCGTGCTGGGCTTTTGCCTGGGCGGCAAGCTGGCCTACCTGGCGGCCTGCCGGTTGCCCGACGTGGCCTGTGCGGTGGCGTACTACGGTGTGGGCATCGAGCACGCGCTGGGCGAGGCCGTCAACGTGCGCGGCCGCCTGGTGCTGCATATCGCCGAGAAAGACGGGTTCTGCCCGCCGCAGGCGCAGGCTGCGATCCGCGAAGCTCTGGCCGGGCGCGAGAACATCGAGGTCTACGTCTACGCCGGCGTAGACCATGCCTTTGCACGCACGGGCGGCGAGCACTTCGACAAGCCGTCGGCGCTGATGGCGCACCAGCGCTCGATCGCGGCGCTGCGCGGCGAGATGGGGCCGCACTACGATTTCTCCGCGCTGTGGGACAAGCACTGCGAGTATGAATTCGCCACCCGCGATGTCGACGCCACCATGGCGACGATGGTGCCGCAGCCCTATGTGAACCATATCCCGACCATGACCGGCGGCGTCGGCTACGCGCAGCTGCGGCGCTTCTACCAGCACCACTTCGTGCACAGCAACCCGCCCGACACCACGCTGATCCCGCTGTCGCGCACGGTCGGGGCCACGCAGATCGTCGACGAGATACTGTTCTGCTTCACGCATACGTGCGAGATCGACTGGATGCTGCCCGGCGTGCCGCCCACCGGCAAGCGCGTGGAGATCCCGCTGATCGCCATCGTCAAGTTCCGCGGCGACAAGCTGTACCACGAGCATATCTACTGGGACCAGGCCAGCGTGCTGGTGCAGATCGGCAAGCTGGACCCGGCGGGTTTGCCGGTGGCGGGCGTGGAGACCGCGCGCAAGCTGCTGGACGAGACGCTGCCGTCGAACACGCTGATGGCGCGCTGGCAGCAGAGCGAAGGCAAATAGGCAGCGCGCGGCATTGATCCGGAACGGGCCCGCAGAGGCCCGCCCGCAACCATCGCCGGCTATTGCCGGCACAGGAGACAAGCATGAAAGGACTGCAGGACAAGGTGGTCATTGTCACCGGCGGCGCCACGCTGATCGGCGCCGGCGTGGCGCGGGCCTTTGTCGAGGCCGGCGCCCGCGTGGCGATCTTCGATATCGATGCCGCCAACGGCGAGCGCGTGGCCGCGGCGCTGGGGGCGAGTGCGCTCTTCATCGCCACCGACATCACCCGCGACGAGCAGGTTCGCGATGCCGTGGCGCAGGTGGTGCAGCGCTTTGGCGGCGTGGACTGCCTGGTCAACCTGGCCTGCACCTATCTCGATGACGGCTTCCGCTCTAATCGTGCCGACTGGCTGGCGGCGCTCGACGTCAACGTGGTGTCGGGCGTGATGCTGGCGCAGGCGGTGCACCCGCACATGCGGGCGCGCGGCGGCGGCGCGATCGTCAATTTCACCAGTATCTCGGCCAACGTGGCGCAGACCGGGCGCTGGCTCTACCCGGTGTCGAAAGCCGCCATCGCGCAGCTGACGCGCAGCATGGCGATGGACCTGGCGCCGGACCGCATCCGCGTCAACGCGGTGTCGCCGGGCTGGACCTGGTGCCGGCTGATGGACGAGGTCAGCGGCGGCAACCGTGCCCGCACCGACGCCGTGGCCGCGCCGTTCCACCTGCTGGGCCGCATCGGCGAGCCCGAGGAGGTGGCCCAGGTAGTGCTCTTCCTCTGTTCCGACCATGCCAGCTTCGTCACCGGTGCCGACTATGCCGTCGACGGCGGCTATTCCGCCATGGGGCCGGAGCAGAATGTGCCCGCCATCGGCAAGCTGGCCGGCTGAACGCCGCCGAACGACCCTTCAGGAGAAAACGTCATGAGCCAAAGCATCGCAATCGTCGGAGCCGGCCAGTCGGGCCTGCAAATGGCCCTCGGGCTGCAAGCCAATGGCTACCGGGTCACGCTGCTGTCCAACCGGACACCCGAGCAGATCCGCGGCGGGAAAGTCATGTCCAGCCAGTGCATGTTCGACCGCGCGCTGCAGGCCGAGCGCGAGCTCGGGCTGAACTGGTGGGACGATGCCTGCCCGCCGGTGGAGGGCATCGGCCTGGCCGTGCCGCATCCCGAGCAGGCCGGTGCCCGCGCGATCGACTGGGCCGCGCCGCTGGACCGCCCGGCGCAAGCGGTGGACCAGCGCCTGAAGATGCCGGCGTGGATGGATGCCTTCGTTGCACGCGGCGGCGACCTGCGCATCGCCGATGTCGGCCTGGACGAGCTGGAGGACCTGACCCGCGAGCATGACCTCGTGCTGCTGGCCGCCGGCAAGGGCGAGATCGTCAGCCGCTTCGAGCGCGATGCCTCCCGCAGCCCCTTCGACAAGCCACAGCGCGCGCTGGCGCTGACCTATGTGACCGGCATGGAGCCGCGCACGCCGTTCTCGCGGGTTTGCTTCAACCTGATCCCGGGCGTGGGCGAATACTTCGTCTTCCCCGCGCTGACGCTGTCCGGGCCGTGCGAGATCATGGTGTTCGAAGGCATCCCGGGCGGCCCGATGGACCGCTGGGCCGAGGCGCGCACGCCGGCGCAGCACCTGGCCGAAAGCCTGCGCATCCTGCAGACCTACCTGCCGTGGGAAGCCGAGCGCTGTGAGCGGGTCGCGCTGACCGACGACAACGGCATCCTTGCCGGGCGCTTCGCGCCAACGGTGCGCAAGCCGGTGCTGACGCTGCCGTCCGGGCGGCTGGTGTTCGGCATGGCCGATGCCGTGGTGGTCAACGACCCGATCACGGGGCAGGGTTCAAACAACGCCGCCAAATGCTGCAAGGTTTATCTCGATGCGGTCCTGGCACGCGGCGACCAGCCCTTCGACCAGGCCTGGATGGAGCACACCTTTGACCAGTACTGGCAATACGCGGGCGACGTGGTGGCGTGGACCAACTCGCTGCTGACCCCGCCGCCGCCGCATATCCTGGCGCTGCTGGGCGCCGCGGGCCAGGCGCCGGCACTGGCCGCGCGCATCGCCAACGGCTTCGACAATCCGCCGGACTACTTCCCGTGGTGGACCGATCCGCAGGCCTGCCACCAGCTGATCAACCAGTACGTCGCCGAGGCCGCCTGACATGCACGCCGCCACGCCCGCCACTTCCGTCCATGATCCCCGCGAACTGCGCCGGGTTTGCGGCCGCTATGCCACCGGCGTGGCCGTCATCGGCGCCTGCGGGGCGCAGGGCCGGCCCGTCGGATTGACGGTGAACTCGTTTGCCTCGCTGTCGCTGGCGCCGCCGCTGATCCTGTGGAGCCTGGCGATGCACTCGCCGAATGCGGGCCTGTTCGTGCCCGGCGCGCCTTTCGGCGTCAGCATCCTGCGCGCGGGCCATGGCGAACTGGCGCGCCGCTTCGCCACGCCGGCGGCAGACAAGTTCGCGGGCGTCGCCCACGGGCGCTGCGAGCGCGGCGTGCCCTACCTGGACGAGGCGCTGGCGACCCTGGCCTGCCGCGTGGAGCGGGCGGACCCAGTGGGCGATCACCTGCTGATCGTCGGCGCCGTCGAGGCATTCGAGGCAGGAGAGGGCGAACCGCTGGTATTCTATGGCGGCGATTTCGTGCGCATCGCCGCCTGAGTAAGCCTTTCTGGATGCGCTTCACGGCGCTTTATCTACCGGCCGTCGCCTCCACACCACACCCCAAGCCACGCAAGCGCCACTACTGCGGCATACCTGCCTACAACCCTGCAGGCGAATCCGCAATTCATATTGCCCTTTCCAAACCGCTGCGATATAGTGTAAGGCTACCCGTTTCCTCGGGTAGTGGGCTGGCCATTTTGGCCGCGCGCAGTCTTCTTTAGCGCAGGTCCACAGCAAACACAGTTTTCGTGTATCAATCAGCCCCGGCCAATCGCAGCTGGGAATGGAGCAAACCATGAGCCTTGGCCTTGTAGGTCGCAAGGTTGGCATGACCCGTATTTTCACGGACGACGGTGATTCGATTCCCGTTACCGTGGTCGAGGTCGGCGACAACCGCGTGACGCAAATCAAGACGGACGAGACCGACGGTTATACGGCGGTTCAAGTCACCTTCGGCGCACGACGCGCAAGCCGCGTTACCAAGCCGCTGGCGGGTCATCTCGCCAAAGCCGGCGTGGAAGCCGGCGAAATCATCCGCGAATTCCGTATCGATGCAGCCAAGGCTGCCGAACTGCAAGCTGGCGGTTCGCTGTCGGTCGACCTGTTCGAAGTCGGTCAGAAGATCGACGTGCAGGGCGTGTCGATCGGTAAGGGCTACGCCGGTACCATCAAGCGCTATCACTTCGCCTCCGGCCGTGCCACCCACGGTAACTCGCGCTCGCACAACGTGCCGGGCTCGATCGGTATGGCGCAGGATCCGGGCCGCGTGTTCCCGGGCAAGCGCATGACCGGTCACCTGGGCGATGTTACCCGCACCGTGCAGAACCTGGAGATCGCCAAGATCGACGCAGAGCGCAAGCTGCTGCTGGTCAAGGGTGCCATTCCCGGCTCCAAGGGCGGCAAGGTCATCGTCACCCCGGCCGTCAAGGCCAAAGCCAAAGCTTAAGGAGCGCATGTAATGGAACTCAAGCTCCTCCAGGACAATGGCCAGATCGGCGCAGGCGTTGACGCTTCGCCCGAAGTGTTCGGCCGTGACTACAACGAAGCCCTCGTTCACCAGATCGTCGTCGCTTACCAGGCCAACGCTCGCAGCGGTAACCGTAAGCAGAAGGATCGTGAAGAGGTCAAGCACACGACCAAGAAGCCGTGGCGCCAGAAGGGTACGGGCCGTGCTCGTGCCGGTATGTCTTCCTCGCCGCTGTGGCGCGGGGGCGGCCGTATCTTCCCGAATTCGCCGGAAGAGAACTTCACCCAGAAGGTCAACAAGAAGATGTTCCGTGCCGGCATGCGCTCGATTTACTCGCAGCTCGCACGTGAAGGCCGTATCAACGTGGTGGACGGTTTCACTGTCGACGCGCCCAAGACCAAGCTCTTGGCCGACAAGTTCAAGGCCATGGGCCTGGACTCGGTGCTGATCATCACCGACAGCCTCGACGAAAACCTCTACCTGGCTTCGCGCAATCTGCCGCACGTGGCAGTCGTGGAGCCGCGCCAGGCTGATCCGCTGTCGCTCGTGCACTACAAGAAGGTGCTGGTGACCAAGGCGGCCGTCGCGCAGATCGAGGAGTTGCTGAAATGACGCAAGTAGCCAAGAACGATCATCGTTTGATGCAGGTGCTGCTCGCGCCGGTGGTTTCCGAAAAGGCAACCCTGGTCGCCGACAAGAATGAACAAGTCGTGTTCGAAGTGGCCCGCGATGCCAACAAGGCAGAAGTGAAGGCCGCCGTCGAACTGCTGTTCAAGGTCGAGGTGCAGTCCGTTCAGATCCTGAACCAGAAGGGCAAGCAGAAGCGTTTTGGCCGTTTCATGGGGCGTCGCAACCACGTGAAGAAGGCCTACGTTTCGCTGAAGCCGGGTCAGGAAATCAATTTTGAAGCGGAGGCCAAGTAATCATGGCACTCGTCAAGACCAAGCCGACTTCCCCGGGTCGTCGCTCGATGGTGAAGGTGGTCAACAAAGACCTTCACAAGGGCGCCCCGCACGCTCCGCTGCTGGAAAAGCAATTCCAGAAGTCGGGTCGTAACAACAATGGTCATATCACCACCCGCCACAAGGGCGGTGGTCATAAGCACCACTACCGCGTGGTCGACTTCAAGCGCAACGACAAGGACGGCATCGCCGCCCGCGTCGAGCGCCTGGAATACGATCCGAACCGCAGCGCCAATATCGCGCTGGTGCTGTTCGCCGACGGCGAGCGCCGCTACATCATCGCCACCAAGGGCATGGTTGCCGGCCAGCCGCTGATGAACGGCTCGGAAGCGCCGATCAAGGCCGGTAACAACCTGCCGATCCGCAACATTCCGGTCGGTACCACGATCAACAACGTGGAAATGCTGCCGGGCAAGGGTTCGCAGATCGCACGTGCCGCCGGCGGTTCCGCCGTGCTGCTGGCTCGTGAAGGTCTGTACGCCCAGGTTCGCCTGCGCTCCGGTGAAGTGCGCCGCGTGCACATCGAGTGCCGCGCCACCATCGGTGAAGTGGGCAACGAAGAGCACAGCCTGCGCGTCATCGGCAAGGCCGGTGCCACCCGCTGGCGCGGTATCCGCCCGACGGTGCGTGGTGTCGTGATGAACCCGGTGGATCACCCGCACGGTGGTGGTGAAGGCAAGACCGCCGCTGGTCGCGATCCGGTTTCGCCGTGGGGTACCCCGGCCAAGGGTTACCGTACCCGCAGCAACAAGCGCACGGACAGCATGATCGTCCAGAAGCGCCACAAGCGTTAATCGGTAGGTAGGAGCTAAAGATATGACTCGTTCCGCTAAAAAGGGTCCGTTCTGCGACGCCCACCTGCTGAAGAAGGTGGAAGTCGCCTCGAGCGGCAAGGACAAGAAGCCCATCAAGACTTGGTCGCGTCGCTCGACCATTCTGCCGGAGTTCATTGGCCTGACGATCGCCGTGCACAACGGCCGTCAACACGTGCCGGTGTACGTTACGGAAAACATGGTTGGCCACAAGCTCGGTGAATTTGCGATTACCCGCACGTTCAAGGGCCACGCGGCTGACAAGAAAGCGAAGAGGTAAGGTGCCATCATGGAAGTGAAAGCGATTCATCGCGGTGCCCGCATCTCCGCCCAGAAGACGCGCCTGGTCGCTGACCAGATCCGTGGTCTGCCGATCGAGCGCGCGCTCAATGTCCTGCAGTTCAGCCCGAAAAAGGCTGCCGGGATCGTGAAGAAGGTGGTCGAATCGGCCATCGCCAACGCTGAGCACAACGAAGGCGCCGACATCGACGAACTGAAGGTCAAATCGATCTTCGTCGACAAGGCAACCTCGCTCAAGCGCTTCACCGCACGGGCAAAGGGTCGCGGCAACCGCATCGAGAAACAAACCTGTCACATCACTGTGACGCTCGGCAACTAAGGAGTCACGATGGGACAGAAGATTCATCCGACTGGCTTCCGCCTGGCTGTCAGCCGTAACTGGGCTTCGCGCTGGTACGCCAGCAACACGAAGTTCGCCGGCATGCTGAAGGAAGACATCGAAGTTCGAGACTTCCTGAAGAAGAAGCTGAAGAACGCATCGGTTGGCCGCGTCGTGATCGAGCGCCCCGCCCGCAATGCACGCATCACCATTTACAGCTCGCGTCCGGGCGTGGTGATCGGCAAGAAGGGTGAGGACATCGAACTGCTCAAGGCCGAACTGCAGCGTCGCATGGGCGTGCCCGTGCACGTGAACATCGAGGAAATCCGCAAGCCGGAAACCGATGCTCAGCTGATCGCCGATTCGATCACCCAGCAGCTCGAGCGCCGCATCATGTTCCGCCGCGCCATGAAGCGCGCGATGCAGAACGCGATGCGCCTGGGCGCCCAGGGTATCAAGATCATGAGCGCCGGCCGTCTGAACGGTATCGAAATCGCACGTACCGAGTGGTACCGCGAAGGCCGTGTGCCCCTGCACACCCTGCGCGCCGACATCGACTACGGCTTCTCCGAAGCAGAAACCACCTACGGCATCATCGGTGTCAAGGTGTGGGTCTACAAGGGTGATCACCTCGGCCGTAACGACGCGCCGGTGGTGGAAGAGCCGCAGGACGACCGTCGTCGTCGCCCGGGTCGTCCGGAAGGCCGCCGCCGTGAAGGCGAAGGCCGCCCGGGTGGCAACCGTCGCGGTGGCGCCGGTGCAGGTGCCGGTCGCCGCGCTGCGCCTGGCGATGCGAAGAGTGGAGAATAACGATGCTGCAACCTAAGCGCAGAAAATACCGCAAGGAGCAGAAGGGCCGCAACACGGGTAAGGCTACCCGTGGTAACGCCGTGTCTTTCGGCGAATTCGGCCTGAAGGCCATGGGCCGTGGCCGCCTGACCGCTCGTCAGATCGAGTCGGCACGTCGTGCGATGACCCGCCACATCAAGCGTGGCGGCCGCATCTGGATCCGGATTTTCCCGGACAAGCCGATCTCGAAGAAGCCCGCCGAAGTCCGTATGGGTAACGGCAAGGGCAATCCGGAGTACTACGTGGCTGAAATCCAGCCGGGTAAGATGCTGTACGAAATGGATGGCGTGACCGAAGACCTGGCGCGTGAGGCGTTCCGCCTCGCAGCCGCCAAGCTGCCGATCGCCACCAATTTCGTGGTGCGCCAGGTCGGGACGTAAGGAGAGCAGGGATGAAAGCATCCGAACTTCGCGGCAAGGACGCCGCCGGGCTGAACCAGGAGCTCTCCGAGCTGCTGAAGGCCCAATTTAGCCTGCGCATGCAGAAGGCGACCCAACAGCTGCAGAACACCAGCCAGCTGAAGAAGGTTCGCAAGGACATCGCGCGTGTGCAAACCGTGCTGACTCAAAAGGCAAACGCGAAATGACTGAAGCTGCACAAACGGAAAAGTCGCTTCGCCGTACCCTGGTCGGCCGTGTCGTGAGCGACAAGATGGACAAGACCGTTACGGTCTTGGTGGAAAACCGTGTCAAGCATCCTCTGTACGGCAAGTACGTGCTGCGTTCGAAGAAGTACCACGCACACGACGAAGCCAACCAGTACAAGGAAGGCGACAAGGTCGAGATCCAGGAAGGCCGTCCGCTGTCGCGGACCAAGTCCTGGGTGGTTTCCCGGCTGGTAGAGGCTGCGCGCGTCATCTAAGAACAACACGTTCTTAGCTTGACTTGCAAGTCCAGGATTATGTAGCTATAATCCTGGACTTCCGCTTTGTTGCGTTCGCCTTTGCAGTACCACCCGGGCGGGCCTGTGGAGCGAGCCAGGGCCGAGCGGCCTCAGCAAGTTGTTGAGATCGCCTGGTTCCTACCGACTTCAAAGTTGATCAACCCATACGGAGCTGGCGCAATGCCGGAGCCGACGGGACCAAGACTGACCGATGGGCGCTTTTTGCACCTGACGGGTTAAGTTGGGAAGACAAACACCATGATTCAGACAGAAAGCCGGCTCGAAGTGGCCGATAACACTGGTGCGCGCGAAGTGCTGTGCATCAAGGTGCTGGGTGGCTCCAAGCGCCGCTACGCAAGCGTTGGCGACATCATCAAGGTGACCGTCAAGGACGCAGCGCCGCGCGGTCGCGTGAAGAAGGGCGACATCTACAACGCCGTCGTCGTGCGTACCGCCAAGGGCGTGCGCCGCGCTGACGGTTCGCTGATCAAGTTCGACGGCAACGCCGCCGTCCTGCTGAACAACAAGCTCGAGCCGATCGGCACCCGTATCTTCGGGCCGGTGACTCGTGAACTCCGTACCGAGCGCTTCATGAAGATCGTGTCGCTCGCTCCGGAAGTGCTGTAAGGAGCCGCCATGAACAAGATTCGCAAAGGCGACGAAGTCATTGTGCTGACCGGCAAGGACAAGGGCAAGCGCGGTACCGTGCAAGCCGTCCTGGGCGACAAGGTTGCGGTGCAAGGCGTGAACATCGCCAAGAAGCATGCCCGCCCGAACCCGATGCTGGGCACTACCGGTGGTGTGGTCGACAAGGTCATGCCCCTGCATATTTCCAACGTTGCGCTCGTGGATGCCAATGGCAAGCCGTCGCGCGTCGGCATCAAGGTGGAAGACGGCAAGCGCGTGCGCGTGCTGAAGACCACCGGCGCCGTCGTGGCAGCTTGATTCTGGGCACGTATAGGAGTTGAGCATGGCAGCACGTCTGCAAGAGTTTTACAAAGAACAGGTTGTGCCGAAGCTGATCGAACAGTTCGGCTACAAGTCGGTCATGGAAGTGCCGCGCATCACCAAGATCACCCTGAACATGGGTCTTGGCGAAGCCATCAATGACAAGAAGATCATTGAAAACGCCGTGGGCGACCTGACCAAGATCGCCGGTCAGAAGCCGGTCGTGACGAAGGCCAAGAAGGCCATCGCCGGCTTCAAGATCCGCCAGGGCTACCCCATCGGTGCGATGGTGACCCTGCGCGGCGAGCGCATGTTCGAATTCCTCGATCGTTTCGTCACCGTGGCCCTGCCGCGCGTGCGTGACTTCCGTGGTGTGTCGGGCCGGTCGTTCGACGGTCGTGGCAACTACAACATCGGTGTGAAAGAGCAGATCATTTTCCCCGAAATCGAGTACGACAAGATCGACGCACTGCGTGGTCTGAACATCAGCATCACGACGACGGCAAAGAACGACGAGGAAGCCAAGGCACTCCTCGGTGCGTTCAAGTTCCCGTTCCGCAATTAAGGGGTAACCGTGGCTAAACTGGCTCTGATTGAACGTGAGAAGAAGCGCGCCAAGCTGGTGGCGAAGTATGCCGCCAAGCGCGCCAACCTCAAGGCCATTATTGACGACCAAGAGAAGTCGGAAGAAGAGCGTTACAGCGCGCGTCTCGAGCTGCAACAGCTCCCGCGCAACGCGAACCCGACTCGCCAGCGTAACCGCTGCGCGATCACCGGTCGTCCCCGCGGTACCTTCCGCAAGTTTGGCCTGGCGCGTAACAAGATCCGCGAAATCGCCTTCAAGGGCGAAATTCCGGGTCTGACGAAAGCCAGCTGGTAATTACGCACAGGCTACAGGAGAAACAGTATGAGCATGAGCGATCCTATCGCCGATATGCTGACGCGCATCCGCAACGCCCAGGGCGTGCAGAAAGCGTCGGTTGTCATGCCGTCGTCGAAGCTGAAAGTGGCAATCGCCAAGGTCCTGAAGGACGAAGGCTACATCGACGACTACGCCGTCCAGGAAGATGGCGGCAAGGCACAACTGAGCATCGGTCTCAAGTACTACGCCGGCCGTCCGGTGATCGAGCGCATTGAGCGCGTCTCGAAGCCCGGCCTGCGCGTGTACAAGGGCCGCAGCGACATCCCCCAAGTGATGAACGGCCTGGGTGTGGCGATCATTTCGACCCCGCAGGGTCTGATGACCGACCGCAAGGCTCGCGCCACTGGCGTGGGCGGCGAAGTTCTCTGCTACGTCGCTTAAGGAGAGAACCATGTCCCGTGTAGGTAAGGCTCCCATCGCGCTCCCCAAGGGCGCGGAAGTGAACGTGGCGGCTGGCGTGCTCTCCGTAAAGGGCCCGCTCGGTACGCTGTCGCAGCCGATTCACAGCCTGGTCAAGGTCAATGTCGAGAACGACACGCTGACCTTCAGCCCGGTTGACGAATCGCGTGAAGCAAACGCTCTGCAGGGCACCATGCGTGCTCTGGTGGCCAACATGGTCAAGGGCGTAACCACCGGTTTCGAGCGCAAGCTGAACCTCGTCGGCGTGGGCTATCGTGCCCAGCTGCAAGGCGCTGCGCTGAAGCTCCAGCTTGGTTTCTCGCACGACGTGATCCATGAGATGCCGGAAGGCGTGAAGGCGGAAACGCCGACGCAGACCGAGATCATCATCAAGGGTGCGGACAAGCAGAAAGTCGGTCAGGTTGCCGCGGAAGTCCGCGCGTACCGCCCGCCTGAGCCCTACAAGGGCAAGGGTGTGCGTTACTCGGACGAGCGCGTCATCCTGAAGGAAACCAAGAAGAAGTAAGGGGTGCAATGATGAACAAGAAAGACGCTCGTTTGCGCCGTGCACGTCAGACCCGCGCCAAGATCGCGGAGATGAAAGTCAATCGTCTGACCGTGTTCCGTACGAATTCGCATATTTACGCCCAGGTCTTCTCGGAGTGCGGCACCAAGGTGCTGGCTTCGGCTTCGACCGCAGAGGCAGACGTCCGCAAGGAACTGACCGGCAATGGTGCTACCACCGCTGCCGCGACCGCGGTCGGCAAGCGCATCGCCGAAAAGGCGAAGGCTGCCGGCGTGGAAACCGTCGCGTTCGATCGCGCCGGCTTCCGCTTCCACGGTCGCGTGAAGGCACTGGCTGACGCTGCCCGCGAAGCCGGCCTCAAGTTCTAAGCGCACAAAGAGAGATACGTCATGGCAAAGATGCAAGCAAAAGTCCAGCAGGACGAACGCGACGACGGCCTCCGCGAGAAGATGATCTCGGTCAACCGCGTCACCAAGGTGGTGAAGGGCGGCCGGATTCTCGGTTTCGCCGCGCTGACCGTGGTTGGTGACGGCGATGGCCGCATCGGCATGGGCAAGGGCAAGGCCAAGGAAGTGCCGGTCGCTGTTCAGAAGGCAATGGACGAAGCCCGTCGCAAGATGGTCAAGGTCTCGCTGAAGAACGGCACGCTGCAACACGAAGTCGTTGGCAAGCACGGCGCCGCCAAGGTGCTGATGATGCCCGCCAAGGAAGGTACCGGCGTGATCGCCGGCGGCCCGATGCGCGCGATCTTCGAAGTGATGGGCGTCACCAACGTGGTGACCAAGTCGCACGGCTCCACCAACCCGTACAACATGGTTCGCGCCACGCTGGACGGCCTTCAGAAGATGAGCACGCCGGGCGAAATCGCCGCCAAGCGTGGCAAGTCGGTCGAAGACATCCTGGGTTAAGGTGAACGCAATGTCGCAGAAAACCGTAAAAGTGCAACTCGTGCGCAGCCTGATCGGCACGCGCGAGGATCATCGCGCCACTGTTCGTGGCCTGGGCCTGCGCCGCATCAACTCGGTGTCGGAGCTGCAGGACACGCCCGCCGTGCGCGGCATGATCAACAAGGTCTCGTACCTGGTCAAGGTTCTGGCCTGATACCGGGAACTCGGAGAGCAAGATGCAACTGAACAACCTGAAACCGGCCGCCGGTTCGAAGCACGCCAAGCGTCGCGTCGGCCGCGGTATCGGCTCCGGCCTGGGCAAGACTGCCGGTCGCGGCCACAAGGGTCAGAAGTCGCGTTCGGGCGGCTTCCACAAGGTGGGCTTCGAAGGCGGTCAAATGCCGCTGTATCGTCGTCTGCCCAAGCGCGGCTTCACGTCGCTGACCAAGGCGTTCAACGCCGAAGTCACGCTGCGTGACATCGAGCGCCTGGAAGCGGCCGAAGTCGACCTGCTGGTCCTGAAGCAAGCTGGCCTGGTGGGCGAGCTGGTCAAGAGCGCCAAGGTCATCAAGGCTGGCGAACTGACCCGCAAGGTGACGATCAAGGGTCTGGGCGCCACCGCTGGCGCCAAGGCCGCGATCGAAGCCGCCGGCGGCCAGATCGCAGCCTGATAGGCATTCATCGCAGCATAGGCAGTCATAGTCGGAGCATCGTTTGGCCACGGCGAAACCCAATGCAAGCGCGCAAGCTAGGAACACGGCGAAGTACGGCGACCTCAAGCGCCGGCTGATGTTCCTGGTGCTGGCCCTGATCGTGTACCGCATCGGCGCTCATATTCCGGTGCCCGGTATCGATCCGGAGCAGCTTGCGAAGCTTTTCCAGAGTCAGTCGGGTGGCATCCTCGGGATGTTCAACCTGTTCTCGGGCGGGGCGCTGTCGCGCTTTACCGTCTTCGCGCTCGGCATCATGCCGTACATCTCGGCGTCGATCATCATGCAGTTGCTGACGATCGTGCTGCCGCAGCTGGAAGCGCTGAAGAAGGAAGGGCAGGCAGGGCAACGCAAGATCACGCAGTACACGCGCTACGGCACCGTGGTCCTGGCCACGTTCCAGGCGCTGTCGATTGCGGTGGCGCTGGAGTCGCAGCCTGGGCTGGTGCTGGATCCGGGCCTGATGTTCCGGGCCACGGCAGTGATTACGCTGGTGACCGGCACGATGTTCCTGATGTGGCTGGGTGAGCAGATCACCGAGCGTGGTCTGGGCAACGGCATCTCGATCATCATCTTTGGCGGTATCGCGGCGGGCCTGCCCAACGCGATCGGCGGACTGTTCGAACTGGTCCGCACGGGTTCCATGAGCATCATCGCGGCGATCTTCATCGTGGCGATCGTGATCGGTGTGACCTTCGCCGTGGTGTTTGTCGAGCGGGGCCAGCGCAAGATCCTGGTGAACTATGCCAAGCGTCAGGTCGGCAACAAGGTGTACGGCGGCCAGTCGTCGCACCTGCCGCTGAAGCTGAACATGGCAGGGGTGATTCCGCCGATCTTCGCATCGTCGATCATCCTGTTCCCGGCGACGATCGCGGGCTGGTTCACGTCTGACGCGACGGGTGCGGTTGGCGGGTTCATCAAGGACCTGGCTGCCACGCTGTCGCCGGGCCAGCCGGTCTACATCCTGCTGTACGCTGCTGCGATTGTATTTTTCTGCTTCTTCTATACGGCCCTGGTGTACAACAGCCGTGAAGTGGCAGACAACCTGAAGAAAAGCGGTGCCTTCATTCCGGGCATTCGTCCGGGCGAGCAGACGACGCGCTATATCGACAAGATTCTGGTGCGCCTGACGCTGGCTGGTGCGGTCTATATCACACTGGTCTGCCTGTTGCCGGAATTCCTGGTGCTGCGGTGGAACGTTCCGTTCTACTTTGGCGGAACCTCGCTGCTGATCATCGTGGTCGTCACGATGGACTTCATGGCTCAGGTTCAGTCTTACGTGATGTCGCAGCAATATGAGTCGCTGCTGAAGAAGGCGAATTTCAAGGGCAATCTGACCTTGCGCTGACTTCGGATCGGTACAGGCTAGGTATGGCAAAAGACGACGTCATCCAGATGCAGGGGGAGGTCCTGGAAAACCTTCCCAATGCGACGTTCCGGGTCAAGCTGGAAAATGGCCATGTAGTACTGGGCCATATCTCCGGCAAGATGCGAATGAACTACATCCGGATTCTTCCGGGTGACAAGGTGACGGTCGAGCTGACCCCATATGATCTGTCGCGCGCACGAATCGTCTTCCGGACGAAGTGAGCGAACAGGAATTGAAGGAAGAGGAAAATTATGAAAGTGCTGGCTTCTGTTAAGCGCATTTGCCGCAACTGCAAAATCATCAAGCGCAACGGTGTCGTGCGCGTGATCTGCTCGTCGGATCCCCGCCACAAGCAACGCCAAGGCTAATCGGAAAGAGGATTGACGAATGGCACGTATCGCAGGGGTTAACATCCCGAACCACAAGCACACCGAAATCGGTCTGACCGCCATTTACGGTGTCGGCCGCTCGCGCGCTCGCAAGATTTGCGAGGCCACCGGTGTACCGTTTGACAAGAAGGTCAAGGATCTGACCGACGCCGACCTGGAAAAGCTTCGTGACGAAGTGGGCAAGGTCACGGTCGAGGGTGACCTGCGTCGTGAAACCACGATGAATATCAAGCGTCTGATGGACCTTGGTTGCTATCGTGGCATGCGTCACCGCAAGGGCCTGCCCATGCGCGGCCAGCGTACCCGGACCAATGCCCGCACCCGCAAGGGTCCGCGCAAGGCCGGCGTGGCTCTGAAGAAGTAAAGCCGAAGGCAGAGGAAGAAACTAATGGCAAAAGGTCCGAATAACGCCGCACGCGCGCGTAAAAAGGTCAAGAAGAACGTTGCCGACGGCATTGCGCACGTCCACGCCTCGTTCAACAACACCATCATCACGATCACCGACCGCCAGGGCAACGCCCTGTCGTGGGCGACCGCCGGTGGCCAGGGCTTCAAGGGTTCGCGCAAATCGACCCCGTTCGCTGCCCAGGTTGCTGCCGAGAACGCCGGCCGTGTGGCGCAAGACCAGGGCATCAAGAACCTGGAAGTGCGCATCAAGGGCCCGGGCCCGGGTCGTGAATCGGCTGTCCGCGCGCTGAACGCGCTGGGCATCAAGATCGCGATCATCGAAGACGTCACGCCGATTCCGCACAACGGCTGCCGTCCGCCGAAGCGCCGCCGCATCTGAGCGTTGGTGTGTCCGGGCCGGCGGGTTTACCTGCCGGCTTCGGGTATGGTAGTATCGCGCGTTGACCTGCTGCATTTTAATGCGGCAGGTTTTCGTTTTGCGTCGAGGGAATGTCGCTTACGGCACATTCCCATGACGGCGCACTGTAAATGCTTGCAGCGTCATACCCGGCAACGGGACGCGCTTAATAAGCCCACCGTCCGTCACGGTCTCCCGGGTGCAGAAATGCACTGCGGAAGGACTGCGTTGACGGACTCGCGGCGCGTCTTGAAGGCGTCGCGATCGATCAAAGGAAGACAACGTGGCACGTTATACCGGCCCGAAGGCCAAACTTTCCCGCCGTGAAGGCACCGACCTGTTCCTGAAGAGCGCCCGCCGCTCGCTGGCCGACAAGTGCAAGCTGGACAGCAAGCCCGGCCAGCACGGCCGCACCTCGGGTGCCCGCACCTCCGACTATGGCAACCAGCTGCGTGAAAAGCAGAAGGTCAAGCGCATCTACGGTGTGCTCGAGCGCCAGTTCCGCCGCTACTTCGCCGAAGCCGACCGCCTCAAGGGCAACACCGGCGAAAACCTGCTGCAACTGCTGGAATCGCGCCTGGACAACGTCGTGTACCGCATGGGCTTTGGTTCGACCCGCGCTGAAGCGCGCCAGCTGGTGTCGCACAAGGCGATCCTGGTGAACGGTCAGACCCTGAACGTGCCGTCGGCCCAGATCAAGTCTGGCGACATCGTCACCATCCGCGAACAGTCGAAGAAGCAAGTCCGTATCGCTGAATCGCTGTCGCTGGCCGAGCAGTCGGGCTTCCCGACCTGGGTGGCGGTGGATTCGAAGAAGTTCGAAGGCACCTTCAAGCAAGTGCCGGATCGCGCCGATATCTCGGGCGACATCAACGAAAGCCTGATCGTCGAACTGTACTCGCGTTAATCACGCGAGCGGAACGGCCCAGAGCTTGCGTTCGCCGCAAAGCTTCCCTTTCAGCCCGACGCGCTGTACGCGCGGTCGGGCTTCGCCCATCTCGCGATGGGATTTTCAGGTTCCAAACGTCAGCCTTATCGGTGTAACGAGCCGAGGGTATTGAAAAGGACAACCTAATGCAAACAGCACTCCTCAAGCCAAAAATCATTGCCGTCGAGCCTCTGGGCGACCATCACGCCAAAGTCGTGATGGAGCCGTTCGAGCGCGGCTACGGCCATACGCTCGGTAACGCCCTGCGTCGCGTGCTGCTGTCGTCGATGGTCGGCTATGCACCGACCGAAGTCACGATCGCTGGGGTGGTCCACGAGTATTCCACCATCGACGGCGTGCAGGAAGACGTCGTCAACCTGCTGCTCAACATGAAGGGCGTGGTGTTCAAGCTGCACAACCGCGACGAAGTCACGGTGTCGCTGCGCAAGGATGGCGAAGGCGTGGTCACGGCTGCCGATATCGAGCTGCCGCACGACGTCGAGATCATCAACCCGAACCACGTCATTGCCCATCTGTCGGCCGGCGGCAAGCTGGACATGCAGATCAAGGTCGAGCAAGGCCGCGGCTATGTGCCGGGCAACGTGCGCAAGTTCGGCGACGAGTCGGGCAAGGTCATCGGCCGCATCGTGCTGGACGCTTCGTTCTCGCCGGTGCGCCGCGTGTCGTACGCGGTTGAATCCGCTCGCGTGGAACAGCGTACCGACCTGGACAAGCTGGTGATGAACATCGAAACCGACGGCGTGATCTCGCCCGAGGAAGCGATCCGCCAGTCGGCCCGCATCCTGGTCGACCAGCTGTCCGTGTTCGCCGCGCTGGAAGGCACCGAGTCGGCAGCCGAAGCTGCATCGAGCCGCACGCCGCAGATCGATCCGATCCTGCTGCGCCCGGTCGACGACCTGGAGCTGACGGTGCGTTCGGCCAACTGCCTGAAGGCCGAAAACATCTACTACATCGGCGACCTGATCCAGCGTACCGAGAACGAACTGCTCAAGACCCCGAACCTGGGTCGCAAGTCGCTCAACGAGATCAAGGAAGTCCTCGCCTCGCGTGGCCTGACCCTCGGCATGAAGCTCGAGAACTGGCCGCCTGCAGGTCTGGAGAAGTAATTGTGGCGCGGGGCATTTGCCTCGCACCGCGGTAACCGCCCTGGCTTCGCGCCGGGGCTCGTATGACTACCGGCCCGCGTCCAGCCGCATCGGACGATAGAAGAGCTGGTCAAACACTTAACTGAAAGGAATCATCATGCGTCACCGTCATGGTTTGCGGAAACTGAACCGCACCTCGTCGCACCGTCTCGCGATGCTGCGCAACATGTCCAACTCGCTGTTCCAGCACGAGCTGATCAAGACCACCGTGCCCAAGGCCAAGGAACTGCGCAAGGTTGTCGAGCCGCTGATCACGCTGGCCAAGAAGGACACCGTTGCCAACCGCCGCCTGGCTTTCGCCCGCCTGCGCGACCGCGACATGGTCACCAAGCTGTTCACCGAACTGGGCCCGCGCTACGCCACCCGTCCGGGCGGCTACACCCGCATCCTGAAGTTCGGCTTCCGTCAGGGCGACAATGCGCCGATGGCGCTGGTCGAACTGGTGGATCGTCCGGAAATCACCGAAGCCCCGGCCGAAGAAGCCGCGGAATAAGGTAGTTTCCCGCCCGCCGCTGCGGCGACGGGTCCGGGCACACCGCTTACAATCGAGCCAGGCATCTGCCTGGCTCTTTTGTTTTGGGCCGCCGCCGTGCCTGCCGCAAGGAGATGTCGATGCAAAGCCATGCCAGCCAGCCGGACGCCGGCGCCCCGGGTGATCCGGCCGAGGTGATCGTCGTGATGACCAATACCCCCGATGCCGAGACCGCGGCGCACCTGTCGCAGGTAGTGCTGCAGGCGCGGGCCGCCGCCTGCGTGAACCGCCTGGCGCCGGTCGAGTCCGAGTACTGGTGGCAGGGCAAGCTGGAGCGCGCGCAGGAGTGGCCGCTGCTGATCAAGACCACGCGTGCACGCTACGCTGCGCTGGAGGCCGTGATCCGGCAACATCACCCCTACGACGTGCCGGAGCTCATTGCCTGGCCGGTGACGGCCGGTTACGCGCCGTACCTGGCCTGGGTCCGCAGCGAGACCGAGACCGCCGCAGCGCCGGCAAAATAGGGGGCAACGGCGCCCGCAGCGCAGCAGCAGGTACGCCGGCAACCCCAGTTCAAGACAGACAGGAAACAGCGACATGAACATCGGTTTGGCACTTCCGGAGCGCGCGCGCGGGCAGGTCTGGGCGCGGCATATTGCCGCAGCGCTGCTGGCGGCATTGGCCTGGGTGTGCCTGGCGGGCGGCGCGCATGCCGCCACCGAAGACGACTTCCTGCCGCCGGAGCAGGCCTTCCGCTTTGCCGCGCGCCAGCTCGACGACAAGACGGTCGAGGTGCGCTTCGAGGTTGCGCCCGGCTACTACATGTACCGCGAGCGCTTCGCCTTTGCCGCGCAGCCTGCCGACGTGAAGCTGGGAACGCCGGCGTATCCGCACGGCAAGGTCAAGTTCGACGAGACCTTCGGCAAGGAGATGGAGACCTACCGCGACAGCGTGGTCATCCGCGTGCCGGTGGACGCGGCGCCGGCCGACGGCAAGTGGTCGCTGACGGTCACCTCGCAGGGCTGCGCCGACAAGGGCCTGTGCTATCCGCCGATGGAGAGCGTGTACAAGGTTGGCGGCAGCGGGCTGGCCGACCTGTTCGGCAAGCGCGGGCGCTCGGATGCGCCGGCGGCCGTGCCCGCTCCGGCGCCAGCCGCGCCCGCGGTGCTGCGCGCCGATGACAGCGACCGCATCGCCGGCGCGCTGGCGAGCCGCAACCTGGCCCTGATCGCCGCGCTGTTCTTCGGCCTGGGCCTGCTGCTGACGTTCACCCCCTGCGTGCTGCCGATGGTGCCGATCCTGTCCTCGATCGTGGTGGGCGAGCACGTCACGCGCGGCCGTGCGCTGGTGGTGTCGCTGGCCTACGTGCTGGGCATGGCGGTGGTGTACACCGCGGTCGGCGTGGCTGCCGGGCTGCTGGGCGAGGGCCTGTCGGCCGCGCTGCAGACACCGTGGGTGCTGGGCCTGTTCGCGGCGCTGATGGTGGCCCTGGCGCTGTCGATGTTCGGGCTGTACGAACTGCAACTGCCGCAGCGCTGGCAGACCCGCCTGACCGAATCGTCGAACCGCCGCCAGGGCGGCCAGCTGGCGGGTGCGGCGGCGATGGGCGCGATCTCGGCGCTGATCGTCGGGCCTTGCGTCACCGCGCCGCTGGCCGGGGCGCTGGCCTATATCGCGCAGACCCGCGATGCCGTGATCGGCGGCGCCGCGCTGTTTGCGATGGCGATCGGCATGGGCGTGCCGCTGGTGCTGGTGGGTGTGGGCGCGGGCAACCTGCTGCCGCGGGCCGGGCGCTGGATGGAGGTCACCAAGCGCTTCTTCGGCTTCCTGCTGCTGGGCGTGGCGCTGTGGATGCTGGGGCCGGTGCTGCCGGCCTGGGTCTCGATGCTGGCGCTGGCGGCGCTGCTGCTGGTGGCGGCGGTGTTCCTGGGCGCCTTTGACGGCCTGGGCCCGGATCCGCGCAACCTGGCGCGGGTGGGCAAGGGCGTGGGCGTGCTGTTTGCGATTGCCGCGGCCATCGTGCTGATCGGCGTGGCCTCGGGCGGGCGCGATCCGCTGCAGCCGCTGTCGCACCTGAGCGTGGCACGCGGTGGCGCAGAAGCCGCTCGCGGCGCGCAGGCGGTGCGCTTCGAGCGCGTGCGCAGCGTGGCCGAGCTCGATGCCCGCGTGGCGCAGGCCGCGGCCGCAGGCAAGCCGGTGCTGCTGGATTTCTACGCCGACTGGTGCGTCAGCTGCAAGGAAATGGAGCGCATGACCTTCGTCGATCCGCGCGTGCGCGCGCGGCTGTCGGAGATCGTGCTGCTGCAGGCGGACGTGACCGCCAACAATGCCGACGACAAGGCGCTGCTCAAGCGCTTCGGCCTGTTCGGGCCGCCCGGCATCATCCTGTTCGGGGCCGACGGGCGCGAGCGCCCGGTGCGCGTGATCGGCTACCAGTCGGCCAACCGCTTCCTGGAAAGCCTGGAGCGGGCCTTCGGCACGCGTACCAGCACCTGAGGCGTACCTGGCGCGGCTACCGTTCCAGCCGCCGCCCCAGCGCCCACAGCGCGGCCAGCCCCAGCGCCACGGCGCCCATCAGGCCGATCGACCACCAGAACCCGTGCGGCTCGCGCAGCCAGGGCATGCGGTCGAAGTTCATGCCGAAGACGCCGGTGATCAGCGTCAGCGGCATGAACAGCGCCGTGATCAGCGTCAGCGTGCGCATGGTGCGGTTGGTCCGGTGCGCCACCGCCGAGAAGTGGATCTGCACCGCCGACTCGATCGAATCCTCCAGCCGCCTGGCATGCGCCAGCACGCGCTGGATATGCTCCATCACGTCGTTGATGCGCACCAGCAGCACCTCGTCGCGCCCCGGCGCATTGGCCGGGCCGCCGGGCTGGTCGCTGCTGTAGCGGTTGTCGAGCAGGCTGTCGCGGAATTCCTGCAGCGCGTCGCGCTGCTCTTCGCTCAGGTGCTCCAGCTTGCGCAGCTGGATGCGGGCATCCAGCAGTCCCTCCCAGCTTGAGAAGCTGCGGCGCGAGTTGAGCAGCGCGCGCTGCCAGCGGTCGAGCTGGCGCGTCAGCGGCGCGCGCAGTTCCAGGTAGCGGTCGACCATCGCATTGAGCAGGCGCAGCATCAGGTCCTCGGGCCGGCTGGGCGGGCGCACGCCGTGCAGCAGCGCCTGCCCGTTGCCGCGCACCGGCGTGGCCTGCGGGCGCGGTGCCTGGCATAGCTCGACCAGGCGCTGGCGCACCTGGTCGATGGTGCGCGATTGCCCCGAGCGCACCGTGACCAGCACCGTGTCGAACATGAAGAACGTGACCGGCTGTGTGTCGATCCTGGCCAGTGCCGGGAGGAAGCCGGGCGGATAGCGCTTCTGGCGGGCGGCGGTCTCGCCAGCGGGCGGCTTCGCCGTGCCGGCGGCGGGGTCCTGCGGCTCCGCCTCGGCAATGGCGCGGCTGGTCTCGAAGGTCAGCTTGCGGAAGATCACCATGTCGTACGCATTGGTCGTATCGAAATACGACGGATGCGCGGCATTGGTGGCGTCGGCCAGGTGCAGGTCCAGGATCGGCGCGCCGGCAAGCTGGCGCACGCTCTCGCGCCAGGCATCCGGCGCGGCGGTGACTTCCTCGGTGGAGAAATCCGCCCAGACGAACAGCGACGCGGCATTGCCGCTGAGGAAGTTGCCCGCCTCGGTGAGCGAGGCGAGCGGGTGTACCTGGCTGGCCGAGAAGCCTAGCAGTTCCATAGGCGCTCTGTCCGTTGGCCGCTCAGGCCGTCAGCAGCCGCGCGGCGTCGCGCGCGAAATAGGTCAGGATGCCGTCGGCGCCGGCGCGGCGGAAGGCCAGCAGCGATTCCATCATCACCTTGTCGTGGTCCAGCCAGCCGTTCTGCGCGGCGGCCTTGAGCATCGCGTATTCGCCGCTGACCTGGTAGACGTAGGTGGGGAAGCGGAACTCGTCCTTCACGCGGCGCACGATGTCCAGGTACGGCATGCCGGGCTTGACCATCACCATGTCGGCGCCTTCCAGGATGTCCTGCGCCACTTCGCGCAGGGCCTCGTCGGTATTGGCCGGGTCCATCTGGTAGGTCATCTTGTTGCCCTTGCCCAGGTTGGCGGCCGAGCCCACCGCGTCGCGGAAGGGGCCGTAGAACGCCGACGCATACTTGGCCGAGTACGCCATGATGCGCGTATGGATATGGCCGTTGTCTTCCAGCGCCGTGCGCACCGCGCCGATGCGGCCATCCATCATGTCGGACGGGGCCACGATGTCGACACCGGCTTCGGCCTGTGCCAGTGCCTGGCGCACCAGGATCTCGACGGTCACATCGTTGATGACGTAGCCGTTGTCGTCCAGCACGCCGTCCTGGCCGTGGCTGGTGTACGGGTCGAGCGCCACGTCGCAGAGCACGCCGAGCTCTGGGAAGCGGTCCTTGAGCGCGCGCACGGCACGCGGCACCAGGCCCTCGGGGTTGGTGGCCTCGATGCCGTCCGGCGTCTTCAGCGACGGGTCGATCACCGGGAACAGCGCGATCACGGGGATGCCCAGCTTGACGCAGTCTTCGGCCACTGGCATCAGCAGGTCGACCGACACGCGCTCGACGCCCGGCATCGACGCCACCGCCTGGCGCTGGTTCTGGCCGTCGAGGATGAAGACGGGGTAGATCAGGTTGTCCGGGGACAGGCGATGCTCGCGCATCATGCGGCGGGAGAAATCATCGCGGCGCATGCGGCGCGGGCGGTATTCGGGGAAGGTGGACATGGCGGGCGTCTTGACTGTAGAGCTGGACAGGAAAGCGGGCCGGCAAGCACGGCGCGCGCGGCAAAGCGCGGTCCAAGGCGGCTGGCCGAAGAAAAACTAAACTTTTGAGCGTGCCCGCTATCATACTCGCGGACACTTTGCGTTGCGCCTTGCGTGGCGCGGTGTCCCCCGCTACTCCTCCCTGAGCGGGTACCCGCCCCAGCGGCGGGAAAGTTTGTCCCCGCTGCTTGCAGCGGGGCTTTTTTTTGTGCGCTGACCTGGTGATTACACCGCCGGGTCGGCAGCAGGCGGCTCGGTCTTCTCCGCTGCGGACTTCGCTTCGGCCTTCTGCGCTTCCGGCAGGTTGAGCCAGCCGGCGATCACGCCCTGCGCCTCTTCGATGCCGCGGCGCTTCAGGCTGGAGAAGAGCTGCGCCGTCATCGGCACCGGTGTTTCCATCTGCTCGGCGTAGCCCTGCAGCATCTTGCGGGTCTCGCGCAGCGCCTTGGCGTTGTCGCTGTTGGTCAGCTTGTCGGCCTTGGTCAGCAGCACGTGGATGGGGCGCCCCGTCGGCAGGAACCACTCCACCATCTGGCAATCGAGATCCGTGAACGGACGGCGCGCGTCCATCATCAGGATCAGGCCGGACAGTTGCTGGCGCGTCTGCACATAGTCGCTCAGCAGCCCCTGCCAGTGGTACTTGGCCGAGCCCGAGACCTCGGCATAGCCGTAGCCGGGCAGGTCGACCAGGAAGGCGAGCGGGTCGGGCGCCTTGACCGGCGCCACCGAGAAATAGTTGATGTGCTGCGTGCGCCCGGGGGTGCGCGACGAGAACGCCAGCCGCTTCTGGTTGCACAGGATGTTAATGGCCGTGGACTTGCCGGCGTTGGAGCGGCCGGCGAACGCCACCTCCGGCACGGCCGTGGCGGGCAGGTCGCGCAGGTGGTTCACGGTGATGAGGAAGCGGGCCTGGTGAAGAAGGGACATGCGCTAGAGCGGTGGGGCGGGCCGCGGAGGCTGTGCGCATTGCGCATGCCGGGGCCGGGGTCTCGCCAGGGTGGGATGGCTGGCGGCCTGGGCCGCCCGCCGGGGTTGATCTGGCGCAGCCCGAAAGGGGCATGACAAGGCGCAAGGCATCAATCCGGCACATAACTTATTGTACAATACGCCGGTTTACGGTCTCCTGAACGGGTGACGCGTGGCATCCATGGCCGCGTGCCTCGGCTGCCGTCGTCCGGGCGGGAAGCCTAGTGTGTCGTTCCATCGTGGGCAGGGCCTTTGCCCCGCATTGCGCGTTGCACCGGAGGGTGCGGCGGCGGGAGCGGGCTGGCGGGGTCTGCCGCCACGGCCAGCGCTTTGCGGATCGGTCAGCCGCGCGCGGGTCGCCACGATACCAGCCTTTGCACCGGTGCGTCCTCACCGCCGGCAAAGCGCCGGGCCGGCACGCATCACGGTATCCAAAACAATTCAGAGAAGGTGTGCGAATGAACCGCATTGCGAAGATTCTGGGTGTCCTGGCTTTGGCCGTTCCTGCCGCCGCCCTTTCCGGAATGGCATCTGCCGCAGAGCAGGCCGCCGCAAAGGCTGACCCGGCCAAGGGTGAAACGCTGTACACGCAAGGTGCCCCCGACCGCAATGTGCCCGCCTGCCTGAGCTGCCACGGCGCCGCCGGCAACAGCGCCGCCGCCGCCAACCCGAAGCTGGCCGCCCAGCATCCTGAGTACGTCCACAAGCAGCTGGCCGACTTCAAGTCCAAGGCACGCAACAACGCGATCATGGTGCCGATGGCGTCGGTGCTGACCGACGAGGAAATGCGCAACGTCGGCGCCTACCTGGCCAAGCAGTCGCTCAAGCCGGCCACCGCCAAGAACAAGGAGACCATCGAAGCCGGCCAGAAGATCTACCGCGGCGGCATCGCTGCCAAGGGCGTGCCCGCTTGCGCCGCCTGCCACGGTCCTACTGCCGCCGGCATCCCCGCCCAGTACCCGCGCATCGGCGGCCAGTGGGCGGACTATACCGAAGCACAACTGGTGGCATTCCGCCAGGGCACCCGCAAGAACAACCCGGTCATGACGACCATCGCCGCCAAGATGTCGGATGCCGAGATCAAGGCGGTGGCGGATTACGTCGCCGGCGTTCGATAACGATTCCGCGACTCCGCTGGCGCCCGCCAGGCGCCGGCGCGTTGGTTTGGCGGCCCCCGTTCCGGCGGGTGTGCCGCGGCATGCAACCGAACGCGCCTGTCACAATCGAAAAGGGTGGCCTGCTTGCCAAAGCATGTCCGCCCTTTTTTCATTTCCAAGCCGCACGTTGTTTTAGGTTTCCCTGCACATGTCGACCGCTTCCACTTCAGGGCTGCACCTGAAGACCTCTCACCGCGTGCTGCGCGACGCGGTCGAATTGTTGTCCTCGATGCGCTTCGCGATCACGCTGCTGACGGTGATCTCCATCGCCAGCGTGATTGGCACCGTGCTCAAGCAGAACGAGCCGTATCCCAACTACGTCAACCAGTTCGGGCCGTTCTGGGCCGATGTGTTCCACACGCTGTCGCTGCAGAAGGTCTACGGTTCCTGGTGGTTCCTGCTGATCCTGGCCTTCCTGGTGGTGTCGACCAGCCTCTGCCTGGTACGCAATGCGCCCAAGATGGTGGCGGACATGCGCTCGTGGAAGGACCATGTGCGCGAGCGCAGCCTGCGCGCCTTCCATCACCGCGGCGAATTCGACGGCGCGCGCCCGCGCACCGAGGCGGTGAGCCGCCTGTCGGCGCTGCTGCGCAATCGCGGCTACCGCCTCAAGGCGGTCGAGCATGACGGTGCGACGCTGCTGGCTGCCAAGGCCGGTGCGGCCAACAAGGCCGGCTATATCCTGGCGCACACCGCCATCGTGGTGATCTGCATTGGCGGCCTGCTGGACGGCGACCTGCTGATCCGCGCGCAGATGTGGCTGGGCGGCAAGACCCCGATCAGCGGCAACGCGGTCATCAGCGAGATCCCGCCACAGCACAGGCTGTCGGCGAGCAACCCGGGCTTTCGCGGCAACGCTTACGTGCCCGAGGGCTCGACCGTGTCCACCGCCATCCTGAACGTCGCCGACGGCGCGCTGGTGCAGGACCTGCCGTTCGCGATCACGCTGAAGAAGTTCAAGGTCGATTTCTATGAGACCGGCATGCCCAAGCTGTTTGCCTCGGATGTGGTCGTGACCGACCGCGCCACCGGCAAGCAGACCGAGGCCACCATCAAGGTGAACGAGCCGCTGATCGTCGACGGCATCGCCATCTACCAGTCCAGCTTCGAGGACGGCGGCTCGCGCCTGAAGTTCGTCGGCTACCCGATGCAGGGCAGCGGCCACGCCACCTTCACCATCGATGGTGCGGTGGGCGGTAACAAGCCGCTGGCGGGCACCGGCACCAGCGCCGACAGCGATGGCCTGACGGTCGAATTCAGCGACTTCCGGCTGATGAATATCGAGAACGTCACCGATGCCTCGGGCAAGCCCGACGCGCGCGGCGTGGCGCGCAAGTCGTTCAACGAGACGCTGGACAAGCACCTGGGCGCCGCCGCCAGCACCGACCGCGCCAAGACGCTGCGCAATGTCGGCCCGTCGGTGCAGTACAAGCTGCGCGACCGCACCGGCCAGGCGCGCGAGTACAACAACTACATGGTGCCGGTGCAGATCGACGGCCAGTCGGTGTTCCTGGCCGGCATGCGCGAATCGCCCAGCGAACAATTCCGCTACCTGCGCATCCCCGCCGACGACCAGGGCAGCGTGGCCGACTGGATGCGCCTGCGCGCCGCGCTGCAGGACCGCGCGCTGCGCGGCGAGGCCGCGCGCCGCTTTGCGCTGGCGTCGATGCCGGGCGATGACAAGGCCGACCTGCGCCGCCAACTGGCGGAAAGCTCGCTGCGTGCGCTCGACCTGTTCGCCGGCGCCACGCGGCCCACGCCGGATTCGCCGCCGGGCGGCTTCACCGCGATCGCTGCCTTCCTGGAGAAGTCCGTGCCCCCGGCCGAGCAGCAGAAGGCCGCCGACGTGCTCCTGAAGATCCTGAACGGTTCGATGTGGGAGCTGTGGCAGCTGGCACGCGCCCAGGACAAGCTGCCGGTGGTGGCCAACAGCGCCCAGAGCGGCACCTTCCTGCAGCAGGCCATCAACGCGCTGTCGGACAGTTTCTTCTACGGCGCGCCGGTGTTCCTGCAGCTCGACGACTTCAAGGAGATCAAGGCCAGCGTGTTCCAGCTGACCCGTGCGCCGGGCAAGAACATCGTGTATCTTGGGTGTCTGCTGCTGGTGCTGGGCGTGTTCGCGATGTTCTATATCCGCGAGCGCCGGGTCTGGATCTGGGTGAAAGACAAGAACGCGGACAAGCCCGCCGAGGGCGACACCGAGCCTGGCAGCCAGGTGCTGATGGCGATGTCGACCCAGCGCCGCACGATGGATTTCGAAAAGGAATTCACGGCGCTGCGCGACGATATCGGCCGCGCCGCAGGGGGCCGCAGCGATGTGCCCGAGCCCGCCGGCACTCCCCACTGAATTGAGCAGGTACGCTATGTCCTCAAATGTGAACCAGGCCGGTCCCGCCACGCGCGGCACCACGCGCGCCGACACCGGCGCGACTGACGAGGCCTATCTCGAACCCTCCTTCCTGCGCCGCCTGACCTGGGTGGACTGGCTCTTTGCGCTGGCGCTGGCGGTTGGCGCCGGCGTGGCGCTGTCGCAATACGGCCGGTGGATGGACGGTTACGACAAGGCGGTGCTGATCGGCGCCGTACCCACTTTCGCGCTGCTCGGCTGGCACTGGAAGGCGGTGCGTCCGCTGATGCTGGCGCTGGCCGCGCTGTCGCTGTTTGCGATCCAGCTCTACCAGGGGCAGCTGGCGCGCGCGGACCAGGCTTTCTTCCTGAAGTACTTCCTGTCGAGCCAGTCGGCCATCCTGTGGATGAGCGCAATGGTGTTCCTGTCCACGCTGTTCTACTGGCTCGGGCTGGCGACGCGCTCGAACACGGGCTACAGCATCGGCAGCAAGCTGTGCTGGGGCGCGGTGGTGCTGGGCTTCACCGGCCTGCTGGTGCGCTGGTACGAGTCCTACCTGATCGGCACGGACATCGGCCATATCCCCATTTCCAACCTGTATGAAGTGTTCGTGCTGTTCACGCTGATCACTTCGCTGTTCTACCTGTACTACGAAGGCCACTACGCCACGCGCGCGCTGGGCCCGTTCGTGATGCTGGTGGTGTCGGCCGCGGTGGGCTTCCTGCTGTGGTACACGGTCAGCCGCAATGCGCAGGAGATCCAGCCGCTGGTGCCGGCGCTGCAAAGCTGGTGGATGAAGATCCACGTGCCGGCCAACTTTATCGGCTACGGCACCTTTTCGCTGGCGGCGATGGTCTCGGTGGCCTACCTGCTCAAGCAGCACGGCATCCTGGCCGAGCGCCTGCCATCGCTGGAGCTGCTTGATGATGTGATGTACAAGGCCATCGCGGTCGGCTTTGCCTTCTTCACCATTGCCACCATCCTGGGCGCGCTGTGGGCGGCCGAGGCCTGGGGCGGGTACTGGAGCTGGGACCCGAAGGAAACCTGGGCGCTGATCGTCTGGCTGAACTACGCGGCGTGGCTGCACATGCGGCTGATGAAGGGCCTGCGCGGCACGGTGGCGGCCTGGTGGGCGCTGGTCGGCCTGCTGGTGACGACCTTCGCGTTCCTGGGCGTCAACATGTTCCTGTCGGGCCTGCACAGCTACGGCGAACTGTGACGCGGCGCCATGCTGCAATGCAAAAACCTGCCTCCGGGCAGGTTTTTTTTCTTTTTTCAATTTTTTTGTACGCCCAGGGAATAAAGACATCACATCCGGTGTTTACTTGAGGAGCGGTGCCGGTTGGCGGCACCGGTTTGCATGGAGAACAAGATCATGGCAAGTCTGCGTCGTAACGCTGCAGCATCCCTCGTTCGTCCCGCCGCGCTCGCGCTCGGCTGTGCGGCGGTCCTGCTCGCCGGCTGTGCCGGCATGGGCGGCACTGCCGGCAATATGCCGCCCACGGTGAAGGTGGCCAGTGGCGTGCTGACCGATCCGCAGGGCCTGACGCTGTACACCTTCGACCGCGACACCGCCGGCAGCGGCAAGAGCGCCTGCAACGGCCCGTGCGCCACCAACTGGCCGCCGCTGATGGCAGCACCTGGCACCAATGCGTCGGGCCAGTACACCGTCATCACGCGCGATGACGGCGGCAAGCAGTGGGCGTACCGCGGCATGCCGCTGTACCGCTTTGCCAAGGACGCCAAGCCGGGCGACCGCGCCGGCGACAACCTCAACAACGTCTGGCACGTGGCCAAGCCCTGACGCTTCAGCGGCCACCACGGCAGCCACGGCATGGAAGGGTTTGACGGCCAGCTCGTCGCGCTGGCGCCGCGGCTGCGGCGCCATGCGCGCGGCCTCACCGGCGACGCGGCGCTCGCCGACGACCTGGTGCAGGACACGCTCGAGCGCGCGCTGCGCTACCGCTGGCGCTTCCGCCTGCGCCCCGGCGCCTGGTGGGGCGACGGCGCCGATGGCCTGCTGCCGTGGCTGCTGACCCTGATGCACCGCCTGCGCCTGAATACCGTGCGCAGGAAGGAACTGGTGGTCACCACCGATACGCTGCCCGAGGTCAGCGCCCCTGCTGACGACCCCGGCCTGCGCCGCGACCTGATTCAGGCGCTGGCCCAACTGCCGGAGGCGCAGCGCGCGGTGCTGCTGCTGGTCAGCCTGGAACAACTGACGTACGCCGAGGCCGCGCGCGTGCTCGACGTGCCGCAGGGCACGGTGATGTCGCGCCTGGCGCGGGCGCGCGAGCAGATGCGGAGGCTGCTCGACGGCGCCGCTCCAGCCCGGCCTGCCGCCGCCAGCCCCCTGCAGCGGGTGAAATGATGTCCGGCATCCACGAAGCCGATCTCCACGCCTACGCCGATGGCCAGCTGGCCGGCGCGCGCCGCGCCGCCGTGGAGGCGTACCTGGCGCAGCACCCGGAGGCGGCGGCGCAGGTCGCAGTCTGGCGCCGGCAGGCCGATGCACTGCACGGCGCGCTGGATCCCGTACTGAACGAACCCGTACCGCTCGCGGCCTTGCCGCCGGGGCTGCACGGAGATCGCCAGCGCAATGCCGCGCGAACCAGGCCGCGCTGGGCGATGGCGCTGGCGGCCACCTGCGCATCGGTGGCGCTGCTGGCCGTGGGCGGCGCTCTCGGCTGGCTGGCGCATGGCCGCCTCGGCGGCAGCACGCTGGTGCTGGCCCCCGGCGAGCGCTTTGCGCGCGAGGCGCTCGCCACGCACGCGGTCTACGCCCCGGAAATGCGCCACCCGGTGGAAGTCGCGGCGACGGACGAGGCCCACCTGATCGCATGGCTGTCCAAGCGCCTGGGCACGGCGCTGCAGGTGCCGGACCTGCGCGCGCAGGGCTTCCACCTGATCGGCGGCCGGCTGGGCGTGGCCGAAGGCGGCCCGTCGGCCATCCTGATGTATGAAGCGGACGACGGTACGCGCCTGTCGCTGCAGCTGCGGCGCATGGCACAGGGCACGCCCGATACGGGCTTCCGCGTCGAGCGCATGCCAGGCGCAGGCACCAGGCGGCCAGCCGCCGGCCGCGACCCGATGATGGCCTTCTACTGGATCGACCGCGACCTGGGCTTTGCGCTGGCGGGCCCGCTGGAACGGGCGCGGCTGCTGACGGTGGCGCAGGTGGTGTACCAGCAATACCAGGGCGGATAGCCGGGCGCGAGGTGCAGGCGGCACATTGCGTGCGTCTGACGCCTCATGACCCGCGGCATTCCGACGCAGGCACAAAAAACTGTCAGGACTGGCCCGCACTCTCCGACCAAGGCCAGAGTCCAATCCTGCAAGCGTGTGGGCGCGACCGGCGCCGGCACGGCCAGGCAACGAGGAAAACCATGCTGATCCCTTCCCCCAAATGGCTGCGCGGCGGCGATATCGCCGCTGGCGAGATCACGCCCCGTCACGTCTTCGAAGCGCGCCGCCGAGTGCTGGCGCTGGCCGCCGCCGGCGCCGCCGGCAGCACGCTGGCGCCGTGGTTTGCGCGCCAGGCCCTGGCGCAGGGGCAGCACGGCCAGAAGCTGGCCGCCACGCCCAACAACGCCTACGTCATCACCGACAAGCGCACGCCCTTCGAGGACGTCACCACCTACAACAACTTCTACGAATTCGGCACCGACAAGTCCGACCCGGCGCGCAACGCCGGCACGCTGCGCCCGCGCCCGTGGCAGGTGTCGGTGGAAGGGCTGGTGAAGAAGCCCAAGGTCTATGACCTGGACGAGCTGATGAAGCTGGCGGCAATGGAAGAGCGCGTCTACCGCCTGCGCTGCGTGGAGGGCTGGTCGATGGTGATCCCGTGGGTCGGCTACCCGCTGGCCGAGCTGATCCGGCGCGTCGAGCCGCAGCCTGGTGCCAGGTACATCCAGTTCATCACGCTGGCCGACAAGAAGCAGATGCCCGGCGTCAGCAGCGGCGTGCTCGACTGGCCGTACAGCGAGGGCCTGCGCATGGACGAGGCCATGCACCCGCTGGCGCTGCTGACCTTCGGCCTGTATGGCGAGGTCCTGCCCAACCAGAACGGCGCGCCGGTGCGCATGGTGGTGCCGTGGAAGTACGGCTTCAAGAGCGCCAAGTCGATCGTGAAGATCCGCTTTGTCGACAAGCAGCCGCCCACCAGCTGGAACCTGGCCGCGCCGCAGGAATACGGCTTCTACTCGAACGTGAATCCGGACGTGGACCATCCGCGCTGGAGCCAGGCCACCGAGCGCCGCATCGGCGAGGAGCGCGGCAGCGGCTTTGGCGCGCTGTTCGCCCCCAAGCGCAAGACCCTGCCGTTCAATGGCTACGGCCAGCAGGTGGCGTCGCTGTACCAGGGTATGGACCTGAAGAAGTTCTTCTGATGCAAGGCGAGCGCATGGCTACCTCTTCCACCAGCGCCGCCGCCGTGGCGGCGCGCAAGCCGGCCGGCCTGGCCACGCTGTCGCCGCAGCGCGTGCGCGCGCTCAAGCTTGCGCTCTGGCTGCTGGCGCTGCTGCCGTTCGTACGGCTGCTGTACCTTGGTGCCACGGAACAGTTCGGCGCCAATCCGCTTGAATTCGTGACACGCTCCACCGGCACCTGGACGCTGGTGATGCTGTGCCTGACGCTGACCATCACCCCGCTGCGCCGTCTCACCGGCTGGAACTGGCTGATCAAGCTGCGGCGCATGCTGGGCCTGTTCGCGTTCTTCTACGGCCTGCAGCACTTCCTGCTGTGGATCGGGGTGGACCGTGGGTTTGATCTCGCCTACATGATCAAGGACGTGTACAAGCGGCCCTTCATCACGGTGGGTTTCACCGCCTTCATGCTGATGATCCCGCTGGCGCTGACTTCGACCAACGGCATGGTGCGCTGGCTGGGCGGCAAGCGCTGGCAGGCGCTGCACAAGCTGGTCTATGCGATCGCCGTGCTGGCCATCCTGCACTACTGGTGGCACAAGGCGGGCAAGAACGACTTTGGCGAAGTGTCGATCTACGCGGCGGTGGTGTTCGTGCTGCTGGGGATGCGGCTGTGGTGGCGGCTGCGCAAGCCCGCGGGGGCGCGCCAGCCCGCCGTGTAGGCGGGCCGGGCTTTGGGATTTAGTCCTGCAGCAGGCGTTCGTCGCGGAACAGGTCCTCGACCAGTTCGCGCTCGCGCACCAGGTGCACCCTGGCGCCATCGACCATCACTTCGGCGGCGCGCGGGCGGGTGTTGTAGTTGGAGCTCATGGTGAAGCCGTAGGCGCCGGCCGACATCACTGCCAGCAGGTCGCCCGGCCGCACCGCCAGCGCGCGGTCGCGGCCCAGCCAGTCGCCCGATTCACACACCGGGCCGACGATGTCGTAGGTCAGCGCTTGCGCGTCGCGCAGCACCACCGGCTCGATGCGGTGGTAGGCCTCGTACATGGCCGGGCGTGCCAGGTCATTCATGGCGGCATCGACGATGCAGAAGTTCTTGGCCGCGCCGGGCTTGAGGAACTCCACCTGCGTCAGCAGCACGCCGGCGTTGCCCACCAGCGAGCGGCCCGGCTCGAACAGCACCTCGCGGTGGCCGTGGCCGCGCGCGGCCACGCGTTCCAGCAGCGTGGTGGCAAAGCCGGTGATGTCCGGCGGGGTTTCGTCGGTGTAGGTGATGCCCAGGCCGCCGCCCACGTCGATATGCTCCAGGCGGATGCCGTCGCGCTCCAGCGCCTCGACCACGTCCAGCACCTTGTCCAACGCCTCAAGGTAGGGCTCCACCTCAGTGATCTGCGAACCGATATGGCAGTCGATGCCAGTCAATTCCAGGTGCGGCAGCGCGGCCGCGGCGCGGTAGGTCGGCAGCACGTCCTCGAAGGCGATGCCGAACTTGTTGCCCTTCAGGCCGGTGGAGATATACGGGTGCGTCTTGGCATCGACGTCCGGGTTGATGCGCAGCGACACGCGCGCACGCTTGCCCACGCGGCCGGCCACTTCGTTCAGGCGGTCCAGCTCGGGGATCGACTCGACATTGAAGCAGCGCACGTCGTGTGCCAGCGCCAGTTCCATTTCTGCCGCGCTCTTGCCCACGCCGGAGAACACCACCTTGCGCGGGTCGCCGCCTGCGGCCAGCACGCGCTTGAGCTCGCCGCCCGAGACGATGTCGAAGCCGGCACCGAGCTTGGCAAACACCTGCAGCACCGCCAGGTTGGAGTTTGCCTTCATGGCGTACTGGACCTGCGCCTTGCGGCCCTGGCAGGCGGCGGCGTAGGCCTGGTAGGCAGCGGTCAGCGCCGCGCGCGAGTACACATAGGTCGGCGTGCCAAATTCAGCGGCAATGCGCGCCAGCGGCACCTGCTCGACGGCAAGCGCGCCGTCCTGGCGATGGAAAAATGCGGTCATGGTTATCGGGTGGTGGGGGCGGCAGGGGACGAGGCCGGTTGCGTGGCGGGGGCAGGGGTGGCGGGCGGGGCCGGCATGGCATCGGCGCGGCCCAGGCCCGGATCCGTCACGGTCGGCGGGGTCGGCTCGGGCGGCACTTTGGGCATGGTCAGCGGCCCGCGGATGCCGCATCCGCCCAGTAGGGGCATCGCAAGGGCGGCGGCAAACGCCGATACAATCGCAACACGACGCAGCATCGGGTCGTCCTTTAGGCTGTTGGCAAGGCGTTGGAGGCCCGACGCGCAACGGCCGGGCATCCGAAGGATTCTTAACAAAAAAGCCGTTCGCGCCACGTACGCCCGGTCCGGGCAGCGGCGGCAACGGCGGTCTCGGAGTTTAGCATGCCCCCCTTGAGCGAAAGCGAGTTCCTGGCCCTGGCCACGCAGGAGCTGGACCGCATCGAAGCCACGGTCGAGTCGGCCGCCGACGCGGCCGACACCGATATTGAGATCAGCCGCACCGGCAACGTGATGGAGCTGGAATTCGAGAACGGCACCAAGATCATCATCAACAGCCAGGCGCCCATGCAGGAACTGTGGGTGGCCGCGCGCGCCGGCGGTTTCCACTTCCGCCGCGACGGCGAGCGCTGGATCGACACCCGCAACGGCGGCGAGCTGTATACGGCGCTGTCGGGCTACGTCAGCGAGCAGGCCGGCGCGGCCCTCAGGCTGGGCTGACGCAAAGCCTGCCTCGCGGGCAAAAGAAAAGCCGGCCTCGTGGCCGGCTTTCTGCTGTCTGGCGGCCGTGATCAGGCGCCGCCGAACATCTCCAGGATCTTCTTCTTCTCGGCCTCGGAGTCGGCCGGCGCGGTGGCCGATTCCTCCGGCTTGCCCGGCCACGGATCGCCCAGGCCCACCGAAGCCACCCCGGCGCCGCCGGCGTTCTCTTCGAAGGTCCAGTCGCCGCCCACCATCAGCACGCCTTCGGGCGCAGGGCGCTCGGGCGACTCCGGCACGCCCTTGAGCGCCTTGCTCATATAGCCCACCCAGATCGGCAGGGCCAGGCCGCCACCGGTTTCGCGCACGCCCAGGCTCTTGGGCTGGTCGTAGCCCATCCAGGCGATCGCCACCAGGTTGGGCGTGTAGCCGGCGAACCAGGCATCGACCGCGTCGTTGGTGGTGCCAGTCTTGCCCGCCAGGTCGTTGCGGCCCAGGCGCTGCTTGGCGGGGTTGGCGGTACCGTAGCGCACCACGTCGCGCAGCATGGTGTCGGCGAGAAAGGCGGTGCGTGCGTCAAGCACGCGCACGGCGTCGGTGCCGGCGCGCTGCGGCTGGGTTTCGGAGATCACGTTGCCGCGCGCGTCCACCACCTTCTGGATCAGGTACGGGTTGACGCGGTAGCCGCCGTTGGCGAACACCGAGTACGCGCCCGCCATCTGCAGCGGCGTCACGGCGCCCGAGCCCAGCGCCATCGGCAGGTAGGCCGGGTGCTTGTCGGCCTCGAAGCCAAAGCGCGTAATGTAGTCCTGCGCGTACTGCGTGCCGATCGCGCGCAGGATCCGCACCGAGACCAGGTTCTTGGACTTGGCCAGCGCGCGGCGCATGGTCATCGGGCCCTCGAAGCGGCCGTCATAGTTCTTCGGTTCCCACACCTGGCCGCCGGTATCGGGGCCGATCGTCAGCGGTGCGTCGTTGATCACCGTGGCCGGCGAGAAGCCCTTTTCCAGCGCGGCCGAGTAGATGAACGGCTTGAAGCTGGAACCCGGCTGGCGCCAGGCCTGGGTCACGTGGTTGAACTTGTTGCGGTTGAAGTCGAAGCCGCCCACCATCGAACGGATTTCGCCGTCCTGCGGGTTGATCGACACGAACGCCGCGGCCACTTCCGGCAGCTGGGTCACCGACCAGTCGCGTTTCTCGTCCTGGGTCACGCGGATGACCGCGCCGGGGCGCATCTTCATCTTGGGTTGCGCGTTGGACGACAGCGACGGCGAGATAAAGCGCAGCGCCGGGCCTTCGATGGTTGCCACTTCGCCGGACAGCAGCGTCGCCTTCACCTGCTTGGCCGACACGCTGGTGACCACGGCGGAGCGCAGGTCGCCGCTGCCGGGGTGCTCGACCAGCGCATCGTCGATGGCCTGCTCGCGCTCGGCCGGGTCGGAAGGCAGGTCGATAAAGGCCTCGGGGCCGCGGTACCCGTGCTTGCGCTCGTAGTTCATGATGCCGCTGCGCACCGACTCATAGGCGGCATCCTGATCCGGCTTGGTCAGCGTGGTGTAGACCGTCAGGCCGCGCGTGTAGGTTTCTTCGCGGTACTGCGCGTACATCAGCTGGCGCACGATCTCGGCGACGTACTCGGCGTGGGTGGAGAACTCGTTGCCCTCGGTGCGCACCTTCAGCTCCGAGCGTACGGCCTCGTCGTACTGCTCGGGCGTGATGTAGCGCAGGTCGCGCATGCGCTGCAGGATGTACTCCTGGCGCACCTTGGCGCGGCGCGGGTTGACCACCGGGTTGTACGCCGACGGCGCCTTGGGCAGGCCGGCCAGCATGGCGGCCTCGGCCGGCGTCACGTCGCGCACCGACTTGCCGAAATACACGCGCGCGGCGCTGTCGAAGCCGTAGGCGCGCTGCCCCAGGTAGATCTGGTTCATGTACAGCTCGAGGATCTGGTCCTTGTTCAGGTTGGCCTCGATCTTGTACGCCAGCAGCATCTCGTAGATCTTGCGGGTGTAGGTCTTCTCGCTGGACAGGAAGAAGTTGCGCGCCACCTGCATGGTGATGGTGGAGGCGCCCTGCGACAGCCCGCCGCGCAGGTTGGCCAGCCCGGCGCGCAACACGCCGACGAAGTCGACGCCGCCGTGCTCGTAGAAGCGGTCGTCCTCGATCGCCAGGACCGCCTTTTTCATCACGTCCGGAATCTCGGCGATGGGCACGAAGTTGCGCCGCTCCTCGCCGAATTCGCCGATCAGCACATTGTCCGCGGTATAGATGCGAAGTGGGATCTTGGGCCGGTAGTCGGTGATGGTGTCCAGCGAAGGCAGGTTGGGCGCGGCCACCAGCAGCGCGTAGCCGAGCAGCAGCGCAATCATGACGGCACCGGCGACAACCAGTCCGACCGCCCAGAACATGAGTCGCGTCCAGATCGGACGGCGGGCAGGGTGGGACGGCTTCTGTTGTGCTGTGGCCATAAGGGAAATACCTAGTCAGGGGTGCCCGGGATTATATCTTCCGGCATCGGCCCGTCCGGGCGTACAGTGGCGCGGGCGCCGCTATCGCGCTGTTACAAGATGTAATGCGGCGAATGCCGGCATGCACGGCGATGTTGCCTGCTGCTAAAGGAGTACAGGCGGGGGCACAAGCGTGCACGGAATGGAACCCGACGACCGTGGGGTTTTGGCAACGGATTGGCGAGGGGTTTCTCAAAAAGAACTCGGCGCCAGTTCGGCACATTGCCACCGATGCTGGATTTTGTGAGAATCGACCAACATAAAAGAGCAAACGTTTCATTCAAGAAACAAGGCTCGCCCGATTAGAGCGTTCAAGCCAGGGGCGAGTTCAAAAGTCAGGGGGTCACCTTGCGTCGGGGCATTTTGTCGGGGCTTCTACGCCGGACTACGGTCGGTGTAGATATCGGGTCGTCCAGTGTCAAGGTAGTCGAGCTGTCCGTAGGGGGCAGCAGGCAAGACTATCGGCTGGAAAAATGCGCCAGCGAACTGCTGGACCGCAACGCCGTTGCCGATGGCAACGTCATCAATATCGAGGCCGTCGGGATCGCGCTTAAACGCGCGCTGGGCAAGGCCGGCATCCGTTCGAAGGACGTGGTGCTGGGCGTGCCATCCATGCTGACGGAGTCACAGACGGTCAGCCTGCCGGACAACCTGTCCGAAGACGAGCTGTATTCCCAGGTCGAATCCGAGGCGCACCGGCTTTATCCGCCGTCGCAGGCGGTCAACTTCGACTTCGCCGTGATCGGCCCCAGCGAGACTGAGGGCGGCATCGGCGTGCGCGTCACGGCGGCCAACAGCGACCGCGTGCAGGAGCGCGTGACCGCGGCCGAGATGGCCGGGCTCAAGCCCCAGGTCATGGATGTCGAGGAATACGCGGTGCAGCGCTCGATCGTGCAGATGCTGGGCGTGCCGCACGAGATGCCCGAGGCCGATGCGCGCGCGCTGCCGGTGGTGGCGGTGATCCACCTGGGCGGCAGCCGTTCCAAGGCGATCTTCTACCAGGGCTGGAAAGAACTCTACGAGCAGCCGCTGAACAGCTACGGCGACCAGCTCACGCAGAGTGCGGCGCGCATGTTCACCCTCGACGCGCTCAAGGCCGAGATCAAGAAGCGCAAGAACACGCTGCCTGAAGCCTGGCGCGCGCAGTTGCTCAAGCCGTCGCTGGATGCACTGGCGATGGAAGTGCAGTCCGCGGTCGGCAACTTCATCGCCAGTTCCAGCCTGGGCCGGGTCGACGAGATCCTGCTCTCGGGCGGGCATGCGTCGCTGCTCGGCGTGCAATCGGCGATCCAGCACCAGACCAAGATCACCACCACGCTGGCGAACCCGTTCGCCAACATGGCGACCAACGCCAAGGTCAACGAGCGCTACCTGCAGCGCGACTTGCCGGCGTACATCGTCAGTGCCGGCCTGGCCCTGCGCGGCCTGCAATAACGCACCGGAGGCATCAGATGTCTACGAACACACTGCCTTCGGTCAACCTGCTGCCTTACCACGAAGCCCGCAAGGCAGCACGCCGCAAGAAGGTCTATACGATGCTGGGTGGCGCCGCAGTGGCCGGCGCTGCCGTGGTGCTGCTGGGCGGCTTCTATATCGACGGGCGCATCGCTTCGGTGGTCGCGCTCAACCAGGTATTGAGCACTGAGAACGCCAAGCTGGACGGGCAGATCCGCGAGGTCAACAGCCTGAAGAAGGACATCGACGCGCTGCTGCAGCGCCAGAAGGCGGTCGAAAGCCTGCAGACCGAGCGCAACCGCCCGGTGCAGCTGCTTGAGGAACTGGTGCGGCAGGTGCCAGAGGGCGTCTACCTGACCAGCCTGAAGCAGACCGGCGAGGCCTTCACCATCGCGGGCGTGGCGCAGTCCAACGAGCGCATTTCCGAGCTGCTGCGCAACCTGAGCGGGGTGGCCTGGCTGGACAAGGCCGAGCTGGTCGAATCCAAGGCCGTCACCATGACCAACAACCTGCGCGAGCAGCGCCGGTTGTTCGACTTCTCGATGCGCTTCACGTACCGCGCGCCGGAAGCGGCGGCCGACGGCAAGAAGGCCGTGCCGGGCGCCTCCGCACCCGCAGCCGCCCCAGTTCCCGCACCCGCAGCCGGAAAGGCCTGACCATGGCGCTCAATACTGAAATCAACCTGGCCGACCTGACCGGCCAGTTCCGCGGGCTCAACCTGAACGAACCGGAGACGTGGCCGGCCGCGCCGCGCGTGCTGTTCGCGGTGCTGGCCGCGGCCGTGGTGCTGCTGCTGGGCTGGCAGTTCTACTGGAGCGCCAAGTTCGACGAACTCGACCGCCAGCGCCAGGAGCAGGAAAGCCTGAAGCAGGCGTACCAGTCCAAGGTGGCGCAGGTGGCCAACCTGGACGCGCTGCGCGAGCAGAAGAAGCAGGTGGAGCAGCGCGTGGCGCTGCTGGAGCGGCAGCTGCCCAACAAGGCCGAGATGGATGCACTGCTGGCCGACGTCAACCATGCCGGTGTCGCACGCGGGCTGCAGTTCGAGCTGTTCAAGCCGCAGGGGGCGGTGATCAAGCCCTACTTCGCCGAGATCCCGGTGAACCTGCGCGTGACCGGACGCTACCACGAGGTGGCGCAGTTCAATGCCGACGTGGCGGCACTGTCGCGGATCGTGTCGATGCAGAACCTGCAGCTGGCCAATACCAAGGAAGGCGGGATGTCGATGGAGGCGGTGGCGATGGCCTACCGCGCGCTCGACCCGGACGAGCAGGCCGCGCAGCGCAAGGCCGCGGCAGCCGCTGCCGCAGCCAAGGCAGGAGGTGCCAAATGAGCCGCACCGCCCGTACCCGCAGCCTCGCCTGGACCACGGCGCCACGCACGTTCGCGGCGGCGGCGCTGGCCGTCGGCCTGCTGGGCGCCTGCGGCGCCAGCGATGAAGACGCGCTGCGCCAGTGGATGGATGCTACCCGCAGCGCGCGCGCCAAGCCACCCGAGCCGCTGCCCGACGCCCGGCCCTATGTGCCGCGCGAGTACGCCGCAGCCAAGGCGCCCGAACCGTTCGCGCAGGCCAAGATCGGCGAGCTGAACAAGACGCTGGCGGATTCGCCCGAAGCCGGGCGGCGCCGCGAGCCGCTGGAGGACTACCCGCTCGAGAACTTCAAGATGCTCGGGATGATGAAGAAGCAGGGGGAAACCTTCGGCATCGTGCGGGTTGATAACAAGATCCACCATATCAAGGTGGGTCAGTATCTCGGCCAGAGCTATGGCCGGGTGGTCCGCATCACCGATCAGGAGATCGTGCTGCGCGAATTGGTCCGGGAGGGGGTATCAGAGTGGAAAGAGAAAATGACCAGCCTGAAGCTGGAGGTGGCGGCATGACCCTCACGCGCTGGTACCGTGCGCTTGCGGGCGCCGCAAAGACAACGATGGCGCTGGCGCTGTTGCTGGTGATTGCCGCGCCGGCCGCACTGGCACAAAGCAACCGGATCAAGGCGGTTGACGTCAGCATGGTCGGGGAGCAGACCGTGTTCACGATCGAGCTCGAACGGCCGCTGGCGCAGAAGCCGGCGGACTTCACCACGCAGAACCCGGCACGGCTCGCGATCGATTTCTTCGATACCGGCTTTGCCAACCGGCGCGCGCAGTACGACTACGGCGGCAAGCTGGTCAAGTCCGCCAACGTGGTGCAGATCGGCGACCGTACCCGCGTGATCCTTGACCTCACGCGCAATGCCACCTATCGCACCGACCAGCGCGGCAACTACTTCGTGGTGGCGCTGGATAACGTGACGCCGGCGCTCAAGAACGCTGCGCCCACGTTTGCGCCGGCTGCGACGGCGACGCCTGCAGCCGCGGCGGCGCGGCCGTCGGTGCGCAATGTCGACTTCCGCCGTGGTGCCGATGGCGCCGGGCGCGTGGTGGTGGACCTGTCCTCGCGCGATTCGGGCATCAATATCGCGCAGCAGGGCAAGAACGTAGT
Organism: Cupriavidus sp. CP313; assembly: GCF_054072015.1. Taxonomy (NCBI): domain Bacteria; kingdom Pseudomonadati; phylum Pseudomonadota; class Betaproteobacteria; order Burkholderiales; family Burkholderiaceae; genus Cupriavidus; species Cupriavidus sp. CP313. The sequence continues at coordinate 119,118 of NZ_JBSVZB010000018.1, read as the reverse complement.
GGTCGATTTCCTCGGCACCACGCTGCCTGACAACCTGCGGCGGCGCTTCGACGTCAGCGACTTCGGCACGCCGGTGCAGGGCATGCACGCCTCGGACACCAACGGCAACGCGCGCCTGACCATCGAGCCGCGCGGCAACTGGGAATACAGCTCGTACCAGACCGACACCCAGTTTGTGGTCGAGGTGCGCCCGGTCAAGGAAGACCCGACCAAGCTGATCAGCGGACCGGGCTACCGCGGCGAGCGCCTGTCGCTGAACTTCCAGAACATCGACATCCGATCGCTGCTGCAGGTGTTCGCGGACTTTACCAACCTGAACATCATTACCAGCGAAAGCGTGCAGGGCAACATCACGTTGCGCCTGAAGGACGTGCCGTGGGACCAGGCGCTGCAGATCGTGATGGATGCCAAGGGGCTGGCCTCGCGCCGCAACGGCAATGTGCTGTGGGTGGCGCCCAAGGCGGAGCTGCAGACCAAGGAGAAGCTGGAGCTCGAGTCGCAGCAGCAGATCAATGACCTGGAGCCGATCCGCAGCCAGGTGTTCCAGCTCAACTACCAGCGTGCCGAAGACGTGCGCAAGATGCTGCTGGGCATGGGGGCGGGCGGCGGTGCCGTGGCCGCGGTCAGTACCGCCGGGGCGGCGGGCGCCAGCGCGCGCATGCTGTCCAAACGCGGTTCGCTGACGGCAGATGCGCGCACCAACCAGCTCTTCGTCTCGGATATCGCCAGCAAGCTGGAAGAGGTGCAGAACTTCATCGGCAAGATCGACATCCCGGTGCGCCAGGTGATCATCGAGGCGCGCATCGTCGAGGCCACCGATACCTTCAGCCGCAACCTGGGCGTGAAGCTGGGCTTTGCCGGGCAGTACAACAACGCCAAGGTCGGCAACACTTACAACAACGTGCTGCCGGGCTCCACCTCGGACAACGGCCCGTTCCTGAGCCTGCCGGCCGGCGCCATCAACGGCACCAACCCGGCCAATATCGCGGTCAGCCTGTTCAACAGCGCCGCCACGCGTTTCCTGGCGCTGGAGCTGTCGGCACTGGAAGCGGACGGCAAGGGCAAGATCATCTCCAGCCCGCGCGTGGTCACGGCCAACAACATCAAGGCGTTGATCGAGCAGGGCACCGAGCTGCCGTACCAGGCCGCCACTTCCAGCGGCGCCACCTCGGTGCAGTTCCGCAAGGCCAACCTGAAGCTGGAGGTGACCCCGCAGATCACGCCGGAAGGCAATGTGCTGTTGGACGTTGACGTGAACAAGGACAGCGTGGGCATCCAGACCACCTCGGGCTTTGCCATCGACACCAAGCACGTGCAGACCCAGGTGCTGGTGGAGAACGGCGGCACGGTGGTGATCGGCGGCATCTACACCCAGACCGAGTCGACCGACGTGGACAAGGTGCCGCTGTTGGGCGACATCCCGGTGCTCGGCTACCTGTTCAAGAACAACGCCAAGGTGCGCAACCGCACCGAGCTGCTGGTGTTCCTGACCCCGCGCATCCTGAACGAGAGCGTGTCGCTCAGGTAGGGACATGGCGTCCGGAGGCGCCGGATACAGTAGACTGGCAGGCCGCATCGAGGGATGCGGCCTTTTTTTGCGCGCCGCGGGGGGCCCGGAGACGGCCCCGGGACGGGCCAGCCATGTGGGCCATGCCGCATCCGCCACTTGCCGGCCGCGCCACAACATAAGAAGATGATGCAGTTCCCAACCGGGGAGGACGGCCCGCATGCCGCGCTCCCGAACGACAGTCCAGTGACAGCCTCAGCGACAGGCCCGGCGGCACAGCGCCAGGCCCAGGATCGGCGCGATGCCGATCGATCCGACTCCGAGCGACCGGAATCCGATCGACCCAACCTCTTTTTCGTCGGCCTGATGGGCGCCGGCAAGACCACCGTGGGCCGCACGGTGGCGCGGCGCCTGCACTATCCGTTCTTCGATTCCGACCATGAGCTTGAGGCGCACTGCGGCGTGCGCATCCCGGTGATCTTCGAGGTCGAGGGCGAAGCCGGCTTCCGCGACCGCGAGGCCGCGATGATCCGCGAACTGGCCGCGCGCCAGGGCATCGTGCTGGCCACCGGCGGCGGCGCCGTGCTGCGCGCCGAGAACCGCGAGGTGCTGAAGTCCCGCGGCACGGTGGTGTACCTGCGCGCCAGCCCGCACGACCTGTGGCTGCGCACCCGCCACGACCGCAACCGGCCGCTGCTGCAGACCGAGGATCCCAAGGGCAAGCTCGAGGCGCTCTATGCCGAGCGCGACCCGCTCTACCGCGAGGTCGCCGACTTCATCATCGAAACCGGCAAGCCCTCGGTGGCGCAGCTTGCTAATATGGTGTTGATGCAACTTGAAATGGCCGGTTTCCCGATCGATCCCCCGCAGCCGGCCTCCGCGCCGCCGGAAGAGTCGGAGCCGCCGGCGCAGGACCCCAATCCATGATTACGCTTGAAGTCGACCTGGGCGAGCGCAGCTACCCCATCCATATCGGTACCGGCCTGCTGGACAACGCCGAACTGCTGCGCCCGCATGTGCGCGGGCAGCACGCCGTCATCGTCACCAACGAAACCGTCGGCCCGCTCTATGCGGCGCGCGTCGAGGCCGCGCTGGCCGCGCTCGGCAAGACCGTGCGCACCGTCACGCTGCCCGACGGCGAAGCCTTCAAGCACTGGGAGACGCTGAACCGGATCTTCGACGCGCTGCTGCAGGCCGGCGCCGACCGCAAGACCACGCTGGTCGCGCTGGGCGGCGGCGTGGTGGGCGACATGACCGGGTTTGCCGCCGCCTGCTACATGCGCGGCGTGCCCTTTATCCAGATGCCGACCACGCTGCTGGCGCAGGTGGATTCGTCGGTGGGCGGCAAGACCGGCATCAACCACCCGCTGGGCAAGAACATGATCGGCGCGTTCCACCAGCCCAACGCGGTGATCGCCGACATTGACACGCTGCGCACGCTGCCCCCGCGCGAGCTGGCCGCCGGCATGGCCGAGGTCATCAAGCACGGCGCCATCGCCGATGCCGAGTACTTCGGCTGGATCGAGCGCAACATCAAGCCGCTGAATGCCTGCGACCCGGACCTGATGGCGCTCGCCGTGCAGCGCTCCTGCGAGATCAAGGCCGGCGTGGTGGCCCAGGACGAGCGCGAGGGCGGCCTGCGCGCCATCCTCAATTTCGGCCACACCTTCGGCCATGCGATCGAGGCCGGCATGGGCTACGGCGCCTGGCTGCACGGCGAGGCCGTCGGCTGCGGCATGGTGATGGCCGCCGACCTGTCGCACCGGCTGGGCTTTATCGACACCGAGACGCGCGCCCGCATCCGCGAGCTGACGCAGGCCGCCAACCTGCCCGTGGTGGCGCCGGAACTCGGTGCCGACCGCTATATCGAACTGATGAAGGTCGACAAGAAGGCCGAAGCGGGCAGCATCAAGTTCATCCTGCTGAAGAGGCTCGGCGAGGCGTTCATCACCACCGTGCCGGATGCTGACCTGCGCGCCACGCTCGCGCACGCCGTGCTCAAACCTCCCACCGAGGCCCCGGTCGCCTGACCGATCGGTTATGCCTCGCCACCCCGCCCCAGCCACCGGACGCGCCGCATGACCGACTTTGAAAGCCATCTCGCCCCTTACGCCGCCCGCTCTGCGCAGACGCGCGGGCGGGTGCATGCCGAACCCGCATCGCTGTCGCGCAGCGAATTCCAGCGCGACCGCGACCGGGTCATCCACAGCACGGCGTTCCGGCGGCTCGAGTACAAGACCCAGGTCTTCGTCAACCATGAAGGGGACCTGTTCCGCACCCGGCTGACCCACAGCCTGGAAGTGGCGCAGATCGCCCGCTCGATCGCGCGCAACCTGCGCCTCAATGAAGACCTGGTCGAGGCGATCTCGCTGGCACACGACCTGGGGCACACCCCCTTCGGCCACGCCGGGCAGGATGCGCTCAATACCTGCATGAAGAACCACGGCGGCTTCGAGCACAACCTGCAGAGCCTGCTGGTGGTGGACGAGCTGGAAGAGCGCTACGGCGGCTTCAACGGGCTGAACCTGACCTTCGAGACGCGCGAGGGCATCCTCAAGCATTGCTCGCGGGTCAATGCCTCGGCACTGGGCGAGCTGGGCCGGCGCTTCCTGGAGGGCACGCAGCCGTCGCTGGAGGCGCAGCTGGCCAACCTGGCCGACGAGATCGCCTACAACAACCACGATATCGACGACGGCCTGCGCTCGGGGCTGCTGACGCTGGAGCAGCTGGACGAGGTGCCGATGTGGGCCCGCCACCGCGCCGAGGTGGCCGCTGTCTTCCCCGGCGTCAACGGGCGGCGCGCCATCAACGAGACGGTCCGGCGCATGATCAATACGCTGATCGTCGACCTGATCGAGACCACCAGCCGCAATATCGCCGCGGCCAACCCGCGCAATATCGACGCGGTGCGCGCCGCCGGCCCGCTGGTCGGCTTCAGCCCGCAGATGCATGAAGAAGCGGCCGAACTCAAGCGCTTCCTGTTCCGGCACCTGTACCGGCACTACCTGGTGATGCGCATGTCGGCCAAGGCGCAGCGCATTGTCGGCGACCTGTTCCAGGCCTTCATGTCCGACCCGCGCCTGCTGCCGCCGCAGTACCAGGCCAGCCATGGGGGCGACCAGTCGCGGCTGATTGCCCACTACATCGCGGGCATGACCGACCGCTACGCGATCCGCGAGCACCGCCGCATCTTCGCGGTCAGCGAAGGCAACTGACGGCGCGTTCGGGCTGGCCCTCCGATCGGCGCGCCAGCCTGCCGCATAAATGGGGACGGATCAGGCTATCATGCGGGCATCAATGCTCGCATGACCTGTCATGGCACGCCTTCCCCGCTTTTCCCCCGCCGGTCTGCCCGCCCTGGTGTTGCAGCGCGGCAACAACCGCCAGCACGTGTTCCTGGGGCCGGACGACTACCTGCACTACCTCGACTGCCTGCGCATGGCCGCGCGCGAGCATGACCTTGCCATCCACGCCTACACGCTGCGGCCCAACCATGTGCACCTGGTGGCCACGCCCAAGCGGACAGACTCGCTGAGCCTGACCATGCAGGCGGTGGGGCGGCGCTATGCGCGCTACTTCAACCGGGTGGCCAGCCGCACCGGCACGCTGTGGGAAGGGCGCTTCCGTTCCGCGGTGTTCGACCCCGCCCGGTGGATGCTGCCGGCGATGCTCTATGTCGAGGGCAACGCTTTGCGCGCGGGCGAGGTGAGCACCCCCGAGGCCGATCGCTGGAGCAGTTACCAGCATCACGCCGGCATCGAGGCCAGCCCGTTTGTGAGCGACCACTCCGCGTACTGGGAGCTGGGCAATACGCCGTTCGAGCGGCAGTCGAACTACCGGATGCTGACCGCCGAGGGACTGTCGGGCAAGACCCTGGAGACACTGCGCGGCCATGCCCATAGCGGCTGGCCACTTGGCGACGAAGCGTTCCTGGCCCAATTGGAGCGGCACGCAACGCGGCGCGTGCAACCGTTGCCGAAAGGACGCCCCAAAAAGGTGCAAACAACATCGATAGATGTGCCAGGATCGCCGCATAATTAATATGTCCCTATTTAAATGGATCACAGAAACGGTGCGTAACTTAATGTTATCTGACCCCATTTAAAAATTTTGCGAGGCGAACGCGATTCCCATATAGTTGCTCCACCCACAGTCATTGTGCGGCGCGTCACGCTCGTGTACGCCGCTGCGGCCCGCTGAGAGCTTCGTCCCCATTTTCCGTCCCGCCGGTTTCCGGTTTGGGTGGAGGAATAAAGAAAACGAGAAAGCGCGCGGTCCCCGTTCCGGTACGCCCAGCCAGTTCGCGCAGCCTTCACCGGAATTCAGCCCGTGGACCAAACGAAAAATCTTTCGGCCCAAGCTCAGGCACAAGCGCAGACCAGCGAGTCTTCCCACGCCATTGACCTGCGCCCGCAAGCGCAGGGCATGTACGACCCCAGCAACGAGCATGACGCCTGCGGCGTCGGCATGGTCGCGCACATCAAGGGCAAGAAGTCCCACGAGATCATCTCGCAGGGCCTGAAGATCCTGGAGAATCTGGACCACCGGGGTGCGGTCGGCGCTGATGCGCTGATGGGCGACGGTGCCGGTATCCTGATCCAGATCCCGGACCAGTTCTACCGCGAGGAAATGGCCGCGCAGGGCGTGAGCCTGCCGCCCGCCGGCGAATACGGCGTGGGCATGATCTTCCTGCCGAAGGAACACGCCTCGCGCCTGGCCTGCGAGCAGGAACTGGAGCGCACGGTCCGCCTGGAAGGCCAGGTCGTGCTGGGCTGGCGCGACGTGCCGGTCGACGCCAAGATGCCGATGTCGCCGACGGTGCGCACCACCGAGCCGGTGATCCGCCAGATCTTCATCGGGCGCGGCCGCGACATCATGACCACGGACGCGCTGGAACGTAAGCTCTACGTCATCCGCAAGACCGCCAGCCACGCCATCCAGGCGCTCAAGCTCAAGCACGGCAAGGAATACTTCGTGCCGTCGATGTCGGCCCGCACCGTGGTGTACAAGGGCCTGCTGCTGGCCACCCAGGTCGGCGAGTACTACCTGGACCTGCTGGACCAGCGCGCCGTGTCGGCCCTGGCCCTGGTGCACCAGCGCTTCTCGACCAACACCTTCCCGGCCTGGGAGCTGGCCCACCCGTACCGCATGGTCGCCCACAACGGCGAAATCAACACGGTCAAGGGCAACGTCAACTGGATCAACGCACGCACCGGCGCGATCTCGTCGCCGGTGCTGGGCGACGACCTGCCCAAGCTGTGGCCGCTGATCTACCCGGGCCAGTCCGACACCGCATCGTTCGACAACTGCCTCGAACTGCTGACGATGGCCGGCTACCCGCTCGTCCACGCGATGATGATGATGATCCCGGAAGCCTGGGAACAGCACACGCTGATGGACGACAACCGCCGCGCTTTCTACGAGTACCACGCCGCCATGATGGAGCCGTGGGACGGCCCGGCTGCGATCTGCTTCACCGATGGCCGCCAGATCGGCGCCACGCTGGACCGCAACGGCCTGCGCCCGGCACGTTTCTACGTGACCGAGGACGACGTCGTGGTGCTGGCTTCGGAAGCCGGCGTGCTGCCGTTCCCCGAGTCGCGCGTCGTGCAGAAGTGGCGCCTGCAGCCGGGCAAGATGTTCCTGATCGACATGGAGCAGGGCCGCATCATCGACGACAAGGAACTCAAGGACAACCTGGCCAACGCCAAGCCGTACAAGAGCTGGATCGACGCCGTGCGCATCAAGCTCGACGAGCTCGACGCCAAGCCGGAAGACGTTGCCGCCGAGAAGAAGCCGGTGGCCAAGCTGCTGGACCGCCAGCAGGCCTTCGGCTACACCCAGGAAGACGTCAAGTTCCTGATGGCGCCGATGGCGCTGGCAGGCGAGGAAGCCACCGGCTCGATGGGCAATGACAGCCCGCTGGCGGTGCTGTCGTCCAAGAACAAGACGCTGTACCACTACTTCAAGCAGCTGTTCGCCCAGGTGACCAACCCGCCGATCGACCCGATCCGCGAGAACATGGTGATGTCGCTGGTGTCGTTCATCGGCCCGAAGCCGAACCTGCTCGAGCTGAACAACATCAACCCGCCGATGCGCCTCGAAGTGTCCCAGCCGGTGCTGGACTTCAAGGACATCGCCAAGATCCGCAACATCGAGCACTACACCGGTGGCAAGTTCCGTTCGTACGAGCTGAACATCTGCTACCCGAAGGCCTGGGGCAAGGAAGGCATCGAAGCGCGCCTGGCCTCGCTGTGCGCCGAGGCCGTGGATGCGGTGCGTTCGGGCTTCAACATCCTGATCGTGTCGGACCGCCGCGTGGATGCCGAGCATGTCGCGATTCCCGCGCTGCTGGCCACGTCCGCCATCCACCACCACCTGGTGGAGAAGGGTCTGCGCACGTCCACCGGCCTGGTGGTCGAAACCGGCACCGCCCGTGAAGTGCACCACTTCGCGCTGCTGGCCGGCTATGGCGCCGAAGCCGTGCATCCGTACCTGGCGATGGAAACGCTGGCCGAAATGGCCCAGGGCCTGTCCGGTGACCTGTCGCCCGAGAAGGCCGTCAAGAACTTCGTCAAGGCGATCGGCAAGGGCCTGTTCAAGGTGATGTCCAAGATGGGCATCTCCACGTACATGTCGTACACCGGCGCGCAGATCTTCGAAGCCATCGGCCTGTCGCGCGAACTGGTGCAGAAGTACTTCCACGGCACCCCGTCGAACGTCGAGGGCATCGGCATCTTCGAAGTGGCCGAGGAAGCCCTGCGCCTGCACCGCGACGCCTTTGGCGACAACCCGGTGCTGGAAAGCATGCTGGACGCCGGCGGCGAATACGCCTTCCGCATCCGCGGCGAAGAGCATATGTGGACCCCGGACTCGGTCGCCAAGCTGCAGCACTCGGTGCGCGCTGACGACGGCAAGGGCGCCTACCAGACGTACAAGGAATACGCCAACATCATCAACGACCAGAGCAAGCGCCACATGACGCTGCGCGGTCTGTTCGAGTTCAAGGTCGATCCGGCCAAGGCGATTCCGCTGGAAGAAGTGGAATCGGCCAAGGACATCGTCAAGCGCTTCGCCACCGGTGCGATGTCGCTCGGCTCGATCTCGACCGAAGCCCACACCACGCTGGCGCTGGCGATGAACCGCATCGGCGGCAAGTCCAACACCGGCGAAGGCGGCGAGGACGAGAAGCGCTACCGCAACGAGCTGCGCGGCATCCCCATCAAGCAGGGCGATACCCTCAAGGGCCTGCTGGGCGACAACGTGATCGAACGCGACCTGGTGCTGCAGGAGGGCGATTCGCTGCGCTCCAAGATCAAGCAGGTGGCGTCGGGCCGTTTCGGCGTGACCGCCGAGTACCTGGCTTCGGCCGACCAGATCCAGATCAAGATGGCGCAGGGCGCCAAGCCCGGCGAAGGCGGCCAGCTGCCCGGCCACAAGGTCTCGGACTACATCGGAAAGCTGCGTTACTCGGTGCCGGGCGTGGGCCTGATCTCGCCGCCCCCGCACCATGACATCTATTCGATCGAGGATCTGGCACAGCTGATCCACGACCTGAAGAACGTCAACCCGGTGTCGGACATCTCGGTCAAGCTGGTGTCCGAAGTGGGTGTCGGCACGGTGGCCGCGGGCGTGGCCAAGGCCAAGGCCGACCACGTCGTGATCGCCGGCCATGATGGCGGCACCGGCGCTTCGCCGTGGTCGTCGATCAAGCATGCCGGCACGCCGTGGGAGCTGGGCCTGGCCGAAACGCAGCAGACCCTGCTGCTCAACGGCCTGCGCAACCGCATCCGCGTGCAGGCCGACGGCCAGATGAAGACCGGCCGCGATGTCGTCATCGGCGCGCTGCTGGGCGCCGATGAATTCGGCTTCGCCACCGCGCCGCTGGTGGCCGAGGGCTGCATCATGATGCGCAAGTGCCACCTGAACACCTGCCCGGTGGGGGTGGCCACGCAGGATCCGCAGCTGCGCAAGAAGTTCCAGGGCAAGCCGGAGCACGTGGTCAACTTCTTCTTCTTCGTTGCGGAAGAAGCCCGCGAGATCATGGCCCAGCTGGGCATCCGCAAGTTCGACGAGCTGATCGGCCGCGCCGACCTGCTCGACACCAAGCCCGGCATCGAGCACTGGAAGGCGCGCGGCCTGGACTTCGGCCGCATCTTCCACCAGGTTTCGCTGGGCGCGGCAGTGCCGCTGTTCCACACCGACGTGCAGGACCACGGCCTGTCGGCCGAGGCCGGCAAGGCGCTGGACCACGTGCTGATCGCCAAGGCCCGTCCGGCAATCGAGAAGGGCGAGCGGGTCTCGTTCATCCAGCCGGTGAAGAACGTTAACCGTACCGTCGGCGCGATGCTGTCGGGCGTGGTGGCGCGCCAGCATGGCCACGAAGGCCTGCCTGACGACACCATCCACATCCAGCTGCAAGGCACCGCCGGCCAGTCGTTCGGCGCGTTCCTGGCGCATGGCATCACGCTGGACCTGGTGGGCGACGGCAACGACTACGTCGGCAAGGGCCTGTCGGGCGGCCGCGTGATCGTGCGCGCCCCGCACGAGTTCCGCGGCGACCCGACCCGCAACATCATCGTCGGCAACACCGTGCTGTACGGTGCCATCGCCGGTGAAGCGTTCTTCAACGGCGTGGCCGGCGAACGCTTCGCGGTGCGCAACTCCGGCGCGGTTGCCGTGGTGGAAGGCACCGGCGACCACGGTTGCGAGTACATGACCGGCGGCACGGTGGTGGTGCTGGGCGGCACCGGCCGCAACTTCGCGGCCGGCATGTCGGGCGGCGTGGCCTACGTCTATGACGAGGACGGTCTGTTCGACAAGCGCTGCAACACCTCGATGGTGGCGCTGGAGGCCGTGCTGGCCGCCGCCGACCAGGAGAAGGGCCAGGGCCCGGCTTCGTGGCACAAGGTCGACGGCAAGCGCGTGCTGGATGAAGTCATCCTGCGCAACCTGATCGAGCAGCATTTCCGCTACACCGGTTCCGAGCGCGCCAAGGCGCTGCTGGCTGACTGGACCACGGCACGCCGCAAGTTCGTCAAGGTCTTCCCGACCGAGTACAAGCGCGCGCTGGGCGAGATGTACGCCAAGGAACAAGCCGCCCGCGACAGCGACCGCGAAGCCATCGCGGCCTGAGCGAGCGCAACGCAACGACGCAGAGGGGCCGCGGCAGCCGCCGCGGCCCTGACAAGATTCTGACCCCACCGCAGGGCCGGCGACGCCGCCGGTCCCGCGCAGCATGACCAAGGACGCAACATGGGTAAGGCGACTGGCTTTCTCGAATTTCCGCGCCAGAACGAAGGCTACGAAGCGGTAGTCAAGCGCGTGAAGCACTACAAGGAATTCGTGTTCGCGCTGTCCGACAGCGAAGCGAAGCTCCAGGGTGCGCGCTGCATGGACTGCGGCATCCCGTTCTGCAACAACGGCTGCCCGGTCAACAACATCATTCCCGACTTCAACGACCTGGTGTACCGCCAGGACTGGAAGTCGGCGATCGAGGTGCTGCACCAGACCAACAACTTCCCCGAGTTCACCGGCCGCATCTGCCCCGCACCGTGCGAGGCCGCCTGCACGCTGGGCATCAATGAACTGCCGGTGGGCATCAAGTCGATCGAGCACGCCATCATCGACAAGGCCTGGGAAGAGGGCTGGGTCAAGCCGCAGCTGCCGCGCCACAAGACCGGCAAGACCGTGGCCGTGGTCGGCTCCGGCCCCGCCGGCATGGCTGTCGCGCAGCAGCTGGCACGCGCCGGCCATGACGTGACCGTGTTCGAGAAGAACGACCGCATCGGTGGCCTGCTGCGCTACGGCATCCCCGACTTCAAGATGGAGAAGACGCTGATCGACCGCCGCATCGAGCAGATGCAGGCCGAAGGCGTGACCTTCCGCGCCGGCGTGATGGTGACCGACGGCGAACTGCCGGCCGGCATCAAGAACTACGCCCGTGAAACCATCTCGGCCCAGGCCCTGATGGACCAGTTTGACGCCGTGGTGCTGGCGGGCGGCTCGGAAGTGCCGCGCGACCTGCCGGTGCCGGGCCGCGACCTGGCCGGCATCCACTTCGCGCTGGAATTCCTGATCCCGCAGAACAAGGAAGTGGCCGGCGACGGCGAAAACGAGATCCGCGCCGAAGGCAAGAACGTGATCGTGATCGGCGGTGGCGATACCGGCTCCGACTGCGTGGGTACGTCCAACCGCCATGGCGCCACCTCGGTGACGCAGTTTGAACTGCTGCCGCAGCCGCCGGAAGAAGAGGACAAGCCGCTGGTGTGGCCGTACTGGCCGATCAAGCTGCGCACTTCGTCGTCGCACGATGAAGGCTGCGAGCGCGACTGGTCGGTCGCGACCAAGGAATTCATCGGCGAGAACGGCAAGGTCACGGCTCTGAAGGCTTGCCGCGTCGAATGGAAGGACGGCCGCATGCAGGAAGTCGAAGGCAGCGAGTTCATCCTGCCGGCCGACCTGGTGCTGCTGGCGATGGGCTTCACCAACCCGGTGGGTTCGATGCTGGAAGCGTTTGGCGTGGATACCGATGCGCGCAAGAATGCCAAGGCCTCGACCGAGGGCGAGCGTGCATACCACACCAACGTGCCCAAGGTGTTCGCCGCCGGCGATGTGCGCCGTGGCCAGTCGCTGGTGGTGTGGGCGATCCGCGAAGGCCGCCAGGCTGCGCGTTCGGTCGATGCCTTCCTGATGGGCCACACCGAACTGCCGCGCTGATTCACCCCGGCAAGAACAAAAAGCCCGCCTGGCGCAAGCCGGCGGGCTTTTTGTCGTCCTGGCGCCAATGTGCTGATGGAGCGCTCAGTCGGCCAGCGTGCGCTCCATCAGCATCGCACTGGCGCCGTAGCTGGCCAGCTTGGCCGCATGGGCGGCGGCCGTGTGCGCTGCCACCGGGGCGTACCCGAGCCTGCGCCACCACGGCGCGGCCGACTGCACCGCGATCAGCCGCGAACGCCGCAGCCCCGCCGCGCGTGCGGCCGCCTGTGCCGCCGCGTACAGGCGCGGCGCCAGGCCGGCGCCGCGTCCGGCGGGCGCCACGGCCATGTCGTGCACGAACCAGGTGAGGGCGTCCGGCCCGGCGCCATGGCGCCAGCCATCGTCGAGCACGCCGTCCAGCGGCGGTAGGGTGGCTTCGGGCCAGGCGTGGGTAAAGAGGTAGGCGGCGAGCGCGCCGGGATGTCCGGGAACGTCCGCGACCCAGCAGGTGGCGGGGGACAGCGCCAGCCGGCTTGCCAGCGCGGCCTGGCTCTCCAGCAGTACCTCGGTATAGCAGCTGGCTTGCACCGCCAGCACGGCCGGCAGGTCGGCGGTGACCATGGGCCGCAGGGTGTAAATCGTCATCGGCCGATTATAGCCGGCGAGGTCCGTGCGTCCTGGCCGCCATGGCGCGTTTGGCAAGGCCTGGCGGGGCCTTCAGGGTTCTCCCGGCTATGGTTTACGTGTCTGTGGTGGCCTGGGTAATGTCCTTACAATTTTCAAAAAACAACTAACGGAAACTGCCTCGCAAATCCTTTTTCCCCAGAACCAGCTTGCCGCCTCCTCAGGAGACCGGTCGGAGGAAATTGATGCCCGAAGTGCGCAAGTTGTCGCGGCTTTGGCGAGGTAAAGCAAAGTTGGCGCAGCGCCCCTCAATTGGCGCAGTCCGGCGCTGGCTCCAGCCTTTCCTGTGCCTGTATGCCCTGGGGTGTGCCACGCTGGCGCTTGCGGTGCCAGCCATGCCGGCGCATGCCGGAACCCAGCAGCTCGCCCGCAGCATGTCGTTCCCCGACCGCCCGATGCGCCTGATCGTGCCGTTCCCGGCCGGCGGCGTTGCCGATGCGGTGGCGCGCATGCTGGCCGAGCGCCTCTCGGCCCGGCTGGGCGTGCCGGTGGAGGTCGACAACCGGCCCGGCGCCGCCGGCACCATCGCCGGCGACGTGGTCGCCAAGGCCAGCTCCGATGGCCACACCCTGTTGTTGCACCAGGCCAATATGCTGATCCAGCCCGGACTGGAGCCGGTGCCGTACGACGTCGTGCGCGATTTCACGCCGGTGGCGCGCGTGGCCACCACGCCGCTGTTCCTGGTGATCGATGCCAGGCTGCCAATGCGCACGCCGGAGCAATGGATGACCGCGGTGAAGTCGAACCCCGGCTCCTACAGCTATGGCTACGGCCAGCCGGGCAGCCCCTCCCACCTGTACGCCGAGTACGCCGTGCGCGGCATCCGCAGCGGCGTGCCGCTGGTCACCGCCAAAGGCGAAGCCGCGGTGGTCCAGGAGATGCTGGCCGGCCGCGTCAGTGCCTGTTTCTGTTCGTTCGCCGCGGTCCAGGGCCAGGTCAGGAGCGGCGGGCTGCGCCTGGTCGGGGTGACGGGCGTGGCCCGCTCGCCGCTGGCGCCGCTGGTGCCGACGCTGCAGGAGTCGGGGCTGGAAGGCTATGCCGCGGCCGCCTGGTTTGGCGTGATGGCGCCGGCCAAGACGCCGCGCGCGATCGTCGCCAGGCTGGCGGTCGAGCTCGACGCCGTCATGTCCGAGCGCGAGGTGCGTTCGCGCCTGCAGGCAGCGGGGGTCACGCCGCTGCGCGACTCGCCGGAGGCGTTTGCCACCGCGATCCGCTCGGAATCGATCCAATGGCAGGTGATCCTGAAGGACGTTGCGCCGATACAGGAGCCTTGAGCAGCAAGGGGGCGGGCCGGTTTGGGAGGCTAGGGCAAGTCTGAGAGACTCCCCCGACGGGGGGCATGTGGCGCGGGGCACACGGGTGCCAGCAGGGCTAGGTAGTACACCTTATAATGCGCGACTGTCCTGACCGGTGCCAACGTGACCGATTCTGCTCAAAACCTCGTCGAACTGACTGCGGTGGACTTCGCCTATGCGGACCACGGCAAGCCGATCCTGTCCGGCCTGACCATGCATTTCCCGCGTGGCAAGGTGATTGCGGTGATGGGCGGCTCGGGTTGCGGCAAGACGACGGTGCTGCGGCTGATCGGCGGCCAGGTCCGCCCGCAGGCGGGCACGGTCAGCTTTGCCGGCACCGATATCCACACGCTGGATGCCCGCGGCCTGTACGCGGTGCGCCGCCAGATGGGCATGCTGTTCCAGTTCGGCGCGCTGTTTACCGACCTGTCGGTGTTCGACAATGTGGCGTTCCCGCTGCGCGAGCACACCGACCTGCCCGACTCGATGATCCGCGACCTGGTGCTGATGAAGCTCAACGCGGTCGGCCTGCGCGGCGCGCGCGACCTGATGCCGTCGCAGATCTCGGGCGGCATGGCGCGGCGCGTGGCGCTGGCGCGCGCGATTGCGCTGGACCCGGCGCTGCTGATGTATGACGAGCCCTTCGCCGGGCTGGACCCGATCTCGCTCGGGCTGACCGCGCGGCTGATCCGCAGCCTGAACGACGCGCTGGGCGCCACCACGATCATCGTCTCGCACGACGTGCACGAGACCTTCCAGATCGCCGACTACGTCTATTTCATTGCCGACGGCCGCATCGTCGCGCAGGGCGAGCCCGAGGCGCTGCGCGCCTCCACCGACCCGTTCGTGCACCAGTTCGTCCATGCCGAGGCCGACGGCCCGGTGCCGTTCCACTACGCCGGACCTTCGCTGGCCGAGGATTTCGCCGGAGGTGCGCGGTGACGGACTTCTTTACCACCATCGGCGCGGCCGTGCGCCGCAGCGTGTCGGGGCTGGGCCACGCCACGCGCATGTTCCTGACGCTGCTGGGCCTGTCGCCGGCACTGCTGCTGCGCCGCTTCCGGCTGGTGACCGACCAGGTCTTCTTTGTCGGCAACCTGTCGCTGGTGATCATCGCGGTGTCGGGCCTGTTCGTGGGCTTCGTGCTTGGCCTGCAGGGCTACTACACGCTGAACCGCTACGGGTCAGAGCAGGCACTCGGGCTGCTGGTGGCGTTGTCGCTGGTGCGCGAGCTGGGCCCGGTGGTGACCGCGCTGCTGTTCGCCGGCCGCGCCGGCACCTCGCTGACTGCCGAGATCGGCCTGATGAAGGCGGGCGAGCAGCTGACGGCCATGGAAATGATGGCGGTGAACCCGCTGCAGCGCGTGATCGCGCCGCGCTTCTGGGCAGGCGTGATCGCCATGCCGGTGCTGGCGGCGATCTTCAGCGCGGTAGGCATCCTGGGCGGCTACGTGGTGGGCGTGCAGTTGATCGGCGTTGACGCCGGCGCCTTCTGGTCGCAGATGCAGGGCGGCGTCGACGTGCGCGCCGACGTGATCAACGGCGTGATCAAGAGCTTTATCTTTGGCATTGCCGTGACGTTTATTGCCCTGTACCAGGGCTTCGAGGCCAAGCCCACGCCGGAAGGCGTCTCGCGCGCGACCACCCGTACCGTGGTGATCGCATCGCTGGCCGTGCTGGGGCTGGATTTCCTGCTGACCGCGCTGATGTTCAGCAAATGACGCGGCCTGATAAACGAAAACACAAACAAAAACACAAACAACAAGTCAGCCACAAGACACTACGGGGTTGAAGAAAGAGATTCCAATGAAAAAGAATGCACTCGATTTCTGGGTGGGGCTGTTCGTCGCGGCGGGGTTCGTCGCTGTGCTGTTCCTGGCCCTCAAGGCGGGGAACATGAGCGCCTTTTCCTTCCAGGACACCTATAGCGTGCAGGCGCGCTTTGACAATATCGGCGGGCTCAAGCCGCGCGCGCCGGTCAAGAGCGCGGGCGTGGTGGTCGGCCGCGTGGCGGCGATCCGCTTCGACGACAAGACCTACCAGGCGACCGTCGAGATGAGCCTGGAGAAGCGCTACCAGTTCCCCAAGGACACCTCGGCCAAGATCCTGACATCCGGACTGCTCGGCGAGCAGTACATCGGCCTGGAAGCCGGCGGCGACACCGCCATGCTGGCCGAAGGCGGGCGCATTACCATGACGCAGTCGGCCGTGGTGCTGGAAAACCTGATCGGCCAGTTCCTGTACAACAAGGCGGCAGATGCCGGCGGCGGTGCGTCAGCCGGTGCCAGCGCGCCGGCGCCGGCAGGGGACGTCAAATGAGCGCGGCGCCATCGTTCTGCAAGGGCCTGGCCGCAGTGGCTGCCGCGGCCGTGCTTGCCGGTTGCGCCACGGGCCCCACCGCCAACCCGAAAGACCCGCTGGAGCCGTTCAATCGCGAAATCTCGAAGATCAACGAGGACTTCGACAAGGGCATCCTGCGCCCGGTGGCCCAGGTCTATGCCGACTACATGCCCACGCCGGTGCAGCGCGCGGTGGAGAACTTCTTCTCCAACGTGAGCGATGTCTACTCGGCGGCGAACAACCTGCTGCAGGGCAAGCCCACCCGCGCCGCCGAGGACTCCATGCGCGTGGCCATGAACACCGTGCTGGGGATCGGCGGCCTGATCGACATCGCCACCCCGGCCGGCCTGCCCAAGTACAAGGAAGACTTCGGCCAGACGCTGGGCGTGTGGGGCGTGCCGCCCGGGCCGTACCTGGTGCTGCCGCTGTTCGGGCCGAGCACGGTGCGCGACACCGGCGGCATGCTGGTGGACCGCAGTTTCGACCCGTCGGCCTATCTCTATCCGGTATCGCTGCGCAATTCGCTGACCGGCGTGCGCATCGTTGCCGGCCGGGCGCAGCTGCTCGGCGCCAGCAACCTGCTGGAGCAGGCGGCGCTGGACAAGTACTCGTTCCTGCGCGATTCCTACCTGCAGCGGCGCCAGTACCTGGTCTACGACGGCAACCCGCCCGAAGGCGACGAGGATGCAGACAGCGCCCCGGAGACCCCGGCGGCGCGCCCTGAAGCCCCGGCCGGGACCGAAGGCGAAAAGCCTGCCACGCCCGCCACGCCCGCCACGCCCGCCACGCCCGCCACGTCCGCCACGTCCGCCACGTCCGCCACGTCCGCCACGTCCGCCACGTCCGCTACGCCGGCGCAGCCTGCAGCACCGGCGCCCGCCGCGCCGCCGGCCGACGCCTCGGCTCCGGCCGCCACGCCGGCGCAGCCTGCGCAGACGCCCTCGGGCGACCTGCAGCCTGAGAGCCAGAGCCTGCCGATACCGCCCATGGATCCGATGCAGCGGATCATGCCAGGTGTCCGTATCCGCTGACCCTACGCGGCGCGGGCGGCTCCAGAGCCCGCGCCAGGCTGTGAATGCCCTGTGAGGGCTGAAACAAATTGTTTGTAAGTAGCGGGAAAGGCGCTTGCGGGTGCAACGACCGCCCCGCGCTTATGTTCCAATCACCGCAAGGCCGCGCGCCAGACCCATGGCGCCCGGCCAGTTCGCCCCGGCGAAAAACGTCTTTGATACAGAAGGAAAATCCATGATAAAGCGACTGTTGGTCCCCTTCCTTACGGTAGTTGCCTTCGCGGGCACGGCGCACGCCCAGGTGGTGGCCCAGGACGCGGCCACCCCGGACGGGCTGGTCAAGGCCGTGGTCAACGACGTGATGACGAGCGTGAAGGCCGACAAGGACATGCAGGCCGGCAATATCGGCAAGATCACCGCGCTGGTCGAGCAGAAGATCATCCCCAACGCCAACTTCCAGAAGACCACGCAGATCGCCATGGGCCGCAACTGGTCCAAGGCCACGCCCGAGCAGCAGAAGCAGATCACCGAGGAGTTCAAGACCCTGCTGATCCGCACCTATGCCGGCGCCATCGCCCAGATCCGCGACCAGACCGTGCAGTACCGCCCGTACCGCGGCACGGCTGACGATACCGATGCCACCATCCGCACCCAGGTCGTCAACAAGGGCGAGCCGATCCAGATGGACTACCGCCTGGAAAAGACCGCCCAGGGCTGGAAGGTCTATGACATCAACGTGCTGGGCGCCTGGCTGACCGAAGCCTACAAGGGCAGCTTCAACACCATCGTCGGCCAGCAGGGCGTCGAGGGCGTGATCAAGACGCTGCAGGACCGCAACCGCCAGCTGGCCAGCGCCAAGAGCTGAGGCGCGTGCACCAACGGTGCGCCGCTGCAATGCAGCACGGCGCGCCGATCTGCTCTACAATGGCCGTTCGCGGCACAGACTCCCGCCCGACGTGCGGGAGTCGTCGTTTTTGCCATCGTATTCAAGCTACCGACCCCCAGGCCACGCATCCCATGCTCTCGCTAGGTACCTCGCTGACCAACCAGAACGCCGCCGCCGTGCTGCGTGACGGGCTGGCACGCGTGGCGCAGGGCGAGGTGCAGGTCGACTGCACCGGCCTGGCGCAGGTGGATTCCTCCGCGGTCGCCGTGCTGCTGGCATGGAACCGCGCCGCCGCCGCGCGCAAGCTGGCGCTGTCGCTGCGCGGCGTACCGCCGCAGCTGTCGCAACTGGCCAGCCTGTACGGCGTGGACGGCCTGCTGGGCCTGGCCCCCGCGGCCGCACCGCAAGGGCACCACCACCGACATTGATCCGGCATCGCCGGTCGCCAGCACGGCGGCCGCCCGCGATGCCGCGGCGACGGCCCTGCGCGGTCGCCGAGCCCCTGGGGGCAGATCAAGCGGGACCCTCCCCGCATCCCCTATAATTCCGGGTTGTTCGCCCATCCCCCCGCCTGCTACCGGTTCATGTCACGCCGGGCCAGGAAGTCCGGGCACGCAGTTGTTCCCCAATTCCCGGCGGCCGGCCCCGAAAAAGCCGGACCCGCCACAAACAATCGGCCATGAAAGCCATTGAAATCCACGACGTTCGCAAGCGCTACCGCAACCTGCAGGCGCTCAAGGGCGTCAGCTTCACCGTCGAACGCGGCGAATTCTTCGGCCTGCTCGGGCCGAACGGCGCCGGCAAGACCACGCTGATCTCGATCCTCGCCGGCCTGAACCGCGCCGATTCCGGCCGCGTCAGTGTGCTTGGCCACGATGTCGTCGCCGACTACCGGATGGCCCGGCGTATGCTGGGCGTGGTGCCGCAGGAGCTGGTGTTCGATCCGTTCTTCACGGTGCGCGAGACGCTGCGGCTGCAGTCGGGCTACTTTGGCCTGACCCGCAACGACGACTGGATCGACGAGATCATGGCCAACCTGGACCTGACCGGGAAAGCCGACGCCAATATGCGCCAGCTCTCGGGCGGCATGAAGCGGCGCGTGCTGGTGGCGCAGGCGCTGGTGCACCGCCCGCCGGTGATCGTGCTGGACGAGCCCACCGCCGGTGTGGATGTGGAACTGCGCCAGACGCTGTGGAAGTTCATCTCGCGCCTGAACCGGGAAGGGCACACCATCATCCTGACCACGCACTACCTGGAAGAGGCCGAGGCCCTGTGCGACCGCATCGCCATGCTCAAGTTCGGCGAAGTGGTGACGCTGGACCGCACCAGCAACCTGCTGACGCAGTTTGCCGGCCTGCAGCTGGTGCTGACCTTTGCGCGCGGCGTCCTGCCGCCGGCGCTGGAGCCGCTGCGCATGCCGGACAACCCCGGCGAGCGCGCGGTGCGCCTGCGGTTGTCGGGCTACCAGGCGGTTGAACCGATCCTGGCCGCCTGCCGCGAAGCGGGCTGTGACATCGAAGACATGGAAATCAACAAGGCCGACCTCGAGGACGTATTTGTGCAGATCATGCGCCGCGAGGGGCATATGCCCGGTGCGCTGCCCGATCCGGCGATGGAGGCCGTGGCATGAAGCAGCCTGGCGATATCGAGGTCCTGGAAGACACCGGCCTTGGGCCGATGGCCGTGGGCGGCCTGGTGGGTTTCCGCACCCTGCTGTACAAGGAAGTGCTGCGTTTCTGGAAGGTGAGCTTCCAGACCGTGGCCGCGCCGGTGCTGACCGCGGTGCTGTACCTGCTGATCTTTGGCCATGTGCTGGAAGACCGGGTCAAGGTCTATGACCAGATCAGTTACACCGCCTTCCTGGTGCCCGGCCTGGTGATGATGAGCGTGCTGCAGAACGCGTTTGCCAACAGCTCGTCATCGCTGATCCAGTCCAAGATCACCGGCAACCTGGTGTTCGTGCTGCTGCCGCCCTTGTCGCACTGGGAGATGTTCGGCGCCTATGTGGTGGCCTCGGTGATCCGCGGGCTGACCGTGGGCCTGGGCGTGCTGCTGGTGACGGCGTGGTTTGCCAACCTGCATTTTGCCAATGTGGGCTGGATCCTCGTCTTTGCGCTGCTGGGTGCGGGCATCCTCGGCACGCTGGGCCTGATCGCCGGCATCTGGGCCGAGAAGTTCGACCAGCTGGCCGCGTTCCAGAACTTCCTGATCATGCCGGCGACCTTCCTGTCCGGTGTGTTCTATTCGATCCATTCGCTGCCCGCCTTCTGGCAGGCGGTGTCCCATGCCAATCCGTTCTTCTACATGATCGACGGCTTCCGCTATGGCTTCTTCGGCGTCTCGGACGTGTCGCCGCTGTTCAGCCTGGCAGTGGTCGGATCGGCGTTCGTGGTGCTGGCCGCGCTGGCGCTGCGCTTGCTGAAGTCCGGATACAAGCTGCGCCACTGAACTGTGGCCGGCCATACTGAATCACGCTGAAGAGAACCCCATGCTGCCTACACCGGAACAAGTCAGGGATTACATTGCCCAAGGACTGCCCTGCGAACATCTGCAAGTCGAGGGCGATGGCCAGCACTTCTTTGCCACCATCGTCAGCGCCGAATTTGAAGGCAAGCGGCTGATCCAGCGCCACCAGCGCGTCTATGCCGCGCTGGGCGACCGCATGCGTGCCGAGATCCACGCGCTGTCGATGAAGACGCTGACGCCTGCCGAATGGCAGGCGGGCGACGGCAAGTAAGCCCCGCCAATATGCGCCGCGCTACCCGCGCGGCCCCAGAACCATGACGCCGGGCGCGTGCCCGGCTCCAGATGACAGAACATGGACAAATTCCAGATCCACGGCAATGGCCCGCTGAAGGGCGAAATCCGCGTGTCGGGCGCCAAGAACGCCGCCCTTCCGATCCTGTGCGCGGGCCTGCTGACGGCGGATACCGTCTCGCTGGACAACGTGCCGAACCTGCAGGACGTGCGCACCACCCTCAAGCTGCTGCGCCAGATGGGCATGCAGGCCGAGCTGGACGGCGCCCGCGTGACCCTGAACGGCGCCGACGTCAACGTGCTAGAGGCCCCGTATGAGCTGGTCAAGACCATGCGCGCCTCGATCCTGGTGCTGGGCCCGCTGGTGGCCCGCTTCGGCGAGGCCCGCGTGTCGCTGCCCGGCGGCTGCGGCATCGGCGCGCGCCCGGTCGACCAGCACATCAAGGGCCTGCAGGCGATGGGCGCCGAGATCAGCATCGAACACGGCTTTATCCATGCCCGCGCCAAGCGCCTGAAGGGCGCGCGCGTGGTCACCGACATGATCACCGTGACCGGCACCGAGAACCTGCTGATGGCCGCCACGCTGGCCGAAGGCGAAACCGTGCTGGAAAACGCCGCGCGCGAGCCCGAGGTGACCGACCTGGCCCACCTGCTGGTCAAGATGGGCGCGAAGATCGAAGGCATCGGCACCGACCGCCTGGTAGTGCAGGGCGTGGAGCGCCTGCATGGCGCCAGCCACAGCGTGATCGCTGACCGCATCGAGGCCGGCACCTTCCTGTGCGCCGCCGCCGCGACGCTGGGCGACCTGGTGCTGCGCGGCGTGCAGCCGGACATCCTCGACACCGTGCTCGACAAGCTGCGCGAAGCCGGCGCAAAACTCGAGACCGGCGCCGACTGGATTCGCCTGGCCATGCCGCAACGCGCCAAGGCCGTGAGCTTCCGCACCTCGGAGTACCCGGCCTTCCCGACCGACATGCAGGCACAGTTCATGGCGCTCAATGCCGTGGCCGAAGGCACCGCGCGCGTGACCGAGACCATCTTCGAAAACCGCTTCATGCACGTGCAGGAACTGAACCGCCTGGGCGCGGACATCGCGGTCGAAGGCAATACCGCGGTGGTCAACGGCGTGCCGCGCCTGTCGGGCGCCAACGTGATGGCGACCGACCTGCGCGCCTCGGCCAGCCTGGTGATCGCCGGCCTGGTGGCCGATGGCGAGACCGTGATCGAGCGCATCTACCACCTGGACCGCGGCTACGACCGCATGGAAGACAAGCTGTCGGCAGTGGGCGCGAAGATCCGCCGCATTGCCTGAGGAAGTCCGATGAGCCCCACTTTCAACGCATCGCCCAACCAGCTGACGCTGGCGCTGTCCAAGGGCCGCATCTTCACCGAGACACTGCCGCTGCTGGAAGCCGCCGGCATCCGCGTCACCGAGGACCCCGAGACCTCGCGCAAGCTGATCCTGCCGACCTCCGACCCGGCCGTGCGCGTGGTGATCGTGCGCGCCTCGGACGTGCCGACTTACGTCCAGTACGGCGCCGCCGACTTCGGCGTGGCCGGCAAGGACGTGCTGATGGAAAGCGGCATGGCCGGCCTGTACGCGCCGATCGACCTGAACATCGCGCGCTGCCGCATGTCGGTGGCGGTGCCGGCCGGGTTTGACTACGCCAACGCGGTGCGCCAGGGCGCGCGCCTGGCCGTAGCCACCAAGTACGTGCAGACCGCGCGCGAGCATTTTGCGAAAAAGGGCGTTCACGTCGACCTGATCAAGCTGTACGGTTCGATGGAGCTGGGCCCGCTGGTAGGCCTTTCCGACGCCATCGTCGACCTGGTCAGCACTGGCAGCACGCTGCGCGCCAACAACCTGGTCGAAGTCGAAGAGATCGTGCAGATCTCGTCGCGGCTGGTGGTGAACCAGGCCGCGCTCAAACTCAAGCGCGAGCGGCTGGCGCCGATTCTCGACGCATTCGAACGCGCTTCAGCGGCGCTGGCCTGAGGCCGGGTCGCCTGAGAGGAACAGAAGTCATGAACGCAACCGAAATGGAAAACCTGCCGATCCGCCGGCTTGATTCCAGAGAGCCGGGCTTTGCCGAGGCGCTGGGCCAGGTGCTGGCCTTCGAGGCTGGCGAGGACGAGGCCATCGATCGCGCCGCGGCGCAGATCCTGGCCGACGTGAAGGCGCGCGGGGATGCCGCGGTGCTGGAATACACCAAGCGCTTCGACCGCGTGGAAGCGTCGTCGATGGGCGCGCTGGAGGTGTCGCAGCAGCAGCTGGAAGCCGCGCTCGAAGACCTCGAACCCAAGCGCCGCGCCGCGCTGGAGGCCGCCGCCGCGCGCGTGCGCGCCTACCACGAGAAGCAGAAGATCGAATGCGGCAGCCACAGCTGGGAATACACCGAGGCCGACGGCACCATGCTGGGCCAGAAGGTGACGCCGCTGGACCGCGTCGGCATCTACGTGCCGGGCGGCAAGGCCGCCTATCCGTCGTCGGTGCTGATGAACGCGATCCCGGCGCGCGTGGCGGGCGTGAAGGAAATCATCATGGTCGTGCCCACGCCGGGTGGCGTGCGCAATGAGCTGGTGCTGGCCGCCGCGCAGATCGCCGGCGTGGACCGCGTGTTCACCATCGGCGGCGCCCAGGCGATTGGCGCGCTGGCCTACGGCACGGCGACGCTGCCGCAGGTCGACAAGATCGTCGGCCCGGGCAATGCCTATGTGGCCGCGGCCAAGCGGCGCGTGTTCGGCACCGTCGGCATCGACATGATTGCCGGCCCGTCCGAGATCCTGGTGATCTGCGACGGCACCACCGACCCCGACTGGGTGGCGATGGACCTGTTCTCGCAGGCCGAGCACGACGAGTTGGCGCAGTCGATCCTGCTGTGCCCGGACGCTGGCTATATCGCCCGCGTCGAAGCCAGCATCCAGCGCCAGCTCGGCACCATGCCGCGGCGCGAGGTGATTGCCGCGTCGATCTCCGGCCGTGGCGCGCTGATCAAGGTGCGCGACATGGAAGAGGCCTGCGAGATCGCCAACGCGATCGCGCCCGAGCACCTGGAGATCTCGGCCGGGAACCCGCGCCAGTGGAGCGAGAAGATCCGCCACGCCGGCGCCATCTTCCTGGGCCCCTATACCAGCGAGTCGCTGGGCGATTACTGCGCGGGCCCGAACCACGTGCTGCCGACCTCGCGCACCGCGCGCTTCTCTTCGCCGCTGGGCGTCTATGACTTCCAGAAGCGTTCGAGCCTGATCGAAGTGAGCGAGGGCGGGGCGCAGATGCTCGGCCAGATCGCCGCCGAGCTGGCCTATGGCGAAGGCCTGCAGGCCCACGCCCGCAGCGCGGAATATCGTTTCACCAAACGCAGTTGATCTACTGAACCACGCTGCCTGATAAAGCAGCCAACTTTGGAGTTTCCATGTCAGCCGTAGAGCCCTCCCTGATCGAACGCATCATCCGTGACGACGTGCGCGCCATGGGCGCCTACCACGTGCCGGATTCGCACGGTCTGGTCAAGCTCGACGCCATGGAGAACCCGTACCGGCTGCCGCCCGCGCTGCGCCAGGAACTGGCCGCGCGGCTGGGCGAAGTCGCGCTGAACCGCTACCCCGTGCCCAGCAGCGAGGCGCTGCGCGCCAAGCTGAAGGCCGTGATGCAGGTGCCCGCCGGCATGGACGTGCTGCTGGGCAACGGCTCGGACGAGATCATCAGCATGCTGGCGCTGGCCGCGGCCAGGCCCGGTGCGAAGGTGATGGCGCCAGTGCCGGGCTTTGTCATGTACGCGATGTCGGCGCAGTTTGCCGGCCTGCAGTTCGTGGGCGTGCCGCTGCGTGCCGACTTCACGCTGGACCGTGCCGTCATGCTGGCCGCGATGGCCGAGCAGCAGCCCGCGATCATCTACCTGGCCTACCCGAACAACCCCACCGGCAACCTGTTCGATGCCGCCGACATGGAGGCCATCATCCGCGCCGCCCAGGGCGAGGTCTGCAACAGCCTGGTGGTGGTGGACGAGGCCTACCAGCCGTTCGCCCAGCAAAGCTGGATGCCGCGCCTGGCGGAGTTCGGCAACCTGCTGGTGATGCGCACCGTGTCCAAGCTGGGCCTGGCCGGCATCCGCCTGGGCTACCTGGCCGGCGCGCCGGAATGGCTGTCGCAGCTGGACAAGGTGCGCCCGCCCTACAACGTCAACGTGCTGACCGAGGCCGCCGCGCTGTTTGCACTGGATCATGTGTCGGTGCTGGACGAGCAGGCCGCGCAACTGCGCGCCGAACGCACCCGCGTGGCCGACGGCATGGCCGCGCAGGCCGGGGTCACGGTGTTCCCCAGCGCCGCCAACTTCCTGCTGGTGCGCGTGCCGGATGCCGCACAGACGTTCGACCGGCTGCTGGCCCGGAAGGTATTGATCAAGAACGTGAGTAAAATGCACCCGTTGCTGGCCAATTGTCTGCGCGTCACGGTCAGCACCCCCGAAGAAAACGCGCAGTTCCTTGAGGCATTCGCAGCGTCGCTGCAGGATTAACACCATGCGTGTTGCAGAGGTCACCCGCAATACTTCGGAAACGCAAATCCGCGTTTCCCTGAATCTCGACGGCAGCGGCCGCCAGAAACTGGCGTCCGGCGTGCCGTTCCTTGACCACATGCTGGACCAGATCGCCCGGCATGGCATGTTCGACCTGGAGGTCGAAGCCACCGGCGACACGCATATCGACGACCACCACACGGTGGAAGACGTGGGCATCACGTTCGGCCAGGCGGTTGCCAGGGCCATCGGCGACAAGAAAGGCATCACCCGCTACGGCCACAGCTATGTGCCGCTGGACGAATGCCTGTCGCGCGTGGTGATCGACTTCTCCGGCCGCCCCGGCCTGGAATTCCACGTGCCGTTCACGCGTGCGCGCGTGGGCAGCTTCGACGTCGACCTGACCATTGAGTTCTTCCGCGGCTTCGTCAACCATGCGGGCGTGACCCTGCATATCGACAACCTGCGCGGCATCAATGCCCACCATCAGTGCGAAACCGTGTTCAAGGCCTTTGGCCGGGCACTGCGCATGGCGGTAGAGCTGGACCCGCGCGCGGCGAACACGATTCCGTCGACCAAGGGTACGCTCTGACCTTTCCACCACGGTAGGCGTGCCGGCTGGTTGCGGCGCCCGCTGACCTTCCAAGCCTGAACCTGGCCAGCGATGCTGGCGACCCGCAACCGATGGATACGCTCAAGTCGTTTATTTCGCTGCTGGCGCTGATCAACCCGATCGGGGCGATCCCGTTCTTCATCAGCCTGACCAGCCTGCAGACGGAAGCGGAAAAGCTGCGTACCATCAAGATCGCATCGGTTTCAGTGGCGATCGTGGTGGCGGTGTCGGCCTTGCTGGGGCAGCAGATCATCGAGTTCTTCAATATCTCGGTGGCGTCGCTGCAGGTGGGTGGCGGGCTCATCATGATAATGATGGCCATGAACATGCTGAACGCGCAGACCAGCCGCACCAAGGCCACGCCGGAAGAAGAGGATGAGGCCGAGGTAAAGTCCAGCATCGCGGTGGTGCCGCTGGCGCTGCCGCTGCTGACCGGGCCGGGCTCGATCAGCACGGTGATCGTCTATGCGGGCAAGACGCAGCACTGGTACCAGTTGCTGATCCTGGTCGGCCTGGGCGTGGTGATCGGTGCGGTGGTGTACCTGGTGTTTCGCGCGGCAGACCCGATCGCCCGGGTGATCGGCCGCACCGGCATCAATATCGGCACGCGCCTGATGGGGCTGATCCTGTCGGCGCTGGCCGTGGAATTCATTGTGGACGGGCTGAAGACATTGTTGCCTGTTTTGAAATCATGACTACCATAGCAATTGTGGATTACGGCATGGGCAACCTGCGCTCGGTGGCGCAGGCGCTGCGTGCCGCGGCGCCGGAAGCGGACGTCCGCGTGGTGGATGCCCCCGAAGGCATCCGCTCGGCCGACCGCGTGGTGCTGCCCGGCCAGGGCGCGATGCCCGACTGCATGTCGGCGCTGGGCGCGTCCGGGCTGCAGGAGGCGGTGGTGCAGGCCGCCTCCTGCAAGCCGATGCTGGGCGTGTGCGTGGGCGAGCAGATGCTGTTCGAGTTCAGCACTGAAAGCCGGGCCGGCGCGGACCGTACGCCGGCGCTGGGCCTGATGCCCGGCCAGGTGGTGCGCTTTGCGCTGGACGGCATGACGCAGCCCGACGGCTCGCGCTACAAGGTGCCGCAGATGGGTTGGAACCGGGTGCGCCAGGCCAGGCCGCACCCGCTGTGGGACGGTATCCCGGACGACAGCTGGTTCTATTTCGTCCACAGTTACTATGTGCAGGCGCAGGACCCGGCCCATGTTGCCGGAGAAACGGAATACGGAGTCGTATTTACCAGCGCGGTAGCGCGCGATAATATTTTCGCGACGCAGTTCCACCCCGAGAAGAGTGCGGCCCTGGGCCTGCAGCTGTACCGGAACTTCGTCCACTGGAATCCCTGACCCGATTCGTTTTTTTACCGATCATCGACCGCTAACTCGACCCGTCACCCGACCTGTTTCCGATCGACTATCGACCCGACCTGACCGGCAGCGCCGGTCTCGCTCAATCCCTATCACTCAACCACGCTCGTCACGCATATGTTGCTCATTCCGGCCATCGACCTGAAGGACGGTCAGTGTGTACGCCTCAAACAAGGCGACATGGACCAGGCCACCGTCTTTTCCGAAGATCCCGCCGCCATGGCACGCCACTGGGTGGAGCAGGGCGCCCGCCGCCTGCACCTGGTGGACCTGAATGGCGCGTTCGTGGGCAAGCCCCGCAACGAGGAGGCCATCAAGGCCATCATCGCCGAGGTCGGCGACGAGATCCCGGTGCAGCTGGGGGGCGGCATCCGCGACCTGAACACCATCGAACGCTGGCTGGATGACGGGCTGTCGTACGTCATCATTGGCACGGCCGCGGTGAAAAACCCCGGTTTCCTGAAGGACGCCTGCTCGGCCTTCGGCGGCCATATCATCGTCGGCCTGGATGCCAGGGACGGCAAGGTGGCGACCGACGGCTGGAGCAAGCTGACCGGCCACGAGGTGGCGGACCTGGCACGCAAGTATGAAGACTACGGCGTCGAGGCCATCATCTACACCGATATCGGCCGCGACGGCATGCTGCAGGGGATCAATATCGACGCCACCGTCAAGCTGGCGCAGTCGATGTCGATCCCGGTGATCGCCAGCGGCGGGTTGTCCAACCTGGCCGATATCGACAACCTCTGCGCGGTCGAGCGCGAAGGTGTCGAAGGCGTCATTTGCGGCCGCGCGATCTACTCCGGGGATCTCAACTTTGCCGCCGCGCAGGCACTGGCGGACAAGCTGCGCGACGGGCAATAAGGCAACGCGCCGCGGGCGCAGCCGCCGCCGCCGCCAGACTGGAGCTGGCGGCGGACAAGGAATCTCATGCTAGCCAAACGTATCATCCCCTGCCTGGACGTGACCAACGGGCGGGTGGTCAAGGGCGTCAACTTTGTCGAGCTGCGCGACGCGGGCGATCCCGTGGAAATCGCGCGCCGCTACGATGAGCAGGGCGCCGATGAAATCACATTCCTGGACATCACCGCGACCAGCGACGGGCGCGACCTGATGCTGCACATCATTGAGGATGTGGCTTCGCAGGTCTTTATCCCGCTGACGGTGGGCGGCGGCGTGCGCACGGTCGAAGACGTGCGGCGCCTGCTCAATGCCGGTGCGGACAAGATCAGCGTGAACTCGTCGGCCATCGCCAATCCGCAGCTGGTGTCGGACGCGACCGCAAAGTACGGCTCGCAGTGCATCGTGGTGGCGATCGACGCCAAGCGCAGCTCCGCCCCGGGCGAAGCGCCGCGCTGGGAGGTCTTCACCCACGGCGGGCGCAAGGCGACCGGGCTGGATGCCGTCGAATGGGCCCGCGAGATGGCCGCGCGCGGTGCCGGCGAAATCCTGCTGACCAGCATGGACCGCGACGGCACCAAGAGTGGTTTCGACCTGGAACTGACCCGCGCCGTCAGCGACGCGGTGCCGGTGCCGGTGATCGCCTCGGGCGGCGTCGGCGGCCTGCAGGACCTGGCCGACGGCATCACCCAGGGCCGCGCCGACGCGGTGCTGGCCGCCAGCATCTTCCACTACGGGCAACACACCGTGGGCGAAGCCAAGGCATTCATGGCCCGCGAGGGCATTCCCGTGCGGATCTGATCATGGCAAAGAAGTGGCTCAACAAGGTCAAATGGGACGATAACGGCCTGGTGCCGGTGATCGTGCAGGAAGTCGGCTCGAACGACGTGCTGATGTTCGCGTTCATGAACCGCGACGCGCTGCAGCGCACCGTGGAGCTGGGCGAGGCCGTATTCTGGTCGCGCTCGCGCAAGCGCCTGTGGCACAAGGGCGAAGAGTCCGGCCATGTGCAGAAAGTGCACGAGATCCGCCTGGACTGCGACGAAGACGTGGTGCTGCTCAAGGTGACCCAGATCGACAACATCGCCTGCCATACCGGGCGCCATTCCTGCTTCTTCCAGAAGTTCGAGGGCGATGTGGAAGCCGGCGACTGGCAGACGGTCGAGCCGGTGCTGAAGGACCCTGCCCAGATCTACACCAAGCCATGAGCGACACCCAACTCAGCAGCAACGATGTCCTGGCGCGCCTGGCCGAAGTGCTGGAATCGCGCAAGCCCGCCAACGGCGGCGACCCCGACAAGTCCTACGTGGCGCGCCTGTTCAGCAAGGGCGACGACGCCATCCTGAAGAAGATCGGCGAGGAAGCCACCGAAACCGTGATGGCCGCCAAGGACGCACGCGCCGCCGGGCAGACTGGCGCCGAGGCCGGCAAGGTGGTCTATGAAGTGGCCGACCTCTGGTTCCACAGCATGGTATTGCTGGCCAACTTCGGCCTGACGCCGGCGGATGTGGTCAACGAACTGGCGCGGCGCGAAGGGCTGTCCGGCCTCGAAGAAAAGGCCCGGCGCAAGGACTAGGCGGCCCGCGCCGGCTGGTCTTCCGCCTGCCCAAGGCAGGCTCTTAATAAAAGGGCGATTATGGCGAACGACTACACCGGGCAAGTCACCACCCCCAGCGGCGAACAGCTGAGCAGCCTGCGCAAGCTGCTGCACATCCTGTATGCCCTGTATGCGATCTTCTGGCTTACCGGCGGCATCACCGCGCTGATCGCCATCGTGATCGACTACGTCAAGCGCGACGACGCGCGTGGCTCGCTGTATGCCTCGCACTTCGCCTGGCAGATCCGCTCGTTCTGGTGGTCGGTGGTTTGGGGTGTGCTGGGCGGGGTGCTGTTTGCGACAGTCGTGCTGATGCCGCTGGCCTTTGCCGTCTGGGGCGTGCTGTCGCTGTGGATGCTGTATCGTATCGTCAAGGGCTGGCTGTACCTGAATGACAGCAAGCCGATGTACCCGGATCAGCAGTTCTGATGCCGGGCAGGCCGGGCGCGCGAAGGTAACAGCGGGTGCCGCGGCCGCCGCAATAAAATCTTCATGAACGCTCAGGATAATTGCATCTTCTGCAGGATCGTGGCCGGCCAGCTACCGTCGCACAAGGTCTATGAAGACGACGACATGGTGGCCTTCCACGATATCCATCCCAAGGCCCCGGTACACTTGCTGGTCATTCCCAGGTCGCATGTCGACTCGCTGGCCGATTGCGGCGCCGGCGAAGGGGCGGTGCTTGCTAGAATGATGCTGAAGGTGCCTGAACTGGCGCGCGCGGCAGGCTGCACCAACGGGTTCCGGACGGTGATCAATACCGGCCCGGACGGTGGGCAGGAGGTCTACCACCTGCACCTGCATGTGCTGGGTGGGCCGCGCCACGCGTGGAAGGCACCGCTGCCCTGACCGGGCAGCCTTGGCATGGGAGCGCCCGCGGCGGCAACGCCCCGGGCAGAAGCTGCGCCGGCAACCGTCGCCCGGCGCGGCCATAACGGGACGGAACAACGGGTCCGGGCATATCTGATTGCGCCCGCGGCTTCATCAGGAGCAAGAAATGGGTTCGTTTAGCATTTGGCACTGGCTGATCGTGCTGGTGATCGTCATGCTCGTGTTCGGCACCAAGAAACTGCGCAATATCGGCCAGGACCTGGGCGGCGCGGTCAAGGGCTTCAAGGATGGCATGAAGGATGGCGAAGGCAAGGCGGCCGCCGATCCTGCCCAGTCCAAGGAACTGCGCGACTCCACCACCATCGACGTCGAAGCCAAGGAAAAGACCCGCCAGCAGTAATCCGGCGGTGTGCCATCCCTTCTACGCAAACCTCGCTGCCTGCGTGTCGTCCCGCGCCTGCGCTTTTCCGCATGTTGTCCGCATGATGTGTCCGCATGATTGATCTCGGCATTTCCAAGCTGGCGCTGATCGGCGCCGTGGCACTGATCGTGATCGGTCCCGAACGGCTGCCCAAGGTTGCGCGCACGGTGGGCGCCCTGGTCGGCCGGGCGCAGCGCTACATCAACGACGTCAAGGCCGAAGTCAGCCGCGAGGTTGAACTGGAAGAACTGCGCAAGATGCGCACGGAATTCGAGGACGCCGCGCGCGATGTCGAGCGCACCATCCACAAGGAAGTCAGCGAGCAGACCCAGGCGCTGAACGAAGCCCTGGGCGGTGCCGAGGGAACCAGCGGCGGCGGCAGCGCCGACGCCGGTGGTGGCTTCGTGCCAAGCTGGGATGCGGCCCACAAGGCGCACAACGGGCGCAAGAGCTGGCGCGTCAAGCAGGGCGCCCGCCCGCTCTGGTTCAAGCGCCAGCACAATGTCCGCGTCTGGGTGCAGTCAGGCGCGGCGCGCGTCAAGCGCCACCGGCCGGTCACCCGGCCATCCCGATCCTTCTTCGAGTGAGCATGCGCCGCGGCGACACCTTGCCGGCCGTCGTTCCGGCCGCTGCCGTCGTGGCCGCAGTCTTGGTTGCACTCGCGCGCCGCCGCGTTGCGG
Source organism: Cupriavidus sp. CP313 (assembly GCF_054072015.1). Classification (NCBI taxonomy): domain Bacteria; kingdom Pseudomonadati; phylum Pseudomonadota; class Betaproteobacteria; order Burkholderiales; family Burkholderiaceae; genus Cupriavidus; species Cupriavidus sp. CP313. The sequence goes on along the minus strand of NZ_JBSVZB010000018.1, from coordinate 87,019 downwards.
CCCCATCGATCCACCTTGCCAGCCCCCGCGGCTGAGCGGTTCACGCCATGAGCGACACCCGGTCCCCAGATCCCCAAGACCCGCAAGACGAGTCGCAGCAGGAAACCTTTATTTCTCACTTGGTCGAGCTGCGCCAACGCCTGGTCAAGGCGGTGGCCGGCATCATCCTGGTCTTCGTCAGCCTGGTCTACTGGGCGCCGCTCATCTTCAACCTGTTTGCCGCGCCGCTGATGGAGTCGCTGCCCAAGGGCGGCAAGATGATCGTGACCGATGTCACCGGCTCCTTCTTCGTGCCAATGAAAGTCACCTTGCTGGTGGCCTTCCTGATCGCGCTGCCGTGGGTGCTGTATCAGATCTGGCAGTTTGTCGCGCCCGGCCTGTACCAGCATGAGAAGCGCCTGATCCTGCCGCTGGTATCGAGCAGCTATTTCCTGTTCCTGTGCGGCGTGGCGTTCGCGTATTTCCTGGTGTTCCCCACGGTGTTCCATTTCATGGCGCACTACAACGCCCCGCTGGGGGCGGAGATGTCGACCGACATCGACAAATACCTCAGCTTTGCCATGACCACCTTCCTGGCCTTCGGCATCACCTTCGAGGTGCCGGTGGTGGTGATCGTGCTGGTGCGCTTTGGCGTGGTGGAGCTGGAAAAGCTCAAGCAGATCCGCCCCTACGTGATCGTGGGGGCCTTCATCATCGCGGCCATCGTGACCCCGCCCGATGTGCTGTCGCAGTTGCTGCTGGCCGTCCCGCTGGTGGCGCTTTATGAACTGGGACTACTGCTGGCGCGCTTTGTCGGCCGTCCGGCACCTGAAGCGACCGCTTCAGGGGAAACGCAGCCGGACTAATTCGGCTGAGGTAGGTCTTGTCGGCCTGCCACCCCCGTTTTTGCACCAAAGCGGGGATTTTTCCACCCATTCCTGTTGCTCCCCGACAACAAAAACCGCCAGTAAGCATGGTTTACGCCGAAAAAGCCTTCTGACGGCCGGGGGGGCTGGCACATAATACGCAGCAGACGTGAATGTAAATGCGTCGCCCAAGTACTTGGGCAACCAAGATTTCCCAATCAGTTGACAAGGAAAGTGTCGATATGAAGATGAAACTGTTTGCTGCTGCCGTCGCCGCTCTGGCCGCTGGTGGCGCGTATGCCCAATCGAGCGTAACCCTGTACGGCGTGGCTGATGTCGGCCTCGAGTACAACAGCAACGCTGGCGCCAATGGCGACAACCTGTTCCGCATGTCGTCGGGCAACCAATCCGGTTCGCGTTGGGGCCTGCGTGGCGTGGAAGACCTGGGCGGCGGCCTGAAGGGCGTGTTCGTTCTGGAAAGCGGTTTCGACCTCGACAACGGCACGTCGGCCCAAGGTGGTCGTCTGTTCGGTCGTCAAGCCTACGTCGGTCTGCAAAGCCAGTACGGCTCGCTGCTGCTGGGCCGTCAACAAACGTCGTTCTACGACTTTGGCCTGATTTATGACCCGATGGCCATTTCGTCGCGCTACGGCATCCTGTCGCAAGACGCTCAGTTCGCTGCGCGCGCCGACAACACCGTCAAGTACATCGGCACGTTCGGTGGCCTGACCGCTTCGGCCTTCTACAGCTTCAACAACAACGGCCAAGAGCAAGCCGGCGCATTCCGCCGCGGCCAACAGTACGGCGCCCTGGTGAGCTACGCAGCTGGCCCGTTCGCAGTTGGTGCTGCTTATGACGAAATCCACGGCTCCGTGTCGGCTGGTGGCGTTGACCAAAGCGGCCAGCGCACTCGCCGCGCTTCCGTTGGCGCCAACTACGCCTTCGGTCCGGCCAAGGTCTATGCCGGCTATCGCTGGGCCAAGGCCTTCGACGGCGCCGCGCTGCCTGGCGGCACGACGGTTGACAACGGTATCCTGACCACGGCTACCGCATCGAACCTGTACTGGCTGGGTCTGGGTTACCAACTGACCCCGGCGTTCTCGCTGTCGGGCGCTGCGTACTACCAAGACTTCCGCAAGACGGATGCAGATCCGTGGCAGTTCGTGATCACGGCCGACTACGCGCTGTCGAAGCGTACCGACGTGTACACGTCGCTGTCGTACACCCTGAACGACAAGGGCTCGGCCCTGGGCGTGAACGGCTTCAACACCGCCAGCGCCATCAACGTTCAGCCGAACAAGGATCAGTTCGGTGCTGTGGTTGGTCTGCGCCACAAGTTCTAATCTGACGCGGGCGTAAGCTCGCTTAGGATTGGCTTGAACCAAAAGGCCGGCATCCGTAAGGATGCCGGCCTTTTGTCTTATATGGCGGCGAGGTGCCGGCACAGGCGGGGCTGCGCTTGTTGCCGTGCTTCACCTGTCATGTTGTGTATTGGCAGCAGGGTGGGGGCGGGTGGCTCGCGGCGCGCAGGGGCTTATGCTTCGCCCTGCCGACGATCGGGGAGGCGTTGGCGGCGCCGATTGCGGCCCGCCAGCACGTTGGGCACGAATCGAGGCGCTGCCCTGCCCACGACCGCCACGGGCATTGCTGTGGGCCGCCATGCCATCGAGGCGCGGTGTCTGCTGCTCAGGTCCGTTGTTTCCCGTTGCATAACCGTGACGCGGCGGACTGCCTGACCGCCGGGCACAAAAAAACCCCGCCATCCAAGGCGGGGTTCTTTCTTCAAGGCCATGTCGTGCCCAGCCTCACTCTTCCTCTTCAGCATAACCGTGACGCGGCGGACTGCCTGACCGCCGGGCACAAAAAAACCCCGCCATCCAAGGCGGGGTTCTTTCTTCAAGGCCGTGTCGTGCCCAGCCTCACTCTTCCTCTTCAAACGGCAGCGAGCGGCGCGGCGGCGGAGGCCGTTTGCCGATCGTCACCGTCAGGTCCGTTGCCTTGCCGCGGCGGATCACGGTCATCTTGATGTCCACGCCCGGCTTGAGCTGGGCAATCGCGTTGAGCAGCGCGGTCGTGTCCGTGATCGACGAGCCATCCACCTTGGTCAGCACATCGCCGGGCTTCACGCCCGCCTTGTCGGCCGGCCCGCCCTGGACCACCGCGGCGATCAGTGCGCCCTCCTTGGCATCGAGGCCGAACGATTCGGCGATCTCGGGCGTCATGTCCTGCGGCTCGACCCCGATCCACCCGCGCGTCACGCTGCCGGTGGAGATGATCGATTCCATCACTTGCTTGGCGGTCGACACGGGAATCGCAAAGCCGATCCCCAGCGAGCCGCCCGAACGCGAGTAGATCGCCGTATTGATGCCCAGCAGGTTGCCCTGCGCATCCACCAGCGCGCCGCCCGAGTTGCCCGGGTTGATGGCCGCATCGGTCTGGATGAAGTTCTCGAAGGTGTTGATGCCCAGGTGGCTGCGGCCCAGCGCCGAGACAATGCCCATCGTCACCGTCTGGCCGACGCCGAACGGGTTGCCGATGGCCAGCACCACGTCGCCGACCTTCACGTTCTCAAGGCGGCCCAGCGTGATCGCGGGCAGATCCTTGAGCGTCACCTTGAGCACGGCCAGGTCGGTTTCCGGGTCGGAGCCCACCACCTTGGCGTTGGCCTTGCGGCCGTCGGTCAGCGCGATCTCGATTTCATCGGCGCCGTCGACCACGTGGTGGTTGGTTAGAATGTAACCCTCGGCGCTGACGATGACGCCGGACCCCAGGCTGGAGACCGGCTCCTGCCGCTCAGGCAGGCGGTCGCCAAAGAAGAAGCGGAACCACGGATCCTCGGCCTGCGGGTTGGGCGAGCGCTTGTGGCCGTTCTTGCTGGTAAAGATATTGACCACCGCCGGCATGGCCTGCCGGGCGGCTTCGCTGTAGGACCCTTCGGCCGCAGGACCAGACACGTTGGGCACGACTTCCTTGAGCGCCACGATGGGCGAACCGGACTGGACCGCGACGCGCCCCCTCTGCAGCCAATCAGGCTTGAGCGTTGCCACGACGAACCAGACCGCCAGCACGACGGTGACAGCCTGGGCAAAGAACAGCCAAAAGCGCCGCAACATATTGGAGTTTTGAGCAGAAAATGAAAACAAAAGAGCTTGAATTGTACTTGAACGACCTGTTGGAAGTTTCCCGCTACAAGGACTATTGTCCCAACGGGCTGCAAGTGCAAGGTCGCCCGGAGGTCACACACGTCGTGACGGGAGTGACTGCAAGCCTGGCATTGGTCGATGCCGCGATCGAAGCGGGGGCCGACGCCATCCTCGTCCATCACGGCTACTTCTGGAAAAACGAAGATGCTCGCGTGGTCGGGCAGAAGCACGCGCGTCTGAAGCGCCTGCTTGGCGCGGACGTCAACCTGTTCGCCTTCCACCTGCCCCTGGACAACCACCCGGAGTTCGGTAACAACGCCCAGCTCGGCCTGCAGCTCGGCTTTACGCCGACCGGCCGCTTCGGCGACGACCAGCTCGGCTGGACCGGCACGCTGCCCGCGCCGATGCCGCTCTCTGCGCTGGCCGCGCACGTTGGTGGCGTGCTGGGGCGCGAGCCGTTGGCCATCGGCGAGCCGGACCAGATGATCCGCACCGTCGGCTGGTGCACGGGCGGGGCGCAAAGCTATTTCGATGCCGCGGTAGCCGCGGGTGTCGATGCCTACCTGAGCGGCGAAGTCTCGGAGCAGACCACGCACCTGGCGCGCGAGAGTGGCGTGGCTTATCTTGCCGCCGGCCATCACGCCACCGAGCGTTACGGCATCCGCTCGCTGGGCGAGCATGTGGCCGAACGCTTTGGCCTGCGCCATACGTTTATCGATATTCCTAATCCCGTCTGATCTGACGCAAAACAAAACGGCCCCATCGGGGCCGTTTTATCTTCCGGGGTTGGCGCGCATACGGCGCACCAATCAGCGGGTCTTCAGGCTGTCGCGGATTTCACGCAGCAGCACGACTTCCTCAGGCGGTGCGGCGGGTGCTGCTTCCGGTTCCGCGGCGCGCATCTTATTAAAGGCACGCACCATCAGGAAGATGATGAAGGCCAGGATCAGGAAGTTGACAGCGATGGTCAGGAAACTGCCATAGGCAAACACGGGCACGCCGGCCTTCTTCAAGGCATCGAGCGTAGTGGGTGTTCCGGGTGGGGGATCCGCCAGCACGATGAACATGCTGGAGAAGTCCAGCTTGCCGATAACGCGGCCCACCAACGGCATGATCAGGTCGTTGACCACTGAATCCACGATCTTGCCGAATGCCGCGCCGATGATCACGCCGACCGCGAGGTCGATGACGTTGCCGCGTACGGCGAAGGTTCTGAATTCCGAGATCATGCCCATGGGGGGTTCTCCTTCTTGTCACTAGCAATGAACGGTTTCAAGCTCGAAGCCTGCCGCATCACTCACCGGAAAGCAAGCACCGAAGCCGCTTTCCGGGTTGCATGTCCGATAATCGCGCATGGCCGTGGCATTTTCTGCCTATCTAGTGCGCAGGTGTCTAAGGTACACTTTATGGTTGACGCAAAATCTAAATTGACTTCCCCTGGGGTTTGGAATGAGTGACCAGCAAGACGTGAAGAGCGTGGATAAAGGTCGCCGCAATTGGTTGATCGCGACATCCGTCGCTGGCGGCGTCGGAGGCGTAGCGGTAGCGGTTCCTTTCGTCAGTACTTTTGCACCATCGGAGAAGGCCAAAGCCGCGGGTGCTCCAGTCGAGGCGGATATTGGCGCGCTGAAGCCAGGCGAGATGATGACTGTCGAATGGCGCGGCAAGCCGGTCTGGATCATGCGGCGCACGGACGAACAACTGGCGTCGCTGAAGAAGACGGACGGCGAGGTGGCCGATCCCAATTCCGAGATTGCATTCACCATGCAGACGCCTGAGTACTGCAAGAACGAAACCCGTTCGCGCGCAGAACACAAGGACGTCCTGGTCGTGGTGGGTATCTGTTCCCACCTGGGCTGCTCGCCTTCGGGCCCCTTCGCCCCCGGTGCCAATTCGCAGCTCGGCACCGATCCCGGTTTCCTTTGCCCCTGCCACGGGTCGACCTTCGACCTCGCCGGGCGCGTCTTCAAGAACAAGCCGGCTCCGCAGAATCTCGATGTTCCCCCCTACCAGTTCCTGACCGACAGCAAGATCGTGATCGGCAAGGACGAGAAAGGAGAAGCCTGATCATGGCGGCCGAAAAACAAGTCAAGACGACCGGCCTGCTGGGCTGGATCGACGCCCGCTTCCCCGCAACCCAACTGTGGGAAGAGCACCTCTCCAAGTACTACGCGCCGAAGAACTTCAACTTCTGGTACTTCTTCGGTTCGCTGGCACTGCTGGTGCTGGTGATCCAGATCGTCACCGGCATCTTCCTGGTGATGAACTACAAGCCCGACGCCACGCTGAACGCCGCCGGCATTCCCGTGGCCTTCGCCAGCGTGGAATACATCATGCGCGAAGTCCCCTGGGGCTGGCTGGTGCGCTACATGCACTCGACCGGCGCCTCGGCCTTCTTCGTCGTGGTCTACCTGCATATGTTCCGGGGCCTGCTGTACGGTTCGTACCGCAAGCCGCGCGAGCTGGTCTGGATCTTCGGCTGCCTGATCTTCCTGTGCCTGATGGCGGAAGCCTTCATGGGCTACCTGTTGCCATGGGGCCAGATGTCCTACTGGGGCGCCCAGGTGATCGTGAACCTGTTCTCGGCGATTCCCGTGATCGGCCAGGACCTGTCGCTGTTCATCCGCGGTGACTACGTGGTGAGCGACGCCACGCTGAACCGCTTCTTCTCGTTCCACGTCATCGCCGTGCCGCTGGTGCTGCTGGGCCTGGTCATTGCCCACATCATCGCGCTGCACGAAGTGGGTTCGAACAACCCGGACGGCGTCGAGATCAAGGCCAAGAAGGATGAGAACGGCATCCCGCTGGACGGCATCCCGTTCCACCCGTACTACTCGGTGCATGACACGCTGGGCGTGGCCGGCTTCCTGCTTCTCTTCTCGGCCGTGATCTTCTTCTTCCCGGAAGTGGGCGGCTATTTCCTAGAACACAACAACTTCTTCCCGGCTGACCCGCTGAAGACGCCGCCGCATATCGCGCCGGTCTGGTACTTCACGCCGTACTACTCGATGCTGCGCGCCACCACGTCGAACTTCCTGCCGATCCTGTGGGTGTTCTTCGCGCTGCTGCTCGGCATGGTGTTCCTGCGCAGCAAGGATGCGCGCGTGAAGATCGGTGCCGTCGCCATCGCGGTGGTCCTGGCCGTGGGCTTCTACTTCATCGACGCCAAGTTCTGGGGCGTGCTGGTGATGGGCGGCTCGGTGGTGATCCTGCTCTTCCTGCCGTGGCTGGATTGCTCGCCGGTCAAGTCCATCCGCTATCGTCCCGCCTTCCACAAGACCATCCTGATCGTCTTCGTGGTGGTGTTCCTGGTGCTCGGCTATCTTGGCGTGCAACCGCCGTCGCCGGTCGGTGAGAAGGTGTCGCAGCTTGGTACGCTGCTGTATTTCGCCTTCTTCCTGACCATGCCGCTGTGGAGCCGTGTCGGCGAGTTCAAGCCGGTCCCGGAGCGTGTCACGTTCCACCCGCACTGAGCGAAGCGAACCCCGACAAGAGCACAAGGACACAAGATGAAAAAGCTGCTTTCGATCCTCGCGCTGGCCGGCGCCTGCTTTGCCGGCGCGCCTGCCATGGCATCCGAGGGGGGCTTCCCCCTCGAGCCGGCACCGGTGAACACTGCTGACCTGTCGTCGCTGCAGCGCGGCGCCAAGCTGTTCGTCAACTACTGCCTGAACTGCCACGGCGCATCGATGATGCGTTACAACCGGCTCAAGGACATCGGTCTGACCGACGACCAGATCCGCGAAAACCTGCTGTTCAGCGCGGACAAGGTCGGCGAGACCATGACCATTGCCATGCAGCCGAAGGAAGCCAAGGCCTTCTTCGGTGCGCAGCCGCCGGACCTGTCGGTGATCGCCCGCGCCCGCGGTGACGACTGGCTCTACACCTACCTGCGCACGTTCTACCGTGACGACAGCCGCGCCACCGGCTGGAACAACCTGGTGTTCCCGAGCGTCGGCATGCCGCACGTGCTGTGGGAACTGCAGGGCCAGCGCGCCGCCAAGTTCACGGAAGTGGAAGAGCACGGCGAGAAGGTGCACAAGTTTGCCGGCTTCGAGCAACTGAGCCCGGGCAAGCTGAGCAAGGTCGAGTACGACCAGGCCTCCGCTGACCTGGTCGGCTTCCTGGACTGGATGGCCGAGCCCGCGCAGAACCACCGCAAGCGCCTGGGCGTCTGGGTACTGCTGTTCCTGGGCGTGTTCACCGTCTTTGCCTGGCGCCTCAACGCCGCGTACTGGAAAGACGTGAAGTAAGCCATGTCAGGGGCCCGAATCCGGGCCCGGACAGGACAAAGGCCAGGGGTGGCCGCTGCGAAAGCAGCACCGCCCCTGGCCTTTTCTCTTGGAAAGCCTGCAGAAGCGCACCAATAAAGTGCGCCATTTACCACTAATTTGCTTTCTGGTGGCCGACTTTGGCAGAATGTCAGACCTTACTGTCCGACCCTGCTTCGGCTAAGCCCAAGGAATCCAACCATGATGGTGTTGTATTCGGGTACGACTTGCCCGTTTTCCCAACGTTGCCGCCTTGTCCTGTTTGAGAAGGGCATGGATTTTGAAATCCGCGACGTCGATCTGTTCAACAAGCCCGAAGATATTTCGGTGATGAACCCGTACGGCCAGGTGCCTATCCTGGTCGAGCGCGACCTCATCCTGTATGAGTCGAACATCATCAACGAATACATCGACGAGCGCTTCCCGCACCCGCAGCTGATGCCGGCTGACCCGGTGCAGCGCGCCCGCGCCCGCCTGTTCCTGTTCAACTTCGAAAAGGAACTGTTCACCCACGTCTACACGCTGGAGAACGAAAAGGGCAAGGCAGCGGAGAAGAACCACGAACGCGCCCGCGCCGCGATCCGCGACCGCCTGACGCAGCTTGCGCCGATCTTCGTCAAGAACAAGTACATGCTGGGCGAAGAGTTCTCGATGCTCGACGTCGCCATCGCGCCGCTGCTGTGGCGCCTGGACCACTACGGCATTGAGCTGTCGAAGAACGCCGCACCGCTGCTGAAGTATGCTGAACGCATTTTCAGCCGTCCCGCGTACATCGAAGCGCTCACCCCGTCCGAAAAGGTGATGCGCCGCTAACCGGCACCGGCCCGAAGGCATCCGCCCTCGGGCCACCACGGCGCCATTGGAAGCACAATGCCTGAAACCTCCACCAAGCCCTACCTGATCCGCGCCATCTATGAATGGTGCACGGACAACGGCTTCACGCCGTACATCGCCGTCTTCGTCGACGCCAACACCAGCGTGCCGCGCGAGTTCGTCAAGAACAACGAGATCGTGCTCAACGTCAGCTTCGACGCCACCAGCGGCCTGGACATGGGCAACGAGTGGATCACCTTCAGCGCACGCTTCGGCGGCGTCTCGCGCAAGATCGACGTCCCTGTCGAGAACGTGCTGGCCATCTACGCCCGTGAGAACGGGCAGGGCATGGCCTTCCCGGTCGAGCGCAGCGTGCCCGAAACCCAGGCCGCCACCGAGCGCGAAAACAACCCGCCGCCCAAGCTGGCCCCGGTGGAAGCCGAGACCTCGGCAACTACCACCGACTCCGGCCCCGGCGACGACGACACGCCGCCCCCGGTGCCCCGCATCGGCAGCAAGAAGCCCGCACTGAAAGTGGTGAAGTAAGCCATCCCAAAGCGGACCGCAATGCAGTAGAATCGCGGTCTGCACCAGACATGCCGGCTTAGCTCATCAGGTAGAGCAGTTGATTTGTAATCATCAGGTGGCGGGTTCGAGTCCTGCAGCCGGCACCAGAATTCAGGCGGCCTCCCAAAGTGGGAGGCCGTTTTCTTTTGGATTCCATGCCAGGCTACCTGTCGCTCGCCGCATGGAATTCCAGTGGGCCTGCAAGCTACTGCTGCAGGCGCCCAACCGCGTCCCGCAGCTTCCCGGCCAACCTCGACCCATCCCCAAACGTCATCACCAACTGCCGCATAGCCCGCGTCATTGCCACATACATCAGCCGCGCTTCGTCTTCATCCGCCTCATCATGCTTATGCGGCATCCCCGTGGCCGGAATGCACACCAGCGGAAACTCAAGCCCCTTGCTGCTATGCATGGTGATCACCTTGACGCTGTCCGCGCCGGGGGTAAATCGCTTGGTGATTTGGGGACATTCGAACGGAATGCCCTTGCGCGTCAGCGCGCTGGTGACGTGTCCGACCGTGTCCCAATGGCGATAGAGCACCGCCATCTCTGACCAGGGCGTGCCTGACCGGTTCTCGTCGGTCAGGATCTGCGCAATGCGCTCAGCTTCCGCCTCTACGTTTGGCAACTCGATCAGCAGCGGTTTGTTGCCGCGGCGCCCGGCACCGACAGGTTGCACTGTAGGCGCTTCATCTTCGGCTGCCTCAGTCGGCCGCAGCAACTCATCCGCAAAGCTGCGTGCGACGGCCAGTATCTCCTGCGTATTGCGGTAGTTCAGCTTGAGGATGGTCGTACGGCCTCGGGCCTGGATGCCCACACTGGCAAAGGTCATCCCGCGCTTCCTGGCGCCGCCATAAATGGACTGCGCATCATCGTAGAGCACCAACAGGGAATTGCTCTCTGGATTCACCATCTGCACGACCAGCTTGAACCACTCCGGCCGGAAGTCATGTCCCTCATCAATCAGCACGGCGTCGTACTGGCCTGCCGGGATCGATTTCCGGTCCACGCCCTGGATCACGCGATTTACCATTTCCTCAAAGAGCGCATCGCTAGGGCGTCCCTTCGGCCGGTCAATGTTGTAAGTCTCTAGTTGCCGCGAGCACCACGCGTGGAAGTTATAGACGTGGACCTTCTCTTCGATGCCTTTCTCGATCATCGTCGCCGCCAGCTTGGCGGCGAGGGTCTTGTTGTAGCAAAGCACGAGAACTGGCCGTGTGACGATCTTTGCCAGATGCTCAGCCCGGTAGCCGAGGATCATCGTCTTGCCAGATCCGGCGACGCCATGAATGACTCGGTGGCCTTCGCCGAGACTGCGTGCCAGCTGCTCCTGCTGGAGATCCATGACGCGAAGGATGTCAGGCATATCCAGCGGCTCCGCGGCATCCTCCGGAAAGAGCGCGCGTTGCTCCGGCATACGGATCTGCGGGAACAGGTGCCAGCGAATCCGCTCGATCTGCGGCAGGGAAAGCTTGAAGGTGAACTTGACCGGGAACATCTCCCACAGGCGCTGCTGGAAGTGTTCTGCGTCGACTGTCTCATACATCTCGTCCTGGCAAATCACCAGGTGCGGCGGCAGGACGTCCCCAAGGTTGGTCTTGTCGAACTGGGCACGCGTGATGTTGGACAGGATGACGCCGCAGCCGTAGGGAAAGAAGGGTTTGCCCTTCAGTGAGCCGCTGGGCCAGACCAGTTGCGGATCACGCTGCAGCAGGTTGGTGACATAGAACATGTACTGCCGGGCTTGCTCGAGGGGATTCATCTCCCGCACCAGCCCGCGATCCGTCTGCAGCGTGACATCGCGTTGGTCGATTTCCCGGATGGTATCCAGCCGCCAGTCCTTGACCTCCAGCACCAGCAGACCCCGGCTGGGATGGAAGACGATGAAATCCGGATGCCTGGTCTTCTCGCCGATGGCGACGTCATACCAGCACAGGTAGTCGTCCTCCAGCTTTGTCTCCAGACGCTCGGCGAAGCGTCTCTCTCCACTGGTCATGCGCGAAGTGACCGAACCCAGCGCGGGAATCAGCGTGGCCATGCGTTGTTGCTCTTCTTATTGCCCGTTCAGGAACTGCGCTGACCACGGCTTGTGTCGCGGACCCGGTGCGACGGTGGTCAGGCAGGTTTGTTATGCGGCAATTGTAGGCACAAAACAGTAACGGTGGCTATTTCGGTAATTTTGGTGATTTGCTGGTTGGCGACACTGGCGAGCCGGCGGCTCCGGAGGGCTGCCAAGCGGTCTGCGCCTGCTTTCCGGCGATCCGCGCCGCCGATCCGTCGATTCCCGCCACCCCCATATCAGAGCCCGGATCGCAGTGGTAACCTCCCGCTATCTCTGCCCCCCAGCCACCCGCCCGTGCACTCCCCCGACTCCCGCATCTGGCGATCCGCCCCCGAACAACGCGCCTACGAAGACGCCCGCCGCCGCGTCCGCGCGCTGCGCTTCTTCTATATGCACGCCATGGTCTACGTGGGGGTCAATGCATTGCTGATCGGCTTCCATCTGGTGGGATCGCCGCATCGGCCGTGGTCCGGTGGACCGCTCGTGGGTTGGGGCATCGGCCTGGCGATACACGGCGTGATGACCTGGGGTCGCGTCGGCCTGCTCGGGCGGCAGTGGGAAGAACGCAAGATCGCGGAATACATGGCGCAGGAACAGGTGCGCACGCTGTCGACGGAGAAGCAGTTGGTCGAAGCCCGCATGCGCCTGCTGCAGGCCCAGATCGAACCGCACTTCCTGTTCAACACCCTGGCAAATGTCGTCAGCCTGATCGAGCCCGCGCCGCAGAAGGCCACGCTGATGCTCGAGCATTTCATCGCCTACCTGCGCGCATCGCTTGCAGCCAGCCGCGCCACGCAAGGCACGGTGGCGCAGGAGGCGAAGCTGCTGCGCGACTATCTGGCGCTGATCCGCATCCGCATGGGGGACCGGCTGCACTACTCGGTGGATGTCGACCCCGAACTCGAATCGATGCCGCTGGCGCCGATGCTGCTGCAGCCCGTGGTCGAGAATGCGATCAAGCATGGGCTGGAGCCCAAGATCGAAGGCGGGCGGCTGCTGGTCCGGCTGGAGCGGCGCGGCCCGCGCATGCTTGCGACCATCGAGGACGATGGCATGGGCTTCCGTCCCTCGGCCGGCGCCGGCGTCGGGCTTTCGAACCTGCGTGAACGGCTGGCTGTGCTGTATGACGGTGACGCCCACGTACGGATTGAAGAACGCTCGCCCGGCACCGCCGTGCTGATCGAAATCCCGCTGCCGCGTGCATCCTGAAACGGAGACGCCCTCATGACGCCCACCGCCCTGATTGCCGACGATGAAGAGCACCTGCGCGCATATCTGCGCGGCAAGCTAAAACGTCTTTGGCCGGAGCTGCAGATCGTTGCCGAGGCGACCAACGGCATCGAAGCCGCCGACGCCATCGCACGGTTGTCGCCGAGCGTAGCCTTCCTCGACATCAAGATGCCCGGCCTGTCCGGCCTGGAGGTGGCGCAAGGGATTGAAACCGATACGCGGCTGGTGTTCGTCACGGCCTATGACGAATTCGCGCTCGATGCGTTCGAGCGCGCGGCAGTTGATTACCTGGTCAAGCCGGTCAGCGAGCAACGGCTCGGCCGCACCATCGAGCGGCTGCGCAAGGCGTTGCAGGAATCGGCGCCTTTGCCGGAGCTGGCACAGCTACTGAACCAGCTCACACGCGCCCAGCCGCGCGCGGAAAGCGGCGGCCAGTTGCGCTGGGTACGCGCCAGCCGCGGCAATACCACCAGCCATGTGCCGATCCAGGAGGTGATGTATTTCCAGAGCGACGACAAGTACGTGGTCGTGCATACCCGCGATGGCGAGCACCTGATCCGCACGCCGCTGGCGGAGTTGATTGCCGGCCTCGATCCCGGGGTGTTCTGGCAGATCCACCGCTCGTCCATTGTCAACATGGAATACGTGGCCGGCACGCGCCGCGATGAGGCTGGGCGGCTCTTTGTCCGGATGCGCGACAGCGAAGCCGAACTGCCGGTATCGCGCGCCTACATGCACCGGTTCCGGCAGATGTAAGGCGGCCAGCGGCGCCACTGCGCCGCCGGCTGAGGGATTCACTGGCGATCCATGAATTCCTGGATCTTGCGCTGTTCCCAGTCACGTCCGCGGCGCGACAGCCGCGTCCAGACCAGCAACCCATGCACCGTCAGCGCCAGGCCCCAGGCCAGGGTGGTGGTCAGCGGCCACGGCCAGCCGGTGCTGGCGTAGTGCGACCACCGCGGCGAGGGAAAGTAGAAGAAGCGGAACCAAAGCCAGCCATTGACGACAGCGTAGACCAGCAGGTGGATATACCAGCCGCGCAGGGCGCGCACCATGCGGCGCGCGCGCCAGTAGGCCATGGCGTTGGGGTCGTCGTTGGGCGGGAGGGCGTGGTGCATGGGATACCTCGTGATCAAGATGGTTGGCTTGCGTCAGGTATAGGCCACTGCAAAGCGCCGCTCCAGGCCCCTGGGCCGAATCGACGGATTTCGTTCGCCGTTGTGCGCGCGGATAGCGCGAATGTCGGCGGGTCCGACACCTCCATGACCACCGACATGCTGCGACCTGATCAGCTTTTCGCCCGTGCCGCCGGGAATACCCGCATAGGAAAAGCCCAGTCCTTCACCATAATCATGGTAATTATGATCATAAATACGAAGCGATGGACTCCAAGCCCACCCCTCAGATAGAGGGAAGCAAACGCGTGAAGCGTTCGGACCAGGTAGTCAACGATATCAAGCGCTGGATCGTGCAGACGCACCAGAAGGTCGGAGACAAGCTCCCGCAGGAAGCGGCACTGATCGAACAGATGGGCGTCGCACGCGGGACGGTGCGTGAGGCGCTTGCGTCGCTGCAGGCGCAGGGGCTGGTCAAGGTCAGCACGGGGCCGAACGGCGGTGCCACGCTGACGCAGCCGCCCTATGAGCGATGCCTGGAGGCGGTCTCCAACTTCCTGTACTTCCAGTCGGTCGACATCGTCACGCTGTACGCCCTGCGCCGCGCGGTTGAGCCGGAGCTGGCAGCCAACGCCGCCTTGCGCCTGACCGATGCCGATATCGCCGATCTCGAAGCCCTGGTCGGGCTGAGCCACCCGGAACATGGCGGCAGCACGGACTGGAATGAGCGGCGCGAAGCCGACCTGCTGTTCCACGACCGCCTGGCCGATGCCTGCAGCAGCCCGATGCTGGCGTTGTTCTGCCGCCTGCTCAACGACATCATCCGCCGCGTCATCGTGGTCCGTAATGCGCAGGATGATTTCGACGACTTTGATGAAGAGATCTTCCACAGCCACAACGCGCTGATAGAAGCCTTCCGGTCGCGTGACCCGGAGCGTGCGCGTGCCCTGATGCAGGAGCACATGGAGCATGCGGAATCCCTGGCCCTGGAGGCCGAATCCCGGGTGGACCGCGGGAGCTTGCTGATGAGCCCGGGCGACTGATCCCCTGACGCGCTAGCGTCCCCTTTTTTCTGCACACCCAACCGCCATCGTCGCATCCGACACGGCGGGTGGGATTCCTATTGCCTGAATCCTGGGAGCCTTGACGTGAAACCTGCTGAATTGCTTTGGCGCTGGAGCGCTGTCGATATTGCCGATGCCGTGCGGCGGCGCGAGATTTCCTGCCGCGAGGTCACGGCCAGCGTGCTGGCCCGCATCGACGCCCTTAACCCTCGTCTGAATGCGTTGCCGGAGGTGCTGGCAAAAGAGGCGCTGGCCAGCGCGGATGCCGCGGACCGCCAGGTCGCTGAGGGCGCAGAGCTGGGGCCGCTCCATGGCGTGCCGATCACGATCAAGATCAATGTCGACCAGGCAGGCCATGCCACCACCAACGGCGTGATCCCGCTGAAGCACAACATCGCGCGTGAGGATGCCCCCGTGGTCGCGAACTTGCGCAGTGCCGGGGCCATCATCGTCGGGCGCAGCAATACGGCTACCTATTCCTCGCGCTGGTTTACCGACAACGGCCTGCATGGGCGCACGCTGAACCCGTGGGATGCGGATATCACTCCCGGCGGTTCCAGCGGCGGTGCCGCGTCCGCGGTCGCTTCCGGCATGGGGGCGCTGGCGCATGGCAACGACATCGGCGGCTCCATCCGCTATCCGGCCTATGCCTGCGGTGTCGTCGGCTTGCGGCCGACGACGGGGCGGGTGCCCGCGTACAACCCGTCGGCCACCGCCGAGCGCAGCATCACGCCACAACTCATGTCCGTGCAGGGGCCGCTTGCGCGCAGCATTGCCGACCTGCGGCTCGGCTACCACGCCATGGCCCGTTATGACGGGCGCGACCCGGCCTGGGTGCCGGTGCCGATGGAACTGCCGCTGCCGCCCGGGCCGATACGCGTGGCGCTGTTCAGGCGTTGTCCGGGCATTCCCGTCGATCCCGCGGTCAGCGCAGCGCTGGACAGTGCCGCGCAATGGCTGCAGCAAGCGGGCTACGCCGTCGAGGAAGCCAGCCTGCCTGACTTCCTTGAAGCGGCTGCGCTGTGGCGCACGCTGACGGTCGACGACAGCCGCCGCAACATCATCGCAGGCGTTGACCAGCATGGCGACGAGGCCATGCGGCAAAGCCAGCGCAACATGCTGGACGGGATGCAGGAAACCGATCGCGATGGCTTTCTGGATGCCCTGGCACGGCGCCAGGCGATCGCACGCAACTGGTCGCTGTTCATGCAAACGTATCCGCTGGTGTTGATGCCGGTGTCGTGGCAGCGCCCGAGCGTGCAAGACGCGGATATCCGCACGCCAGAAGAGAACCGGGCCTTGCTGGACGCACAGAGCCCCATGCTGGCAACGGCGATGCTCGGCATGCCCGGACTGTCCGTGCCGACAGGCATGGCCGGCGGCGTACCCGTCGGCGTGCAACTGATGGCATGGCGCTTCCGGGAAGACCTGTTGCTGCGCGCCGGCCAGGCCATTGAAGACGCGGCGCGTTTTACCCCTTTCACCGACGTGCAAACCGGCATCTAGACCCAGGAGCTCCCCATGAACGAACGCAAACCTGCTTACGCCCCACGGCTGTCGCGCCGCGCCATGCTGGCCGGCACCGCTGCCGCCCTGTGTACCGGTGGCCTGCTCTCCAGGGCCGCATGGGCGCAGTCCGTATCGCGCATCATCGTGCCGTTCCCGCCGGGAGGGCCGGCCGACTACATGGGCCGCCTGCTGTCCGAGAAGCTGAAAGACGCCATGGGCCGCACCGTCATCGTCGACAACCGGCCCGGTGCCGGGACGCGCGTGGCGGCCGAAGTCCTGAAGAACGCGCCGGCCGACGGCACCACCGTGCTGCTGGCACCTGTCGATCCGATGTTCATCGGGCCGCTGATCTACAGCAATATGCGCTTCAACCCCGCCACCGACTTCACGGCGATCACCGATGTGACAGGCGTCCAGTTCGGCATTGCGGTCAGCGCCAACTCACCCATCAAGACACTGGCCGACTTCGTCAAGGCCGCCAGGGCCAAGCCGGCGGACTATTCGATCGGCATCAGCACGGTTGGCTCGCTGCTGCATTTCCTGGCCGTGGAATTCGTCAGCCAGTCGCGCACCGGTAGCACGCTGGTGCCGTATCGCGGTGGCGCGGCGATGGTGACCGAAATGATGGGCAACCAGGTCGCGGCAGGCATGGACGCCATCACGACGTTTACCGAGCTGCATCGCGGCGGCAAGCTCCGCGTGCTGGCCGTGGCAGGGGAAAAGCGCGCCGATGCCTTGCCGGATGTGCCTACGTTTGCGGAGTCTGGTTTCCCCAACCTTGTGACGTCGTCGCGCTATCTGCTTTACGTCCGCGCCAACACGCCGCCCGACGTGACCACGCAGTGGTATCAGGCCGTGCGCAAGGTGCTGGCCATGCCGGATGTGCGTGAAAAGCTGGCGCGCGCTGGCTATGACATCCTGCCGGGTGGCACTGCTGATGAGGTTGCCAAGTATGCGAGCGCGCTTTCGGCACGGTGGACGCCGGTGATCAAGGCGTCGGGTTTCAAGGGGGATTGAGAGGAATTTCGTAACCGCAGCCAAACTCGGATGGAGACGATTTCTATTTGTGCCAGCTTGCTGGAGAATTCCCGCGGCACCCTCCTCCTGTAGGGTGCCGCTTTGTATTAAGCATGTCTGTCCCAGTGTCGTAATTAGCCTCAGAAGACAACCTGGGCGGCGCCAAGGGAAAGTGCCAATGGCGCCGCATCGTGCCGCCTGGCGCAATTGCTGTGGGGCGCAGCCACACAGGCTGCGAGCCATACACCCGAGGGTATCCAGCCATGACCTCCTTCTCTTTCCGCGCCCGCCGCCTGTGGCTCGCAACAGGCTTTAGCCTGGCACTCTCCGCCTGCGCCCCCATGATCGCGACCACCCCGGCAACAGTGGAGCTCATGCAGCCAGCCGCCACGGCCAGGCGCGTCCAGCTTCTGTCGCCAGCCGAGATCAAGCTCGACACCGGCTATTCCCGCAACCTCGCCGCCAAGTCGACCTGGTCGCAAGTCGGGCGCCTTCCGCAAGGCGATGTCTACCGCCCCGTCGGCACCATTCTCACGATCGAGGGCCGCCACGTTCACGAGGCCTACCTGGTCGTTCGCAACAAGACGCTGGTGGGCTTCTATCTGCCTGGGGAGCAGAACTACTCCCCGCTAACGACAGCAGTACCTTTGAACTTGGGAGAATCGGAATGAAACGGATTGCGCGCATGCTGATCGCCGGACTGGCGGTGTCGTCGCTGCTGGCGGGATGCGCTTCGGGCGTGAAGCACGCCGAGATGGCCGCATCGATGCCCACGCTGAAGCCGGGTGAGGGTCGGATTTATTTCCTGCGTTCGGCGTCGATGTTCGGGGCGGCCATCCAGCCGGATATCCGCCTGAATAGCCAGGTCGTCGGCGAATCCAAGCCCGGCGGTTTCTTCTTCGTGGACCGCACGGCTGGCAAGTATGTCGCGGCGGCCTCGACCGAAACCGAGAAGACACTCAGCTTCGTGCTGGATGCCGGCGAGACGAAGTACGTGCGCAGCTCCCCGTCGCTGGGGCTGATGGTGGGCCGCGTGGTGCTGGAGCTGGAAACGCCGGAGAAGGCGAAGGAAGAGCTGGCTTCGCTGAGCTACACCGGGGACCAGGTGAAGACTGCGGCGAAGTAAGTGGATTGCCCCAGCCACGTTGCAGACTGAGTCGCGTTGACGACGCCGGTGCGTCGTCAATTGACGCATTTGTAGACAAAGCAGGGCTGTGCTGCTCTTTTGCTTGTAGTAACGTAACGCCATTGACGGTAACGGGAGTGTCATCATGACGATCACAACCCTATCGAGCCGAGAACTCAATCAGGACGTAACAAGAGCCAAGAGGGCGACGAAGGACGGCCCGGTCTTCATCACTGATCGCGGCAAACCTGCGCATGTGTTGTTGAGCTTCGAGGAATATCAGCGGCTCACCCAGCAGCGTCGCAACATCGCCGACGCACTCGCAATGCCCGGAGTTGACGGCGTCGAGTTCAATCCGCCACATGCCAACATCAGAATCCGCCCTGCTGAGCTCACATGATCAGTTGCGCGGCAAGCCTCGCCCTTCAGGGCGGGGAAGGATAGCGCGGATGGCTCGCTCCTGAGTTGGCGGAAGTGTACTGAGTTGGCGCGCGCTCCCACGCTCTTCAATTGGTGCATTCGCTGCGAGCCAACACCGGGGGTGGGAGAGGCTTCCCGACTTCACTGTCAACGCCTTTGCCGGGAAGCCTACCCGTTAAGACGCAGGCAACTCATCCGCCAACACACTCTCCAACTGCGCCTTCACCAGCCCCAACAAGCAAAATGCACTAAAGCAGCCCTCGAAATGCACACTCTGCTGTTCCAGCAGGGTAAGCACACCATCCATACCAGCCGAGACTGACTGAAGGCTGTACCGCGCCGTGGATAGATCGATTTCCGACATAGGACCTCCTATCGTTGAATGAAGGTCTGCCGCACAGATTTGGAATAAAAGGCGGCAGGCCTGACAACGAGGGTGGAAGACCGGTGCGCTCATCAACCCGGCCAGCCTTTCGGCTGCCTCGTGTCCGGCCTGCCATGGAGATGACGAGCGCGTACGCGAAAACAGGCGGCGTCAATGACGCCGTCCTGTGATGAGAACACTCGGGCTTCCACGCCCGGTCACCGTTGTTTGCGATGACCGTGTCAGTCTCCCGCGTCGGAGCCAACAACTCGATAAGACACTTCGCATTCCCATCCGGACGCCGCATCCTGCCCGAGCCCCGCTCGCCAGCAAATAGCCAAACGCCTAAACCCTCCCTCAATCCACCAGCGTTGCCAATGCCTCCCGCGCCTCCCGGCGCAGCTTCTCCAGATCCAGCCCCACGATCGCGCCATCGCGCACCACCTGACGCCCGCGCACCAGCACATCCCGCACCGGCGTAGGCTCGCCTGCCGCCACCGGTGCCGTGCCGATGTCATGGAAGCCATGGAACCGCAGCCCGCTGACGTCATAGATCGCCAGGTCGGCAGACTGCCCCGACACCCGTCCATCAGGCTGCCGGCGCCACGGGCAGGCAGACCTTCAGCACTCAGATCGTGCCCGCGGCCACCAGGGCTTCAATTTCTGCCTCGTTCATGCCGAGGGACTGCAGGACAAGGGCGGAGTGCTCGCCGACTGCCGGCACATTCCCCATGGAAGCCGGTACGCCCGACAGCGTAGCCGGCGGCAGAAGTGCCTGGATGGCGCCACCCGGCGTCTGGACTTCCCGCCAGCGATTCCGTGCGGCAAATTGCGCGTGCTGCCACACATCATGCATGTCGTTCAGGGGCGAGTTTGCAATGCCCCCGCGATCGAGACGCTTGACCAGCTGCTCCCGGGTCATGGAGCAGAGATGACTGGCGATCTCCTGGTCCAACGCCGCGCGATTGGCTACGCGTTGGAGATTGGAGTTGAAGCGGGCATCTGCCGCCAGGGCTGGGTCCTCCAGCACCTCGGTGCAGAAGCGCTCCCATTCCCGTTCGTTTTGCAGCCCGAAGATGACGCTGGCCCCATCGCCGGTCTGGTACTGGCCATAGGGGGCGATACCCGGATGTGCAACGCCGTTGCGTGCCGGCGGCGTGCCGCCATAGTGAGCGAAGTTCAGGGGATATGACATCCATTCGCTCAACGCCTCGAGCATGGTGACTTCAACCCTGAGGCCAGCGCCAGTCCGTGCGCGTTGCAGCAAGGCGGACAGGATGCCGGTATAGGCGTACATGCCAGCGGCAATGTCCGCGATGGAAATGCCGGTGCGCGACGGCGCAGGTTCCGTACCGGTTACCGAGATCAGGCCCGCAGCGGCCTGGATCAACAGGTCATAGGCCTTCTTGTCGCGATATGGCCCGCTGTCGCCATACCCTGAGATATCGCAAACAATCAGATCAGGATAGTCAGCATGCAATGACTCGAAGTCCAGTCCCATGCGTTGGGCGGCGCCCGGCGCCAGGTTCTGGATGAACACGTCCGCTTCGGCGAGCAGCTTGTGCACGATCGCCTTGGCCTCGGGCTTCTTGAGATCCAGCGTGAGGCTTTCCTTGCCGCGATTTGCCCAGACAAAGAACGACGACAGGCCGTGCACTGAATGGTCATAGTCGCGGGCGAAATCGCCAACGACCGGGCGTTCCACCTTGATGACCCGGGCGCCGAGATCGGCGAGCTGGCGGCTGGCAAAGGGCGCCGCTACAGCGTGCTCGAGCGCCAGAACGGTGATGCCATCAAGGGGGCGTAGACTGGGTTTCATGGAGGGGGAATGAAGGGACCTGGCGGCACGCGGGCCGGACGGCAAAGTATAGGAACAGTCCTCTTTCCCCGAACAGTCGAGAATTCCTAAGGCGGCTTCGAAGTCTTCGAAACTTGCTGCATGCGTGGTCTTACGGCGCAGCGTCCGGCGCGCCCCATTCGGCGACATACCGGATAAAGTCCCGCGTATAGGCCGGGAGCGCCTTCTGGCTTCGCACGACTATCCGCTGCTCGCGCCGGGCCCATGGCTCATCCAGGGTGACCCCTTCCACCACCCCTTGCTCAATCAGGGGACCCGCGACGGAACGTGGCACGAGGGAGATGCCGGCGCCTTCCTGTACGCAACGCATGGCCGCGGCAAAGTCGGGTGCATGCACGCGAACGCGTGGCTTGATGCCGGCACGCGCTGCCATGTCATTGAGGAAGAGGAAATTGCTGCTCTTGCTGCCGACGGATACCAGGTCGTGCGCCAACGCCTGTGCAAAGGACATCTTGTCGAGCAACCCTGACGGATGGCGTGCCGGAACCACGAACATCAGCTCATCGACGCCGTATCGAATGAACTCCAGGCCCCGCATGTCGATCGCGCCGGCCACCAGTCCGACGTCCGCGCGGTCCTCGATCACTGCCCGCACGCTGTCCTCGCTGAGGTGCTCCTCCAGGTCGACATTGACATTCGGGTACGCCGCCAGAAACCGGCTAAGCGCCGCGGGCAAGCTGGCCATGGTGCTGCTGTTCGCGTAGACACGAATATGCCCTTCAATGCCGTCGGTATGGCGCCGCATCTCCGACTGCAAGCGTTCGACGTTCTCCATGATCGCCTCGGCATAGCGCAGTACAGTCTCGCCCGCCGGTGTCAGGGCCATGCCCTTCTGCGTCCTGTTGAACAACGGGACGCCCATTGCCTGTTCGAGGTTCTTGAGGCGGTAGCTGGCCGAAGGCGCCGTCAAATGCATATCTGACGCTCCTGCCGTCACACTCTTGGCCTGCGCAATGGCGAGGAATACTCGCAGATCGGTGAGTTCGAAACGCACGCTTGTCTCCGTTGCCTGACAGTTCCAGGGGATGTTTAGAAGAATTCTAACGACACCCCAGGAGCTTTCGACTGGTGTCCTTGTAGGGTCCGATTCTATATTTCGGCTCGTCACCGCAGTTACCGCTGTGCTACGCGAAAAAGAATCGGAGACCAACATGACCATATTCTTCCGCAGGATCGCCAGCGCGCTGGGCAGCGCCGCGACACTCCTGGCCTGTGCGTCCCCTTCGGTGGCGCAGACAGACTACCCGATGCGGCCTGTCCGACTCATCGTTCCGTACCCCGCTGGCGGGCCGACGGACACGTTCGCCAGATCGCTGGCTGCAAGCTGGGGCCGCAAGCTGAACACCTCGGTGGTTGTCGAGAACAAGTCGGGGGCCGGCACGATAGTCGGCACCGAGCTCGCGGCGAAAGCCGCACCGGACGGCTATACGTTGCTGCTGACCACTGTCGCGCATGCCGTGAACCCAAGCATTCACGCTAGCCTGCCGTATCGCACGATCGAGGACTTTGCGCCAGTCGGGCTGGCGGCTCGTGCGCCCCTGGTGCTGGTCGTGAACAAGGGCGTTCCGGCGAAAACACTGCCGGAATTCATCGCTTACCTGAAGTCGCGTCCCGGTCAGGTCAACTATGGCTCAGCCGGAGTCGGCAGTGCCCCGCATCTCGCCGGGGAACTGTTGAACTACACGGCGGGAACGAAAGCCGTCCATGTCCCATATCGGGGGAGCGCACCTGCCATGGCCGATCTGATCGGTGGTCATGTGGAATTCATGATCGACAGTGCGCCGACAGGGCTGGCGCAGGTGCGGGCGGGAACGGTGCGATTGCTGGCAACGTCGATGGAAAAGCGCCTGCCGCAGACCCGGGAGACGCCGGCGATTGCGGAAGCCGTGTCAGGCTATGAGGCGTACACCTGGAACGCGGTATTCGTGCCAGCCCGAACACCGTCGGCAGTTATCCAGAAGCTGGTCTCGACACTTGGCGATGCACTCAGCGATCCCGCCCTGCAAAGCAAAGCCTTCGAGCTCGGATTGCAGCTGGAGACCCAGCCTACACCAGCAGGGCTCGACAAATTCCTGCGGGCGGAACTGGAGAAGTGGAAGCGGGTGGCTGTCGCCACGAATATGAAGGCCGACTGAGCGAAACCCGCGCACGCCAGCGCCGGAACGAACCATCAGGAATACGGAGAAGCCATGAATGCCTATCAACTTTGCCCGCAACGCTACTTTGAGGATTTCGAACTCGGAGAGCACTTCAATCTGCCGTCCCGCACCATGACCGACGCGCTGTTTGCGGCGTTCCAGCTGGCAAGCGGGGACAACCATCCGGTTCACTACGATGTCGAGTACTGCCGTGCTCACGGCATGCCGCACATGCTGGCACACGGCTTCCAGGTCGTGATACAGACTGCGGCGGGTGCAGGCCTGTTCCCCCATATGGTCGAGGAGTCCCTGAAGGGCTTTATCGAGCAAAGCAGCCGCTTCCTCGCGCCTGTCTTTGTCGGGGATACGTTGTACTGCCGCCTCACCGTCACCGAGCTGGTTCCCGGTCGTACAACCGGCGTGCTGGCCATGCGGTCGGAGGTGCGAAACCAGAACGACGTCTGCGTCATGGAGGGTACGCAAAGGTATTTGCTGCGCAAGCGCGTGCCGGCGCCAGTCGAACACGTCCGACCATCGTAGCCCATGGCTACGTGGACAACTGAGCCGGGCAGCAGCGGGGGCTGACGGGAAGTCGGCCCCCGCTGCTGTCAGGACAGTCAGACTGCCTGGGCCACGGGCAGGCAGACCTTCAGCAGCGTCTGCAAGCGCAGCTTGTCGAGGTGCCAGCCGATAAACACGAATTTGCTTTGCGCGGCTTCCGATCCCCAGGCGTCGGCGGGATGGAAATCCATCAGCCCATGTGTTGCGCCGCACGAACAGCAGGCGCACATGCATTCCAACCATGGTACGAATCCGCTACATTGCATGAACCGCGGTGGCAGGCCCGCCGGCGCGGGGCAGGGAGAACACGGGCCGATGGCATTGAACGGGGTTCATCACAGGGAAGGGGTGAAAAACATGCACGGCAACTATGCGGTGATGGCGGGGGCCATGCTGTCTGTTGCGCTGTCAATGGCGCTGGGCGGCTGCGGCGGGGACGGGGGCGCGACGGAGATGGCGTCGCCGGCGGCAGCAACGGCAACGGAAGCCACAAAGTACGGCACCACGGCTACCACCGTCACCAGCACAACCACGCGCTGGATGCCCACGATCACCGACACCTGGCAGATCCAGCTCACCGGCAAGCTCAATACCAGCTACCCGGTCGTGATGTACAACTTCGACCTGTTCGACACGCCGCAGGCCACCATCGACGCGCTGCACGCGAAGGGCCAGCGCGTGGTCTGCTATTTCTCGGCCGGCAGCGCGGAAGACTGGCGTCCGGACTACAGCCAGTTCACCGCGAGCGATCTGGGCAGCCCGCTGTCGGGCTGGGCCGGCGAGCGCTGGGTGGATACGCGCTCGGCCAACGTGCGCCGGATCATGCAGGCGCGCATGGACCTGGCCGCGTCCAAGCGCTGCGATGGCGTGGATGCGGACAATGTCGACGGCTATACCAACAGCACGGGTCTGCCGCTGACGGCCGACACGCAGCTGGACTACAACCGCTTCCTGGCGACCGAGGCGCATGCGCGCGGCCTTGCCATCGGCCTGAAAAACGATATCGACCAGGTCGGGCAGCTGGCGGCGGACTTTGATTTCGCCGTCAACGAGCAGTGTTTCCAGTACCAGGAGTGCGGCGCCTATTCGGCGTTCACCGGCCAGGGCAAGGCGGTCTTCAACATCGAGTACAAGTCGAGGTACAAGACCGTGTCCCAGCGCAATGCGCTGTGTGCCGCGGCCAGGGCAGCGAACCTGCGCACGCTGGTGATGCCGGCCAACCTGGACGGCAGCTCGCGCTACGCCTGCGACTGAGTAATTGCCGGGGCGGGGGCGGCCGCCGTCCCCGCCTTGTCCAGTTCGCGCCACGCCAGCCACAGGCGGGTGTCGAATTCCAGCTGGTGGTAGCGCGGCTCCATGTGTTCACAGAGCCGGTAGAAGGCCTTGTCGTGATCGCTCTCCTTCAGGTGGGCGAGCTCGTGCACGACGATCATGCGCAGGAATTCCGGTGGCGCCTCTTTGAATAGCGACGCCACGCGGATTTCCTTCTTGGCCTTGAGCTTGCCGCCCTGCACGCGCGAGATCGCGGTATGCAGGCCCAGCGCACGCTGGGCCGAATCGAGGCGCGCATCGAAGCCGACCTTGTGCAGCGGCGGCGCGCTGCGCAGGTATTCCTGCTTGATGTCCGTGGTGTACTCGTACAGCGCGCGATCAGTCTGCACGGTATGGCGCCCGGGGTAGCGCCGGGCGATATGGTCCCCGAGCCGGCCGGCGGCGATCAGTTCGCGCACCTGCTCCAGCACGCCGGGCGGGTAGCCGCCCAGGAAGCGCATCGGGTCCTTGCCGGCGGGGCGCCAGGTTTCACTCACGGCAGTGGCCTGCTCAGTGGTGGTGGTGATGGTGGTGCATCCAGCTGTTGTCCAGCGAGTTGACGAAGGACTCGACCGCGTCCTTGTCGCCGGTGGCGTGGCGCATCATCTCGCCGCACTTGCAGAAGCCCTGGTACGGGGTGATGTGCGAGCATGCCGACGTCTTCTGTAGGTACAGCGTGACGGGTTTGGTGCACTTCTTGCACTTGAACTTCAGGGTCAGGGCGGGTTTGCTCATGGCGATGGCTCGGGAAATCGGCGAAAAAACGAACCTGTCATTGTACCGGCCAGGGCGGAATCGAGCAGGAGCGCCTCAGCGCGCCGCGCCTGCCTGATACACTCCCGCCATTCCCGAACAACCCTCCAACACGCACCCATGGCACAGTACGTTTTCACCATGAACCGCGTGGGCAAGATCGTCCCGCCCAAGCGTCACATCCTGAAGGACATCTCGCTGTCGTTCTTCCCCGGCGCCAAGATCGGCGTACTCGGCCTGAACGGCTCGGGCAAGTCCACGGTACTCAAGATCATGGCCGGCCTCGACAAGGAAATCGAGGGCGAAGCCACGCCGATGCCGAACCTGAACATCGGCTACCTGCCGCAGGAACCGCAGCTCAATCCCGAGCAGACCGTGCGCGAGTCGGTGGAAGAGGCGCTGGGCGGCGTGTTCGAAGCGCGCAAGAAGCTCGACGAGATCTACGCGGCCTATGCCGAGCCGGACGCCGACTTCGACGCGCTGGCCGCCGACCAGGCCAAGTACGAAGCCATCCTGGCCGCCAGCGATGGCAATAACGTCGAACTGCAGCTGGAAATCGCCGCCGACGCGCTGCGCCTGCCGCCGTGGGAGGCCAAGATCGGCAACCTGTCCGGCGGTGAAAAGCGCCGCGTGGCGCTGTGCCGCCTGCTGCTGTCGCGCCCCGACATGCTGCTGCTGGACGAGCCGACCAACCACCTGGATGCGGAATCGGTGGAATGGCTGGAGCAATTCCTGACGCGCTTCCCGGGCACCGTGGTGGCCGTGACCCACGACCGCTACTTCCTCGACAACGCCGCCGAATGGATCCTGGAACTGGACCGCGGCCAGGGCATTCCCTGGAAGGGCAACTACAGCTCTTGGCTGGACCAGAAGGAAGCGCGCCTGAAGCAGGAAGAGGCCAGCGAATCGGCCCGCCAGAAGGCGCTGCACAAGGAACTGGAGTGGGTGCGCCAGAACCCGAAGGGCCGACAGGCCAAGTCCAAGGCGCGTCTGGCCCGCTTTGACGAGCTCAACAGCCAGGACTACCAGAAGCGCAACGAAACCCAGGAAATCTTCATCCCGGTGGGTGAGCGCCTGGGCAACGAGGTGATCGAGTTCGACGGCGTGAGCAAGGGCTACGGCGACCGCCTGCTGATCGACAACCTCAGCTTCAAGGTGCCGCCGGGCGCCATCGTCGGCATCATCGGCCCGAACGGCGCCGGCAAGTCGACCTTCTTCCGCATGCTGACCGGCAAGGAACAGCCCGACAGCGGCGAGATCAAGATCGGGCCGACCGTGAAGATGGCCTTTGTCGACCAGAGCCGCGACGCGCTCGATGGCACCAAGACCGTGTTCGAAGAGATCTCGGGCGGCTCCGACATCCTGACGGTGGGCAGGTACGAAACGCCGTCGCGCGCCTATATCGGCCGCTTCAACTTCAAGGGCGGCGACCAGCAGAAGCAGGTCGGCACGTTGTCGGGCGGCGAACGCGGCCGCCTGCACATGGCCAAGACCCTGATCGCCGGCGGCAATGTGCTGCTGCTGGACGAACCATCCAACGACCTCGACGTGGAAACGCTGCGGGCGCTGGAAGACGCGCTGCTGGAATTCGCGGGCTGCGTGATGGTGATCTCGCACGATCGCTGGTTCCTGGACCGGATTGCTACGCACATCCTGGCGTTCGAGGGCGATTCGCATGTGGAGTTCTTCCCGGGCAACTACCAGGAGTACGAGGCGGACAAGAAGCGCCGGCTGGGTGAGGAAGGGGCCAAGCCCAAGCGGATTCGGTATAAGCCGATTGTGCGGTGATGGGTTGTTGAGCGCGATAGAGAACCAGGTCTTCGGGCCTGGTTTTTTTATGAGCCTCTCAAACGACCACCACCTACAATTCCGCGAGGAACTTATTTATGGGGTTCTGTAGCGTAAGGAAATGGTTGGCGTAATCGTGCTGGTAAGTCGCGCCACTCTGGTAAATTGATGACTCCCAGTAAGGCAATACATCAGCTGGAAAGGAGGCAGGGCGATGAAATCCGCAAGATCTTCGGCATTGCCACCAACGCCCTCACCGCGGATGAAGCGGGTTACCTCATCGGTTTCCGTACAGTTGACGAAATCCGAAATCGCCGAGCTAAGACGGAACAAGAAACGCATCTCAGACTTGGCTCGAAAGGCATTCAGCTCGATGAACCTGAAGGGCAAGTAAGGCCATACGCCCCGAGCGCCGCCAGCTGTGAGTATCCGCGCAAAAAACAATAAGCCCCGACTCAAATGAGCGGGGCTTTTTTGCTGCGCCATGCCTGCGATTATTCTTCGGCCTTCTACGGCAATCTCCTAGCCCGCTTTCACCAGCCTAACCCGCGTAATCTCCGACGGCGCTCCAAACCGCTTCGGCGGTCCCCAATACCCGGTGCCACGGCTGATATAAATCCACAGCGAACCATGCCGCACCAGTCCGGCGGTGTATGGCTGCTGCATCGGCACGAACAGGTTCCACGGCCAGAACTGGCCGCCGTGGGTATGGCCGGACAACTGCAGGTCGAAACCGGCTTCCGCCGCGGCGGCAGCCGTGCGTGGCTGGTGGGCCAGCAGCACGCGCGCGCCGGCCTGTGCCGGGGCGCCGGCGATGGCGCGGTGCGGGTCGCTGCGGTGGCTTTCGTGGAAGCGGCCGGCGGAGTAGTCGGTCACGCCGCCGAGTACCAGCGTGTCGCCGTCGTGCTGCAGCACCACGTGTTCGTTCATCAGCACGCGCACGCCCAGGCGGCGCAGCTCAATGATCCACGGTTCCGCGCCGGAGTAGTACTCATGGTTGCCGGTGACGAAGTAGGTGCCGTGGCGCGCCTGCAGCCGGGCCAGCGGCGCGGTGTGGGCGGACAGTTCGCGCACGGTGCCGTCGACCAGGTCGCCGGTGATGGCGACGGCGTCGGCCTGCAGGCTGTTGACGCGGTCGACGATGCGGTCGAGGTAGGGCCGCTTGATGGTGGGCCCGACATGGATGTCGCTGATCTGGGCGATGGTGAAACCGTGCAGGGCGTCAGGCAGGCCGGCCACGGGCACGTCGACTTCAACCACGCGCGCCAGCCGGCGGGCATTGATATAGCCGGCCAGCGTGACCAGCAGCGCCAGCAGCGGCACCGCCGCGGCACTGCCCGCGGACAGGCCGGGCGCGTGCCAGCCGAGGAGCCGTTCCGCCAGCCAGGCGGCGGCCAGTGCCACGTCGCGTACCAGCGTCAGCACCAGCAGGGATGAGAAGAATCCCATTGCCAGCATGCCGATCCAGGAAACCAGGTCCGACCAGGGCTGGCTGATGCGCCGCGCCAGCAGCCCGGCCGGCAGCAGGGCGCAGGAGAGGGCCAGCCAGATGACGGCCAGTGCCTTGACCGCCATCGGCACCGGCATCGCCGGCAGCAGGCGCAGGCCGATATAGCCGTGCAGCAGGGCTGTCACGAGGGCGGCGGTCAGGATGGTGGTGCGTGGAGGCATGGGGGCGGGGCCAGGGTGGAGTCTTGGAAGATGAGGCCGCGACGTGCCGCCTTCAAGGGGCGGGGCGGTGGCGTCAGGCCAAGCAAGATGCACACCCGCGTCGCCTGCGCGCGTCGCAACGGCGCATTGCGGCTTGACATGGCGGCCCGCCGCCCCGACTCCTTCTTGTACGAAGGCCGCTATCCATGGTCCGCCACGCATGACCCATGCCGCCGGCTGATCTGTCTTTTTTTTGGCGGATCCTGAATGTTTTCGAATCAGATTGTTCGCCTTTGCGGCCTAATTTAGATTCGCGGGATGGGCCGGCTGTTGTGCAGCATCGTGCCCGCGGTGCCGACCCGCCGGCGCAGGCGGCTTCCTCCCGGAGAAACCCATGTCTTTTCGCCTGAAGCAAACCAGCGCCCTGATCGCCGCGGCGTGGCTTGCGCTCGCCCCGCTCAGCCCGCAGGCCGCCACGCCGTCCAAGCCAACCGCGGCTGCCCTGAGCTGGCCGCGCAACTTTGACGCCGCCAACGATCATGTGGAGCTGTACCAGCCCCAGATCGAGACCTGGGACGGCAACCGGCTGTCCGGGCGCGCGGCGGTGGCGGTGGGCGAGAAGTCGGGTTCGCCGACCTACGGCGTGGTGCATTTCTCGGCCACCGGCGATATCGACAAGCCCTCCGCGCTGGTGCAACTGACCCGGATCACGGTGGACAGCGTCGAAGTCCCGACCCGGCCCGACGCCGCCGACCGGGTGCGCCAGGCCCTGGTGTCGCGCCTGCCGGCCAACGGGCTGACGGTGCCGCTGGACCAGCTGCAGGCCAGCTACGCGGTATCCCAGCAACTGGCCAAGGCTGGCCGCGTGGCGGTGCGCAATGACGCGCCCCAGATCCTTTTTGCCACCACGCCGACGCTGCTGGTGCTGGTCGACGGCGAGCCGGCCTGGCGCGCCGTGCCGGGCACGCAGTACGAACGGGCGCTGAACAGCCGCGCACTGCTGCTGCGCGAATCCGGTGGCGAGCTGCACCTAAAGGCGGCCGGCTACTGGTATCGCTCCGAATCGGCCGGCGGCGCCTGGGAAGTGATGACGACCGTGCCCAAGGCGCTGGAGAGCGCGGCCACCAAGGCGGCGGCCGGCATGAAGCCCGATACGATGCTGCCGGCCGACGGCAAGCGGCCGGCCAGGGCGCCGGCGATCCTCTTTGCCACACAGCCGACCGAGCTGGTCATTACCAGCGGCGCGCCGCAGATGACGCCGGTCAGCGGCGTCAGCCTGCTGACGATGTCCAACGCCGACCACGCGGTCTTTGTCGATCCGGCCGCCAACCAGTATTACGTGCTGGTCTCGGGACGCTGGTTCCGCGCGCCGATGCTGACGGGGCCGTGGCAGTACGTGCCTGGCAGCCAGCTGCCGGCGGACTTCGCCAAGATCCCGGCGACCGACCCCAAGGCCAATGTGCTGGTCTCGGTGCCTGGCACGCCGCAGGCACGCGAGGCCGAGATCGCCGCCACCATCCCGCAGACCGCCACGGTGTCGCGCAGCAAGGCCAGCGTGACGGTGGCGTACGACGGCGCGCCGCGCTTCACGCCGATCACCGGCACTTCACTCAGTTACGCGGTCAACAGCGGCACGCCGGTGATCGAGGTCGACAGCAGCCACTACTACGCGGTGGCCAACGGCGTCTGGTTCACAGCGGCGGCGCCGTCCGGCCCGTGGCATGTGGCCACCGAAGTGCCGTCGGCGATCTACACCATCCCGCCGACTTCGCCGGTGTACTACGTGACCTACGTACGCATCTACTCGGTCACGCCGGAGACCGTGGTGGTGGGCTACACCCCCGGTTATATGGGCGTGGTGGTCAGCGCCGACGGCACGGTCGTGTACGGCACCGGCTATGTCTATCCGCCCTATGTGGGCGCGGTCTACTACGGCTATCCGGCCACCTATGGCTATGGCGCCGGCTTTGGCATCGGCATGGCTGAGGGCTTTGCCTTCGGCTTCGCCGCGGGCGCGTTCTGGGGGGCGGCGTCGCCGTACTGGGGCCCTTATTGGTGGGGTGGCGCGTACAACTGGAACTACGTCAACGTGAACCAGGCCAATTTCTACGGACGCTGGGGCCAGGGCACCGTGACCCACGCCCAGGGCTGGAACGCCTGGACCGGCACCGAATGGCGCGGCACCGCCGGCGCCGGCTACAACCCGGCCACCGGGGCGCGTTACCAGGGCAGCCGCGGTGCGGCGTTCAATCCCTATTCCGGTAACTATGCGGCGGGCCGCCAGGGCTCGTTCGCCAATCCGTCGACCGGGCGCGAGGGCGCGGCGCGCGGCGGCGCGGCCGGCAACACCTACACCGGCAACTATGCCGCCGGCCGCCAGGCGGCGGGCTACAACGCGCAGACCGGCCGCGTCGGCGCGGCCGAGGCGGGCATTGCCGGCAATACGCAGACCGGCCAGCACACCGCCGGCAGCCGTGGCTTTGTCGCCAATCCGGACAAGAACAATGCGGTGGCGTGGAACAACGGCAACGTGTATGCCGGCCACGACGGCTCGGTGTACCAGCGCACCGACGACGGCTGGCAGAAGCACACCCCCGGCGGCTGGGAGCCGGTGCAGTCCAACAACGACGCCACTGCACGGCTGGAGCAGCAGCGCCAGGCGCGCGAGGTTGGCCAGCAGCGCTTCCAGGGCGCGGCGCAGCAGTGGCAGGGGCGCGGTGGCGTCGGCCGTGCCGGTGGTTTCCGCGGGGGCGGCTTCCATGGCGGCTTCCGCCGCTGAGCCAGGGCCCTGGCAGCCCGCGCGGGCAACTGCGCGGGTGCGATCGAAAGCAAGTCGAAAGCAGTAAAGACGTCTACAAAAGAATTGAATTGGCGCCCGCAGGGCCGAGCCTTACCCTGCCGGTAAAGAGGCGAGTGCGGCCACCGGTCCGGCGCGACGGAACGTCGCCGGCGTGCGCGCGGCAATCGCGTGCATAACCATGGCGGGAGAGGGATCCGTGAACACTGCTTTCCATTGGCGCGGCGCGCTCTGGCTGGTCTGCGCGATGACGCTGGCCGCCTGCGGCAAGGACAAACCGGCGCCCAGTGCACCGCCCGCGGCCGAGGTCGGCGCGATGACGGTGGCGCTGCGCGATGTGCCGATCGTCTATGACTTCGTCGGCCAGACCCAGAGCTCGCAGCAGGTAGAGATCCGCGCGCGCGTCAATGGCTTCCTGGACCGGCGCGTCTATACCGAGGGCGCGGTGGTCAAGGCCGGCGAGACCATGTTCCTGATGGATCCCAAGCCGTTCGCCGCGGCGCTGGATGCGGCCAATGCCGAAATGGCGCAGCAGGTGGCGCGGCTCAAGACCGCCAATGCCGACCTGGCGCGGGTGCGCCCGCTGGCCGAGCGCAACGCCCTGAGCCAGCGCGACCTGGACGACGCCGTTGGCAAGCAGCAGGCCGCCGCGGCCGCGGTCGAGGGGGCCCGGGCCAATGTCACTAATGCCAGGCTGAACCTGGGCTATACCACGATCAAGTCACCGGTCACCGGCGTGTCGAGCTTTGCCAAGAAGCAGGCGGGCAGCTATATCGATCCGTCAAACAGCCTGCTGACCTATGTCGCCAAGCTCGACCCGATGTGGGTCAACTTCAGCCTGTCCGAGAACGAGGTGCTGGCCGCGCGCTCGGAGCAGGAGTCCGGCGCGCTCAAGTTCCCGCCCAAGGGCGCCTTTGACGTGGTGATCGTGCTGGCCGATGGCAGCCAGTTCCCGCATCACGGCAAGATCACCTTTGCCGATGCCTCGTTCAGCGCCGAAACCGGCACCTACATGATCCGCGCCGAGGTTTCCAACCCTGACGGCACGCTGCGCCCCGGCCAGTTCGTGCGCGTGAAGCTGCATGGCGCCGAGCGCACGAAGGCCGTGGCGGTGCCGCAGGAAGCCGTCATCCAGGGTCCGCGCGGACAGATGGTGTGGGTGGTCGGCGCGGACAACAAGGCCCAGCAGCGCGTGGTCGACGTGGGCCAGTGGACCGGTGACAACTGGGTGATCCGCTCCGGCCTGAAGGCCGGCGAGCGCGTGGTCGTCAGCGGCGGGCTGCGGCTGACGCCCGACGCGCCGGTCAAGGCCACCGAGGCCGTGCCCGGACAGAAGCCGCCGGCAGGTGCGGCGCCCGCCAGCGCGCCAGGTGCGCCAGGCGCGCCATCCCCCGGCCAGGCCAGGGGCGCGGAGAGCGCAGGGAGCAAGCCATGAAGCTTGCCCACTTCTTTATCGACCGGCCCATCTTTGCGTCGGTCCTGTCCATCATCATCGTGGTGGGTGGCCTGGTCGCGCTGACCAAACTGCCGATTGCCCAGTTCCCGGACGTCACGCCGCCGTCGATCACGGTGACGACGCGATACCCGGGAGCCAGCGCGGAAGTGGTCGCGCAGAACGTCGCAGCGCCGATCGAGCAGCAGGTCAACGGCGCGGACCGGATGATGTACATGAACTCGACGAGTTCCTCGACGGGTGACCTGACCCTGACGGTGTATTTCGAGATCGGGACCGATCCGCAACTGGCGCAGGTGGACGTGCAGAACCGGGTCAACCTGGCGCTGCCGACCCTGCCTGAAGCTGTCACGGCCCAGGGCGTTTCCGTGCAGAAGCGTTCTTCCGCGTTCATGATGGTGATTGCCATTTTTTCGCCGGACAACAGCTACGACCAGACCTTTGTCGGCAACTACGCCAACATCTATGTGCTGGATGCGCTCAAGCGCATTCCCGGGGCCAACCAGTCGGCGATCTTCGGCAATCCGGACTACGCCATGCGGATCTGGCTGCGGCCGGACCGGATGGCGTCGCTGGGCATTACCACGGAAGACGTCAAGAACGCTGTCAGCGCGCAGAACCAGCAGTTCTCGGCCGGCCGTATCGGACAGTCGCCGACCACGGGCACGGTCCTGCAGACGTTCCCGATTGCGACCAAGGGCCAGATGACCGAGCCTGCCGAGTTCGAGAACATGATCCTGCGCGCGCAGTCGGGCGACGCCGCGCTGGTAAGGCTCAAGGACATCGGCAGGGCCGAGCTCGGCATCAAGGACTATTCGCTGCGCAGCCGCTACAAGGGCAAGACCGCCACGCTGCTGGCGGTCTACCAGCAGCCGGGCGCCAATGCGCTGGACGTGGCCAAGCAGGTGCGCAGCACGCTGGCGGAACTGAAGAAGTCGTTCCCGCCGGGGCTGGAATATGAGGTCGCGCTCGACACCACCGAGTTTGTGAACGAATCGATCAACGAGGTGGTGCACACGCTGCGCGATGCGGTGATCCTCGTGATCCTGGTCGTCTACCTGTTCCTGCAGAGCCTGCGCGCAACCATCGTGCCGATCCTTGCCGTGCCGGTGTCGATCATCGGCGCCTTCGTCGGCATGAGCATGTTCGGCTTCTCGGTCAACATGCTGACCTTGTTCGGGATGGTGCTGGCCATCGGCATTGTGGTTGACGACGCGATCGTGGTGATCGAGAACGTCGAGCGCAACATGGTGGAGTTCAAGCTGCCACCAAAGGAGGCGGCCAAGCGTGCCATGGACGAGGTGAGCGGCCCCGTGGTTGCGATCGTGCTGGTGCTGCTGGCGGTATTCATCCCGGTGGCGTTCCTGTCCGGCATTACCGGCCAGCTCTACAAGCAGTTTGCCGTCACCATCGCGGTGTCGGTGGTGCTGTCCGGGGTGGTGGCGCTGACACTGTCGCCGGCGCTTGCGGCAATCCTGCTCAAGCCCGGCGAGCACAAGAAGAACCGGTTCTTCCAGTGGTTCAACAATTCGTTCGATCGCCTGATCCAGGGGTACGACAAGTCGCTGCAGGTCGTGATCAGGCGGACGGTGATTTCCATCGTCATCATCCTTGTCATGATCGGGGTGAGCGTGCTGATGTTCGTGCGGATACCGTCGTCGTTCCTGCCGGTGGAGGACCAGGGCTATCTGTTCGGTGCCGTGGTCATGCCGGATGCGGCCAGCCTGGACCGCACCGGCAACCTCTCCTCCCGTGCCGAGGCCTGGTACGCCAAGCAGCCCGGCGTCAGCTCGGTGGCGTCTGTGGACGGGTACAGCCTGATCGATTCGCAGAACAAGGCCAATGCTTCCACCTTGTTCATCACGCTGAAGGGCTTCCATGACCGCAAGGAAGGCGAGAGCGCGGCGGATCTGATCGCCAAAGCGAAGAAGGAGTTTGCGAGCTACCAGGACGGTGTGACCATTCCGATCAACCCGCCCTCGATCCCGGGCCTGGGAACAACCGGTGGTTTTGAGTTCTGGCTCCAGAGCACGGCGGACGGCACCTACCAGCAACTGGAGGAGCGGGTGCATGCCTTTATCGCCAAGGCGCGGCAGCGGCCAGAGCTGACCGGGATCAATTCCACCATCAACACGCGCTCGCGCCAGTTGCTGGTGGAGGTGGATCGCGAACGCTCCGAAACCCAGGGCGTGCCCGTCGAGCAGGTCTATTCCGCGCTGCAGACCATGTTCGGTTCGCTCTTCGTCAGCCAGTTCCCGAAGAACAGCCGGCTGTTCCAGGTGATCCTGCAGGCCGAGGCCGACTACCGCTCGCGTCCGGAGGATCTCGACAAGGTCTACGTGCGCAACCGCAACGGCGAAATGGTGCCGATCAAGGCGGTGACGACATCCCGGTATGTCCCAGGCGCCGATATCATGACCCGCTTCAACAATTTCCCGGCCGCCAAGATCATGGGCGATGCCGCGCCGGGCTACAGCTCTGGCCAGGCGCTTGCGGCCATGGAGGACGTGGCGCGGGAAGTGCTTGGCCAGGGCTACAGTTTTGCCTGGAGCGGACAGGCGTACGAGGAGAAGACCGCCGGATCGACGGCAGCGATGGTCTTTGCCTTTGCCTTGCTGATGGTGTTCCTGATCCTCGCGGCGCAGTACGAAAAATGGTCGCTGCCGTTCGGTGTCCTGCTGGCGGTACCATTCGCGCTGTTCGGTGCACTGGTTGCCATCCTGTTGCGCGGCATGCAGAACGACGTCTACTTCCAGATCGGGCTGACGGTGCTGATTGCGTTGGCGGCGAAGAATGCCATCCTGATCTTCGAGTTCGCGGTGGAAATTCGGCACAAGGAAGGCCTCAGTGCCTACGATGCCGCCTTGCATGCGGCCAAGCTGCGCCTGCGCCCGATCATCATGACCTCGCTCGCCTTTATCCTCGGCTGCGTGCCGCTGGCGATCGCAAGCGGCGCGTCGGCGGCCAGCCGGCAGTCGCTGGGCACCGGCGTGATCGGCGGGATGCTCGGCGCCACGGTCATTGCGCTGTTCTTCATCCCGATGTTCTTCTGGGGGCTGGAGGTGATGTCCGAGCGCAAGCCGAAGCCCAAGGTCGGGGCCGCGCCCACCACGCCACCGGCCGGAGAACCGTCATGAGCGTACGCCACCGGCTGGCCGGCGCCTGCCTGGCCGCGGCGCTGGGCGGCTGCGCCATCGGCCCCAACTATGAGCGCCCGGCCACGCCTGAGCCGGCGCAGTACCGCATCGATACCGGGGTGCTGTCCGTGGCCGCGGACAGCGCCTGGTGGGACAGCTTCGGCGACCCGGTGCTGAACACGCTGGTCGAGACGGCGCTGCGCAACAGCTACGACGTGCGCATCGCCGCGGCCCGCATCGATGAGTTCCGCGGCCAGCTGATGGTGGTGCGTTCGGGATTCTTCCCGCAGGTGAACCTATCGGCGGCGGCCACGCGCCAGCGCGCCGGCACCTTCAACGGCACGCCGTTCGCGTCGCTCGATGGCCCGCGCAACTCCTACCAGCTGCTCGCCAATGCCAGCTGGGAGATCGACCTGTGGGGTCGCATCCGGCGCCAGGCGGAATCCGCCGAGGCCAGCCTGTGGAATGCCGAGTACGCGCGCCGTGGCGTGGTGCTGTCACTGGCGGCATCGGTGGTGCAGGGCTACGCCACGCTGCGCGGGCTGGACGCGCAGCTGGAGATCGCGCAGCAGACGCTTAAGGCGCGCGGGGCTGGGCTGGATATCTTCCGGCAGCGCTATGAGGGCGGGGTCATCTCGCAGGTTGAACTGTCGCAGGCCGAGAACGATTTCTACGTGACCGAGGCGACGATCCCGGTGCTGCGCAGCGGCATCGCGCAGACCGAGAACGCCCTGTCGGTGCTGCTGGGCCGCGAGCCCGGTCCGATCGAGCGCGGCAAGCCGGTCAATGAACTGCAGCCGCCGCCGGTGGGTGCGGACCTGCCAGCCGCGCTGCTGTCGCGCCGGCCGGACGTGCTGCAGGCCGAGCAGTCCGCCATCGCCGCCAACGCGCAGCTGGGCGCCGCGCAGGCGTTGTACCTGCCGGCCGTCAACCTGAGTGGCCTGTTCGGCGCCATCGCCAGTTTGCCGGCGGGGCTGTGGCATAGTGCCTCGCAGGTGTGGGGGATCGGTGCCGGCCTGACCCAGCCGATCTTCCAGGGCGGCGCCATCCGCGGCCAGGTGCAGACCGCCTCGGCGCAGCGCGACCAGGCCATGCTGGCCTACCAGGGCACCGTGCTGGCGGCGCTGGCCGACGTCAACAGTGCACTGTCCAACGGCATCGAGACGCGCAACCGCCTGGTGAGCCTGCGCCAGCAGGAGAAGAGCCTGGTGGTCTATGCCGACCAGTCGAGCGCGCGCTACGAGGGCGGCTATTCCAGCTACCTGGAGGTGACCACGGCGCAGGAGAAGCTGTTCGCCGCGCAGCTGTCGGCGGTGCAGGGGCAGGTTGACGTGCTGACCGGCACCGCGGCGTTGTACAAGTCGCTCGGCGGCGGCTGGCCGTCGGTGCCGCAGGATGTGCGCGACGCGGGGATGCAGGGGGATGCGAAGGTGTTGAGGCGGTAGCAGGGGCGGCTGGCGCCCGCCAGCCGCTTGCTCCTACCGCGCCGACCATTCCCCTTGCCGCACCCCCAGTGCCGTGACCACGCCATAGGCCGTAATCCCCAGCGCCACCCCCAGGAAGTGTCCGTCCAGCCCCATCCCGAATACGTTGGCCAGCAGCCAGCCACCACCCACTGCCAGCGCGATCCGGCACAGCCCCGCGACCACCGGCCAGCGCATGCGGCCCGCGCCCATCGAGGCAAAGTACAGCGCCATGCCCAGGCCGAAGCCGCCGAAGGCCGGCCCTACCCATGACAGGGCGCGCGCGGCGATGGCGATCACATCGGCGTCATTGGTGAACAGGCTGGCAAAGCGCACCGGCGCCAGGCCCACGGCGGCGCCGGCGGTGCCGGCGATGACCAGCGCCAGGAACGCGCCGACCCATGCCGTGCGGCGGGCGGTATGCCAGTCGCCGGCGCCCACGGCGCGGCCGACCAGCGCGGTCAGCGCCGAGCCCACGCCAAAGGCCAGCGGGATCATCAGGAATTCCAGCCGCGCCGAGATGCCATAGGCCGCCACCGCCGCGGTGCCGTGGTGGCGCAGCTGCGCGGTGACCAGGATGGTGGTCAGGTTGGCCACCGAGGCCAGCGCGCACGCCACCAGGCCCACCGACAGGATGCGCGCGAACAGCTCCCACGACGGCCGCACCCGCAGCACCGGCACGAAGCCCGCGCCTCCGCGCGCCACCACGATCGCCATCGCCAGCGCCGCGGCCCACGACACCGCCGCCAGCGCGGCACCGATGCCGGCCAGCCCCATGCCGGCAGGCTCGGCCAGCAGCCACGACAGCACCGGGAAGGCGATCCACATCAGCGCCAGCACGCGTGCGGCCAGCGCATGGCGGCCGCCGCCGCGCAGCACCGAGGCCAGCGTATTGGCCAGCCACGCCGGAATGGCTCCGGCACCGAACAGCCAGATCGCATAGTTGGCAGCGGCCTCCGCCGCCGTGGCGCCGGCCACCGCGCCCAGCACGCCGCGCGGGAAGCCCGCCAGCACCACCGCAAAGGCCAGCCCGGCGGTCACTGCGATCAGCAGCGCGTGGACGACCAGCGAAGACGCTTCCTCGCGCTTGTTGGCGCCGAGCGCGCGGGCGATGGCCGCGACCACGCCGCCGCCCATCGCTCCAGTCGACATCTGCTGCAGCAGCAGCGCAAACGGCAGCACCACCGCCCAGCCGGCCAACGCCGCCGTGCCCTGGCGCGCGGCCAGCCAGGTTTCGATCAACTGGGCCGCGGCCTGCAGCACGGCGATCAGCGCGGTCGGCCCGGCCAGCTTGCCGATGCGGCGCGCAATTTCAGTGGCCGGTACCCCCTCGGCGGACATGGCGCCCGCGGGCAATGCGCGCGTGTCAGTCATGGCGGGCCTCCCCTTGCTCGCCAGCGGTCTCGGCCTCTCCAAAGCGCTGCCGCAGGAAGCGGCCGGCGCCCGGGCCGGGCAAGACGCGCACGTCGTCCAGCGTGATCGCGCTGCCGTCGGCGCGCGCCAGCGCCGGCTCGGCAATCTCGGTGCCGGTGCGGCGGTCCTGCAGCAGCGTCAGCGGACCTTTTTCATCGGCCATCCAGCGGTCGGCCCAGGCCTTGAGCCCGACATAGGCCGGGAAGAAGTCGCGGCCCTTGTCGGTCAGTTGGTAGACGTGGCGCCCGCCGCCATCGGGCGTGACGCGGACCAGCAGCCCGTGCGCCACCAGTGTCTTCAGGCGCGCACTGAGGATGTTGGGGGCGATGCCAAGGTTGCGTTCGAACTCGTCGAAGCGCGTGCTGCCGTAGAAGGCCTCGCGCAGCACAAGGATGGCCCAGCGTTCGCCCAGCACGGCCATGGAGCGGGCGACGGGGCAGGGCATCGAGGTGAAATCGGTAGGGGGCATGGTTTCCGCCGTTCTGGTCTTGCCGGCTTGCTTTCAAAATGCAAGTTTTCTGGAGCATAGCTTGCAAAACGAAAGTTTGCAGGGCGGGCTGCGACCCTGGGTCCAGAAAGCGTTCGTTCACCGGCCAGCGGTGCCGGCTA
Source organism: Cupriavidus sp. CP313 (assembly GCF_054072015.1). Classification (NCBI taxonomy): domain Bacteria; kingdom Pseudomonadati; phylum Pseudomonadota; class Betaproteobacteria; order Burkholderiales; family Burkholderiaceae; genus Cupriavidus; species Cupriavidus sp. CP313. The sequence continues at coordinate 46,542 of NZ_JBSVZB010000018.1, read as the reverse complement.
CGCCACCGCGTCGTGGAACACCTCAAGCTTGTCCAGTTCCTCGCGCAGGAACCCGATCAGCGCGCGGGTGGCCATCGACGGGTGCAGGTTGGGCGTGGTGATGATGAAGAGCTTGTTGCCCAGCCCCTCCGGGCGCCAGTCGGGCAGCACCGGCACCAGCCGGCCGGCGCGCACTTCCTCCCAGCCGATGTAGACCGGCAGCATGCCGATCCCGTGGCCCTCGCGCACGGCGCGCGCCAGGAACAGGAAGTTTTCGGACTGCAGCTTTGGCGTCAGCGCCACGTCCACGCGCTGGCCGTCGCGGTAGAGCGACAGCGGGAACTGGCGCGGCGGGTACGGCGGGCACAGGAAGTTGCAGCCGGTCAGGTCCGGCGGCACTTGTACCGGCGGGATGCCTGCGAGGTACTCCGGCGATGCATACAGTTGCCAGCGGATGTCGCAGATTTCACGCGCCACGTGATCCAGTGGCGGCGCTGAGGTGACCTTCAGCGCGACATCGATCTCGGCCGCGATCAGGTCGTTGACGCGGTTGGCGAAGAACACGCGCAGCGTGATGCCGGGGTGCTTCTGCGCAAACTGCAGCAGCAGCGGCGCGATATAGGCATCGCCCAGCCCGGTGGGCACGCTCACGCGCACGTGGCCACGCAGGGTCTGGCCCAGGCTGTCGATCTCGGCCTGCGCCGAGGCCACTTCTTGCAAGATGCGCACGCCATGCTGGTACAGCGCATGGCCGGGCTCGGTCAGCTCCAGCCGGCGCGTGGTCCGGCGCAGCAGCTGGGCGCCGGCCTGGTGCTCCAGCTCACGCAGCTGGCGGCTGACCTGCGAGCGCGTAACGCCGCGGCGCCGGCCGGCTTCGGCCAGGTTGCCCGCATCGACGATGTCGACGAAGGCCTGGATCAGGTTGAGGTCCATCGGGGATTGCCTGCAGGATTGTCGCGTCTGGTGCAACATTGTGATTCCGTTACGCGTGATTGTCGATCCACGGCTACGCCGATACAGTGGTCGGCTGACAGAACGGATCGCACAGGAGACAACGGATGGCCACGGACCTCTGGTTTGAAGACATGCACCGCAGCGGCGAAGAACTGCTGGCGCGCGGCGCCCGGCTGGCTGGCGGCCTGCGCGCGCTGGGCGTGCAGGAGGGCGACGTGGTCGCCGTGCTGCTGCGCAACGATCCGGCCTATGCCGACGTGGTCCATGCCTGCCGCACCGCAGGCTGCTACTACTGCCCGATCAACTGGCACTTCACCGCCGAGGAAGTGCGCTTCCTGCTGACCGACAGCGGCGCCAAGGTGCTGCTGGTGCAGGCCGACCTGCTGCCCGCCGTGCGCGACGCCGTGCCGGCCGGCATGACGGTGCTGTCGGTGGGCGGCCCCGCCGAAGGCGCCATCGACTATGAAAGCTGGCTGGCGCAGCAGCCGGCCTACGACGGCCCGCGCGTGGCGCCGCGCGGCCATATGGCCTACACCTCCGGCACCACCGGCCGGCCCAAGGGCGTGGTGCGCCAGCCGCTGCCGCTGGACCGGCTGGAGGAACAGCTTGCGCGCATGCGCTCGGTGGTGCGGCAGACCTACGGCATCGAGCCGGGCTGCCGCACACTGATGTCGGCGCCGCTGTACCACAGCGCGCCGGGCTCGTTTATCCAGAACGCGCTGCAGATGGCCGAACGCCTGGTGCTCACGCCACGCTTTGATGCCGAGCAGGTGCTGGCGCTGGTGGAGAAGCACCGCATCGACGTGCTCTACCTGGTGCCGATCATGTACGTGCGCCTGCTCAAGCTGCCGCCCGAGGTGCGCGCGAAGTACGACCTGTCTTCGATCCGCTTCGTCGCCTCCACCGGCTCGCCGTGCTCGCCCGACGTGAAGCGCGCGATGCTGGAATGGCTGGGCCCGGTCATCCATGAGACCTACGCCTCGAGCGAAGCCGGCATGATCACCGTGGCCACGCCGGCCGATGCCGCCGCGCGCCCGGGCACCGCCGGCAAGCCGGTCGATGACGCGCAGCTGCGCATCCTCGACGAGGACGGCCGCCAGTGCGCGCCGGGCGAGATCGGCCTGGTCTACGTGCGCCAGCCGGCTTACCCCGACTTCAGCTACCGCAACAATGACGCCGCGCGCGCCGCCATCGACCGCGACGGGCTGGTGACGCTGGGCGACATGGGCTATGTCGATGCCGACGGCTACCTGTTTATCTGCGACCGCGCCTCGGACATGGTGATCTCCGGCGGCGTGAACATCTACCCGGCCGAGATCGAGCATGAACTGGCGCGCTACCCCGGCGTGGCCGACTGCGTGGTGTTCGGCATCCCCGACGACGAATACGGCGAGCGCCTGCTTGGCATGGTGCAGCCGATGCCGGGCGTGGAGATCCGCGAGGCCGAGGTGATCGACTGGCTGCGCCAGCGGCTGTCGGGCTTCAAGGTGCCGCGCAGCATCGTGGTCGAGGCGCAGCTGCCGCGCGATGAAACCGGCAAGCTCGCCAAGCGCCGGCTGCGTGACCGATACTGGGAAGGCCGCCAGCGCCGCGTCTGAGCGCCTGCCCGGCCTGCATGGATCACGACCGATAACAACATGAGGAGACGCGATGCAGAACAAACCGAGCGGACGGCGCGCCTGGCTCGCCGCGATGGCAGCCGGCGCGGGGTGCGCGCTGGCCATGTGGGGCGGGGCCGTGCAGGCCGCCTATCCCGACCACCCGATCAAGCTGGTGGTGCCCTACACGCCCGGCGGCTCGACCGACCAGTTCGGCCGCGCGCTGGCCGACGGCATGTCGCGCCAGCTGGGCCAAACCGTGGTGGTGGAAAACCGCCCCGGCGCGGCCACCATGATCGGCACCACCAGCGTGGCGCGTGCGCCGGCAGACGGCTACACCATGGTGCTGGCCACCAACGGCAGCATGGTGCTCAACCCGATGCTGTACAAGAAAATCAACTACGATCCGCCCAAGGATTTCAGGATCTTCAGCATTGGCGCCGAGGTGCCGCTGGTGGTGGTGACCAACGACAAGGTGCCGGCCAGCAATATCCGCGAGTTCGCGGCCTATGCCAAGGCCGCGGGCGGCAAGCTCAACTATGGCTCGGTCGGCCTGGGCAACGCGCTCCAGCTGGCCACTGAAATGCTCAAGACCGAGCTGGGCATCAGTGTCACCCACGTGCCCTACAACGGCAGCGCCCCGGCGCTGTCGGCGCTGCTGGCCAACGACGTGCAGCTGATGGTGGATGTGGTCAGCACCTCGCTGCCGCATATCAAGGCAGGCAAGCTCAAGGCCCTGGCGGTCACCGGCCGCACCCGGCTGGACGTGCTACCCAACGTGCCGACTGTGGCGGAAAGCGGCTATCCCAACTTCCAGGCCGCCACCTGGTTCGGCCTGGCCGTGCCCGCGCAGACGCCGCCCGATGCGGTGGCCAGGCTGCAGGCCGCCGCTGCCCACGTGCTGAAGGACGCGCAGTTCCGTTCCACCTTCAGCGCGCTGGGACTGGTCGTGCAGGCCCCGCGCACGCAGGCCGAGATCGACCGCTATATCGAAGCCGACCGCGAGCACTGGGGCAAGGTAATCAAGGCCAATAACATTTCGTTGGACTGAGTGGAAGTGCGGGAGCCGCCAGGGCCATGGGGTAAGCTACTGCTCGCCCCTGGCCCGGCAGGCCGCCGGTGACTTTTCCGTCACCGCCCGCGCCCCTCAGGAACAACCCGGCCGGGGCGGGCTCCAACCCGGAGCCGTTCATCAGGAGTCCGATTTGAAATTCCCCGTTGCCGGGCTGGCGCTTGCCGGCCTGCTGGGCGCCGCTGCCGGCGCCATTGCTGCCCCTGCTTCCGCCCCTGCCGCCAAGCCGGCGGCCCCCGCACCGGCCAAGGCCCAGGCCGCGAACAGCGCGCTGTCGCCGCTGCTGGCCATGCTGGAAATCGGCAACCCGCTGCCGGCCTTGCCGGACTGCGCCGACAAGCGCACGCCCGATGGCCGCGATGTCACCGGATTCTGTGTCGAACTGAAGGGTGATGGCCTGATGCGCCAGGTCGGCGTGCCGCGCGCGCAGCGCCCGTCCTTCATGGACGGCCCCTTTGTGCTGGCCTTTGTCGACCGCAACGCGCTGGTCGGCCTGGTGGTGCCGACCGCCGGCGCCAACTCGCAGCAGGCCGCGGCCGACAGCGTCAGCGCGCTGTACGGCAAGCCGTTCCGGCAGGAGCAGGTCGACATGCCCGACAAGGCTGGCAAGACCGTCAAGACGCTGCACGCCGGCTGGATGCACAAGCCGCTGACGGTTGAGCTCTACGCCATGCCGGAAGACCCCAACACCGGCACCATCGAAATGCTGCTGCCGCAGGCGCGCGTGCTGATGGCGGACAAGGATGCCGAGGTGGACAAGCAGCTCAATCCGGCCTCGGCACCCGCGGCCAAGGGCGGCAAGGGAGCCGCCGCCAAGCCCGCGCCGAAGCCAGCCGCCAAGCCGGAGAAGCCTGGCAGCTGGTAACCCCGCAGCAGGCGGCTAACTGCCTGCTCTAGCCGCTCGCGGGCCTCAGAGCCCTTCCATCACCTTGTCCAGCCCCCGCACCACGCCGCGCACGGTGTGGACCTTGCGGATCGCCAGCAGCGCGCCGGCGACATAGGGCGTGGAGCCGTCGCCGGCTTCGTGCTTCAGGTGCAGGCGCTGGCCGTCGGCGCCGAAGATCACTTCCACGCCAAGCTGGTAGCCCGGCAACCGCACCGCGTGCACCTGCGTGCCCGACATGGTGGCGCCGCGGGTTTCCTTCGGGCCGTTGACCTGGTCGACCGGCACCGCCTGCGCGGCGGCCTTGACCTGGCCGAGCCGGTAGGCCAGCTCGCGCACGGTGCCGGAGGGCACGTCGATCTTGCCGGCCTTCGCGTAGTCGATGACCTCCCAGTGCTCCAGGTGGCGCGCGGCCATCTCGGCAAACTTCTGCAGCAGCACCACCGTGATGGCGAAATTGCCGCAGGCGAGCACGCCGCGGTCGGCCTGGCGCGCGGCCGCGTCGATCTCGGCATAGTCCTCGTCGGTCAGCCCCGAGGTGCCCACCACCACGTGCGCGCCGTGCGCCAGCGCCTGCAGGATGTTGTGCTTGGCGATGCCCGGCTTGGTGTATTCGACATAGACGTCGTAGGGCGTCTCGCCCAGGGCCTCGATGCTGGCGGCCGCCACGCCCGGCGTATCGGCATGGCCGGTCAGTTGCGCCAAAGGCTGCCCGGCGGCGCCGCGCGACAGGCCGGCCACCAGGGTCATGTCGGCCGCATGGGCCACACCGCGCGCCAGTTCGCCGCCGGCCCAGCCGGTCACGCCGCCCACGGCGACACGGATCGGATTGTTCATGTTCTGTTTCTCCGCAAAGGCTGATGGGTTTGGCAGCATACCGCGTCAGCCGGCAGCGCGCCGGCGGTCGAGCTTGCGCGCCAGCACGATCGAGGTGGTGGTGTGGTTGACGCCGTCGAGCATGCCGATCTCGTCGAGCAGCCGGTCCAGCCGGTCATGCGTGTCGCAGCGGATCGCCACCAGGTAGTCGACCGGGCCGCTGACAGAATTGACCTCTTCGATCTCGGGCAGGCGCTGCAGCGCGCGCAGGATCGCGGGCGCGGCCTTGGGCTGCACCGACAGGCCGCAATAGGCCAGGATGGCGTTGTCTTCCATGCGCTGCCCCAGCCGCACGCCGTAGCCGGCGATCACCCCGCTGCGCTCCAGCCGCGCGATGCGCGCCACCACGGTGGTGCGGGCGATACCCAGGTGCCGGGCGAGGTTGGCGGCGCTTTCGCGGGCATTGGCCTGCAGCAGCGACAGCAGGTGCCGGTCGGTGGTGTCGAGCTCGGTCATTGCGTCGGGATGGTTCGTCGTTTCGTTCGATTATGGCGGGTTTTCGTCGTTCTTGTGGCTTCATTGTGTCGCGCGGGCTATCCATACTCCAGTCAACAGGACAACCTTTTCTTGTGGACGGAGACACCATGCAAGCCTCGAACCTGGGCCGGCAGGCCCCGCGCGACCTGCCCAAGGCGACCCGCCCGCTGCACGTGGCGGTACTGGGCGCGGGCAAGATCGGGCGCACCATTGCCACCATGCTGCATGACAGTGGCGACTACCGCGTCAGCGTGGTCGACCATGACGCACGCCGCCTCGACGGCCTGCCGCGCGGCGTGCTGGCGCGCGCCGGCGACCCCACCGAGCCCGGCACCTGCGCCGCGCTGCTGGCCGGCGCCGACGCCGTGCTCAACGCGCTGCCGTTCCACGCTGCGATCAGCGTGGCTTCGGTGGCGGCGCGCCTGGGCGTGCATTACTTCGACCTGACCGAGGACGTGGCAGCGACCCAGGCTATCCGCCAGCTGGCGCAAAGCGCGCGCTCGGTGCTGATGCCGCAGTGCGGGCTGGCGCCGGGCTTTATCGGCGTGGTCGGGCATGACCTGGCGCAGCGCTTCCTGCGCGGCGGGGGGGAACTGCTGGACCTGCAGATGCGGGTCGGCGCGCTGCCGCGCTACCCCAGCAATGCGCTAAAGTACAACCTGACCTGGAGCACCGAGGGACTGATCAACGAGTACTGCAACCCGTGCGAGGCCATCGTCGACGGCCGCCGCGTGGAACTGACGGCGCTGGAGGGGCTGGAAAGCTTTGCGCTGGACGGCATCGAGTACGAAGCCTTTAATACATCTGGCGGCCTGGGCACGCTGCCCGAGACGCTGGCCGGCCGCGCGCGCCATGTCGACTACAAGTCCATCCGCTATCCCGGCCATTGCGCACTGATGAAACTGCTGCTCAACGACCTGCGCCTGCGCGAACGCCGCGAATGGCTGCGCGATATCTTCGACCGCGCCATCCCGGTGACCGACCAGGACGTGGTGATCGTGTTCGCCACCGCCACCGGCTACCCGGCCGGGGGCGAACGCGGGCGCGGGCCGCTGACGCAGGCTTCGTTCTCGGTGCGCATCGGCGGGGTGGATGGCAAGGGTGGCCATGTCAACGCCATCCAGCTGACCACCGCCGCGGGCATCTGCACCGCGCTGGACATGGTGGCCACCGGCGCGCTGCCGCAATCCGGCTTCGTGCGGCAGGAGTCGATGCCGCTGGACGCCTTCCTTGCCAATCGCTTCGGCCGCCACTACACGCAGCATCCGCTACAGGAGACCCTCGTATGAAAGCGCAAGAGTTTGCTGCCTGCTGGGATTCGCTAGGCCTGCCGCGGCCGTGGCGGGAGGGCACGCCAGCCGGCGCCGTGACGGTCCGCTCGCCGGTCGATGGCGAGGCCATCGGCCATGTCCCGGCCTGCACGCCGGCGCAGGCCGATGCGCTGATCGCCCGCGCCCACGCGGCGCAGTCCACCTGGGCGCTGCTGCCCGCGCCCGCGCGCGGCGAGATCGTGCGGCGCTTCGGCGAGGTGCTGCGCGAACACAAGCCGGCGCTGGGTCGGCTGGTCTCGCTCGAGTCCGGCAAGATCCTGCAGGAAGGCCTGGGCGAGGTGCAGGAGATGATCGACATCTGCGACTTCGCGGTCGGGCTGTCGCGCCAGCTGCACGGGCTGACCATTGCCTCCGAGCGCCCGCAGCATGCGATGCGCGAGACCTGGCATCCGTATGGGCTGTGCGGCGTGATCTCGGCCTTCAACTTCCCGGTGGCGGTGTGGGCGTGGAATGCAGCGCTGGCGCTGGTGTGCGGCAACGGCGTGATCTGGAAGCCGTCGGAAAAGGTCACCCTGTGCGCGCTGGCCGCGCATGGCCTGCTGGAGCGCGTGCTGGCCGCGGCGGCGCCGCAGCACACCGGCATCTCGGCGGTGCTGCCGGGCGGGCGCATGCTGGGCAGCCACCTGGTGTCGCACCCGGCGGTGCGGCTGGTCAGCGCCACCGGCTCGACCCGCATGGGCCGCGAGGTCGGCATTGCCTGTGCCGGGCACTTCAAGCGCAGCATCCTGGAACTGGGTGGCAACAATGCCGCCATCGTCGCACCCTCGGCCGACATCGAGCTGGCGGTGCGGGCCATCATCTTTGCCGCGGCCGGCACGGCGGGCCAGCGTTGTACCACGCTGCGTCGCTGCTTTATCCACGCCGACCTGATGGATACGATGGCGAGCCGACTGATCACGGTGTTCGACCGCCTGCCCGTCGGCGATCCGCTCGCTGACGGCACCCTGGTCGGCCCGCTGATCGACACCGCCGCGGGTGATGCCATGGCCAATGCGCTGGCCGCCTGCCGCGCGCAGGGCAATATCGTCACCGGCGGCGAACGGCTTCTGGCCGACCGCTACCCGCATGCCTGTTACGTGCGGCCCGCGCTGGTGATGACCGACGCCCAGCACGACACCATGCTGACCGAAACCTTTGCCCCGATCCTGTACCTGATGCCGTACACCACGCTGGATGAGGCCATCGCGCTGAACAATGCCGCGGCGCACGGCCTGTCGTCGTGCATCTTCACGGAATCGATGCGCGAGGCCGAGCGCTTCCTGTCCTCGGCAGGCAGCGACTGTGGCATTGCCAACGTCAACATCGGTACCAGCGGCGCGGAGATCGGCGGCGCCTTTGGCGGGGAAAAGGCAACCGGCGGGGGCCGCGAGTCAGGATCGGATGCGTGGAAGGGCTATATGCGCCGCGCCACCAACACGATCAACTATGGCGATTCGCTGCCGCTGGCGCAGGGGATACGGTTCGAGATCTGACGGCATCCTTGGGTGTGTTACAGGGCGCGTAGGGAACGGTAACAAGCCTTACACGCCTTTGACGCCGTATTACGCTTTCTGCCCGTATAACGTCAGCAGGGCAGGCACATGCCCGTTCCACACCAAGGACAAATCATGAGAATGCTGACGATTGGACTGGCTGCCGCAGCGGCATCCGTCACCCTGCTGGGCGGCTGCGCCGTCTATCCCACGCCCGCCGGCCCCGCGATTGGTCCTGCGCCGGTGTACGTGGCCCCGGCGCCGGTCGTGGTGGCACCGCGGCCGTACTACTACGGCGGCTATGGCTATGGCTACTACGGCCGGGGATACCGCCACTGGTAAAGGCAGCCGTTGGCAGGACGATGCAGGAGGATGCCGGCGCGTAGAGAGAGGCTGCGCGCCGGCGGCATTTCAGTTGCCGGCGGCGTCGCCGGGCCGGGTATTCAGCCCGCCCCAGCTGGGCGCGAGCGTCTGGCCGATCTCCGGCAAATCCACCAGGTCGAGCACGCGCCCGACCGTATGATCGACCAGTTCGGCGATGCTTTGCGGCTTCTGGTAGAAGCCCGGCACCGGCGGGAACACGATCCCGCCCATTTCCGTCACCGCCGTCATATTGCGCAGGTGCGCAAGGTTCAGCGGCGTTTCCCGCACCATCAGCACCAGCTTGCGCCGCTCCTTGAGCGTGACGTCGGCAGCGCGCGTGATCAGGTTATCTGACAGGCCGTGCGCAATCGCCGCCAGCGTGCGCATGGAGCAGGGGGCCACCACCATCGCCTGTGCGCGGAACGAGCCGCTGGCGATGGTCGCGCCGATGTCGCGCACGTTGTGCACGACGCTGGCCAGCGCCTCCACCTCGGCACGGCTGATGTCCAGCTCGTGCTGCAGGTTCATCACGCCGGCCGGCGAAATCAGCAGATGGGTTTCCACCGAAGGCGCCGCGCGCAGCACCTGCAGCAGGCGCACGCCGTAGATGGCGCCGGTGGCGCCCGTGATGGCAACGATCAGCCGTTTGGGTGTGCCGCCAGTCACGGACATAAAGGAACTCAGCCCTTCAGCAGAGTTTGCAGTTCGCCGTTCTGGTACATCTCCATCATGATGTCCGAGCCGCCGATGAACTCACCGTTCACGTAGAGCTGCGGGATGGTCGGCCAGCTGGCGTATTCCTTGATGCCCTGGCGGATGCCTTCGTCATCCAGCACGTTGACCGTGGTCGGCGCGTCCACGCCGCAGGCCTTCAGGATCTGGATGGCGCGGCCCGAGAAGCCGCACATCGGGAATTGCGCGGTGCCCTTCATGAACAGGACTACCGGGTTGCCCTTGACGATCTGATCGATCTTTTGCTGCACGTCGCTCATGGTTTGCTTTTCAGTGGGGCGATGCCATGTCGCGGGCGCCGCCTGGGGAGAATGGGACACCACACGGCCTGGCCGCGTGGCGGGGATCTGACGGAGATTTTACCGGAATCGCCGCCGGGCTTCAGCGAGCGGCAGTGGTGCCGCCGGGCTGAGCGCCTTGCCAGCGTCCGCCGGTGCAGCGTTCCAGGCCGGCCAGGTCGCGGGCGGTGAAGACCTCGGTGAAACCGGCGGCTTCCAGCAGCTGGCGGGTGGCCTGCGCCTGGTCGTAGCCATGCTCCATCAGCAGCCAGCCGCCAGGCAGCAGCCGGGCGCCGGCACCGCCGACGATGGCCCCCAGGTCGGACAGGCCGTCGTCGTGGTCGGTCAGCGCGTCGATCGGTTCGAAGCGCAGGTCGCCTTCGGCCAAGTGCGGGTCGCCCTCGGCGATATAGGGCGGATTGCTGACGATCAGGTGAAAGCGCAGGCCCGGCGGCAGCGCCGCGTACCAGTCAGACACCAGGAAGTGGATGCGGTCGGCGCCGAGCGCGCTGGCGTTGTCCTGGGCCACCATCAGCGCGCCGGGCGAGATGTCGGTGGCCCAGACTTGCGCATCCCGACGCTCGCGCGCCAGCGTCACGGCCAGAATGCCCGAGCCCGTGCCCAGGTCCAGCACATTCGGCTGCGGCACCTCAGCCAGCCGCGCCAGCGAGGCTTCGGCGGCGACCTCGGTATCGGGCCGCGGGATCAGCACATCAGGCGTGACCCGGAACTTGCGGCCGAAGAACTCGCGCTCGCCGATCAGGTACGCCATCGGCTCGCCCGCCAGCCGCCGCGCCAGCAGCGTGGCAAAGGCGTCGCGCTGGGCGATGGTGAGGGTGTCGGTGTCGCGCGTGATCAGCTGGGTGCGGCTCAGGCCGGTGACATGCGTCAGCAGCATGCGCACTTCCAGGGCAGGCAGCCCGGCCATGGCGGCGAGGGTCTGGGCTTCGCGCAGCGTGGGGGTCGCCGGCAGCGCGGCAGAGTTTGGGGAAGACATCGAAAGGGAGGGGACGGTTCTTTTGCCGGCTACAAAAAACCCCACCGGCGCAAAGGCCTGGCGGGGCTTTGGGGCGGGACTTCCAGCTTGGCGCCAGTGTACCGCTCATCGACAGCGGGCGGCGCAATGCCCCCGCCCGGACGATTACTTATTGACGGCGTCCTTGGCCTTGTCAGCACCGGCGTTGACGGCGTCCTTGGCGGCCTGCTTGGCGCTTGCCATGGCGCTGCCGGCGTCTTCCTTGGCCTTGTCGGCGGCGGCCGAGACGTCGGCCGCAGCACCGCTGGCGGCGGACTTGGCGGCGTCTGCGGCGTTGCTGGCGGCAGCCGCGGCATCGCTGGCCGCGGCCTTGGCGGATTCAGCGGCGCTTTGCATGGCGCTCTCGGCGTTCGAGGCGGCAGGCGGGGCTTCTTCCTTCTTGCTGCAAGCGGCCATGGCCGCGGTGATCATCAACAGCGCGAGCAGTTTTTTCATGATTTCGTCCTAGGTATGTTCTCGGGAGAGACTACGCCGGCACCATTCTCCGTTTGCCGGTCGAAATCGATTATAGACAGCCGCCTTACCCCTGCCAGTGCTGTTTCAAGCATTTACAAGAAATACAAAGATATCGGCGACTTTACGCGGTGTTCGTGGCGGAAGCCTTTTGGGGATGCGTTTAGTGGCGCTTACGCACCTTCGCCAAGTGCTGCCAGCTGATCAGCCTGATGCTCCGAGGCCAGCGCCGACAGCAGTTCATCCATGTCGCCGTCCATGATCATGTCGATCTTGTACAGCGTCAGGTTGATGCGGTGGTCGGTCACCCGCCCCTGCGGGAAGTTGTAGGTGCGGATGCGGTCGCTGCGGTCGCCCGAGCCGATCAGGTTGCGCCGCGTGCTGGCCTCCTTCGCCTGTGCGGCGCGCGTCTGCATGTCCTTGATGCGGGCCGCCAGCACCTTCATCGCCTTGTCCTTGTTGCGGTGCTGGCTGCGGTCGTCCTGGCACTCGACCACGATGCCGGTCGGCAGGTGGGTCAGGCGCACCGCCGAATCGGTCTTGTTGACGTGCTGCCCGCCCGCGCCCGAGGCGCGGAAGGTGTCGATGCGCAGGTCGGCCGAGTTGATCTCGACCTCGCCCACTTCATCGGCTTCGGGCATGACCGCGACCGTGCAGGCCGAGGTGTGGATGCGCCCCTGTGCCTCGGTCGCCGGCACGCGCTGCACGCGGTGGCCGCCTGATTCGAACTTCAGCCTGGAAAACGCCGCATCGCCGGCGATCCGCACGATCACTTCCTTGTAGCCGCCCAGGTCTGATTCCGATTCGCTCATCACTTCGACCTGCCAGCGCTGGCGTTCGGCATAGCGCGTGTACATGCGCAGCAGATCGCCGGCGAACAGCGCGCTTTCCTCGCCGCCGGTGCCGGCGCGGATCTCCAGCAGCAGGTTGCGGTCGTCGTTGGGATCCTTGGGCAGCAGCAGGCGCTGCAGGCTGGCTTCCAGGGCTTCCAGCCGCGCGCGCGCGCTGGCGATCTCGTCGGCGGCAAAGTCCTTCATCTCCGGATCGTCCAGCAGCGCCTGCGCGGTGGCCAGGTCGTCCTGCGCCTGGCGGTACTGGCCGTATTGCTCGGCCACCGGCGACAACTCGGCATGTTCGCGGCTGAGCTTGCGGTACTGGTCGATCTTGGCGGTCGCGTCTTCGCGCGCGAGCAGGGCGTTGACTTCATCGAGTCGCTCGGCCAGTTGGTCGAGCTTGGCAAGCATGCTGGCTTTCATCGGATGCGGACGGGAATGGGGGTGGGCCGGGCCGCGCGCGGTAGTGGGCGGGCGGCGAGGGCGTGCCCGGCGCGGTGCGCCGGCGGCTGGGCAAGCGCGGCTAGCGCTCGGAGTGGCTGCTGTGGCGGAACAGGCCTGGCACCAGGCGCAGTAGCGCCTCGCGGTCTTCGCCCTGGGTGTGGTTCAGCGCGTGGGTGGGGCCGTGCAGGAACTTGCGGGTCAGCGCGCCGGAGAGGGCCTCGAGCACGGCTTCGGGGTCGTCGCCGCGTGCCAGCATGCGGCGCGCGCGTTCCAGTTCAGCCTGGCGGATGGCCTCGCCGCTGGTCTGCAGCTCGCGGATGACCGGCACCACGCTGCGGGTTTCCAGCCAGTGCATGAAGTTCTGCACCCGGCTTTCGATGATGGCTTCTGCCTGTGCGACCGCAGCCTGGCGCATCGCGTTGCCTTCACGCACGATCGCGCCGAGATCGTCGACGGTGTACAGGAAGACGTCGTCCAGGCGCGCGACTTCGGGCTCGACGTCGCGCGGCACGGCCAGGTCGACCATCATGATCGGGCGGTGCTTGCGGCGCTTGACCGCGCGCTCCACCGCGCCCAGGCCGATGATCGGCAGCGAGCTGGCGGTGCAGGACACCACGATATCGAACTCATGCAGGCGCTCACCCAGATCCGTCAGGCGGATCGCGTTGGCGGTCAGGCCCTGGCCGGAGAGCTGCTCGGCCAGTTTCTCGCCGCGCTCGACGGTGCGGTTGGCCACCACGATCTGGCGCGGCTGCTGCGCGGCGAAGTGCGTGGCGCACAGCTCGATCATCTCGCCCGCGCCAATGAACAATACGCGCTGGGTCGAGACGCTTTCAAAGATCCGCTGCGCCAGCCGCACCGCGGCCGCGGCCATCGACACCGAATGCGCGCCGATCTCGGTCTGGCCGCGCACTTCCTTGGCTACCGCGAAGGTGCGCTGGAACAGCTGGTTCAGGTACGTGCCCAGCGAGCCGGCTTCGCCGGCGGTGCGCACGGCGTCCTTGAGCTGGCCCAGGATCTGGGTTTCGCCCAGCACCATCGAATCCAGGCCGCTGGCCACGCGGAAGGCATGGCGCACGGCTTCGGACTGCGGCAGCGCGTACAGGTGCGGGGCCAGTTCGCCGGCCGGCACGTTGTGGTGCTGCGACAGCCAGCGCAGGGTGTGCTCGAAACCATCCGTGCCCGGCGTCAGGACGTCGGTCGCGCAGTAGATCTCGGTGCGGTTGCAGGTGGACAGGATGGCGGCTTCGGTGCCGCTGCGCCCCGACAGGTGGGAGCGCAGCGCACCCAGCGCGGGCTTGATCTGCTCGAGCGGAAACGCCACCCGCTCGCGCAGCGAGACAGGTGCCGTTGTGTGATTGATGCCGATCGCGAGCAGTTGCATTTGTTGGGGACAGGTACGGTCCGGAGCGTGGCCGGACCGGTTGCCATTATACCGCCGGGATCGCTAATTGCAGGCGCGGCGCCGGATTGCAGTATCGTTACGCCGCAGCCCTTGCGGTTGTGATGCTGACAACACAGGAGAAGCGGATGCTGGGCACCTTGATCGTGGGTTTGCTGGTGGGGCTGGCGGCGCGCCGGCTGCATCCGGCAGGGCGCGTGGTGACCCTGCCGGCCGCGCTGGTGCTGGGTGCGGCGGGTGCGGCGGGCGCTTTCTACGGCGGCCGGGCCTTGCATCTGTTTGTCGACGGGCAGCTCAGCAGCTGGCTGGCGGTGATCGCCGGCTCGGCGCTGCTGGTGGGGGTCTGGGGCGCGGTGCGGCCGCGTGGGCGGTAAGAACAGAAGTAATTGCCCGGTCGGGAATCTGCGCGCCGTTTGATCCCGGTCAGATGCGAACCGGGCCTTGGCTCAGGCCCTGGCCGCCAGCAGGCGGCGCAGCACGCCACTGGAATAGTGGCTGGCCACATCCTTCAGGAATGCCGGAAAGTCCACATGGGCGGTCTCGTCGGCACGGTCCGAGATGGTCCGCATCACGGCATACGGCACGCCGTACTCATGGCAGACCTGCGCCACCGCGGCGCCTTCCATCTCCACCGCCAGCAGCCCGGGCAGGCGCTCGCGCAATTCCGCGACCGCCGCGGGCGAGCCGATGAACTGGTCGCCGCTGGCGATCATGCCCTGGTGCAGCCCTGGCGAGGCGACCCCGAAGCGCTCGCGCACCTCAGGCGGCACTTCGGCGGCCAGGTCCTGCCGCAGGAAGTCCGCCGCGGCGGCATGCAGCTCGGCCGTCAGCGCCGGGTCGGCCGGGAATTCGGCGCGGTCCAGCAGCGGCACCTCATGGCGGCCGAAGAACGGGCGCGCGTCCAGGTCATGCTGGATGGTGCGGTCGGCGATAACGATGTCGCCTACCTGCGTGTGCGTCCCGATGCCGCCGGCCAGCCCGGTAAAGACGATCTGCGTGGCCCCGAACTCGCGGATCAGCGTGACCGTGGTGGCCGATGCCGCCACCTTGCCCATGCGCGCCAGCACCAGCACGCACGGCTGCCCGTACAGGTGGCCAGCGTAGTAGTCGCGCATGCCGATCGTGCGCACCGTGGCGCGGCTGTCGTCATGGCGCATGGCGGCCACCAGGCCATCGACTTCATCATGGATGGCGGCAAGGATTCCGAGGGTCATGGAACGGGCGAAGGACGAGAAAACCACAGCATACCGGCCCGCGCAGGCCGGGCATAGATTAGAGCGCGACCGCACCACCCCCTCCCACGGAACAGGTGCGGCCCCCGCGTCGCTTTGCTAAAGTCCCCGTCATCTCAGCACGCAAGGGCGAGCATGCAAGGCACACCCACCGTGGCAAACGGCGAACGAAGCGGCGAACGGCGCGCCATCCGCCGGGCACTGGCCGACTGGCGCGCACTGGGGCGCCTGGACGCGGCTGGCGTCCCTGGGCCGTGGGCGCGCACCGAGCCCGTCGCCACCGACTGGCGCCGCTGGCTGGACACGGCGCTGATGGCGCTGGGCACCGCGCTGCTGTGCGCGGGCGTAATCGTGTTTTTCGCCTTCAACTGGGAGGATCTCCACAAGTTTTCCAAGTTCGGCCTGCTGGCCGGCGCGCTCACGCTGCTTGCCGGCTTTGCCTGGCTGCGTCCGGCTGGCGATACCGCGGGCCGGGCCGCGCTGGGCGGCACGCAGGTCGTTGCCGGCGTGCTGCTCGCGGTGATCGGGCAGACCTACCAGACCGGCGCCGACGCCTGGCAGCTGTTTGCGCTATGGGCGCTGCTGGCGGTGCCCTGGGCGCTGGCGGCGCGCGCCGCACCGCACTGGTGGCTGGTGATCGTGGTCGGCAACGTGGCGTTGCTGCGCTATTTCAGCATCCGCTTCGGTGTCGAAGGCGTGTTCGCGTTGCTGTTCGATACGCGCTACATGCGCACCGCCACGCTGGCGCTGCTGGGCGCGGTGGTGCTGCAACTGGCGCTGTGGCAGCTGCTGTGCGCCCGGGCGCCGGGGCTGGGCTTCCGCGGGCAGACCGGCAGCCGCATGCTGGCCGCGCTGGCCTGTGTGCACGCCGGCTCGCTCGGGCTGGCCAGCCTGCTGGACAGCCACTTCGACGGCGCTGCATTTGCGCTGGCGGTGGTGGTACTGGCCGCCCTGGTCTGGTGGTTCCGCCAGCGCGCCTTCGACATCGTGGTGCTGAGCCTGGCCTGCCTGACCGGCATCGTGCTGGCGGTGTCCGCGATCGCCAAGGTGCTGTTCGAGGGCAAGGACGATTTCGGCGCCTTCCTGCTGCTTGGGCTGGTGACCATCGGTCTTGCCGCCGGCGCGGCCGCCTGGCTGATGCGTGCCTGGCGTGGCCAACTGGAGCAGGCATGACGACCGAACTGCAGACCGAGCAACGGCTCTGGCAGGACCTCGCCGCACGCGGCGAGGTACAGGGCGAGCGGCCCGACCACACCCACACGCCCTGGGCCGTGCGCTGCCTGATGGGCGCGGCGGGCTGGCTCGGTGCCTTGTTCTTCCAGCTCTTCCTGGTCGGCACGGTCTTCGTCGCCGCGCGCGAGAACGGCATCGCCATGGCGGTGACCGGCCTGGCCATGATCGCACTGGCCGCGCTGCTGTACTGGCGTGGCGGCGGCATTGCCGCGGGGCAATTCGCGCTGGCCGTGAGCCTGAGCGGGCAGGGCATGGCCGTGTTCGGGCTGGTCGAGGCCCTTGGCTTCACGCGCGTCACCGAGAGCGCAGGCTTCTGGGCCGGACTGGCACTGTTCGAGGCCGCGCTCGCCTTGCTGGTCCCTAACCGGCTGCACCGGCTGCTGTGCGCGGTGGGCGCATGGATCGGGCTGGCAGGCGCCGTGCATCTCGTCCTGGCCGGCAGCGAGCCGGAGGACTGGCGGTTGCTGACGTGGTCCCTCGGCTGGCTGGTGCCGCTCGGCTGCGCGCTGGTGGCGGGTTTCACGCTGGCCGAAGCACGCCTGTGCGCAGCCGGCCGCCACACGCTGCTGGAACCGCTGGCCAACGCGACGCTGCTGTTCACGCTGGCCGTCGCACTGGTTGTCACCGGCATGAGCCATCCGCTGGCCTGGCTGGGCGGCCCGGAAGCCGGACGCATCCCGCTGGCGCACTGGGTCGCGGGCGGGCTGGCCACAGTGGTGCTGGCTGGCTTTGCGCTCGCCGAATGCCGCCGGCTGGCACTCAGCCCCGCCATGCAGGGCGCCGTCCTTGCCGGCGTGGTGGCCTTCGGCGCGCTGATGGCGGCCGCGCCCGCAGTCGTGGCAGGGGTCCTCGCGCTCGGCCTGGCGCTGCGCCGCGCGTCGATGCCGTGGCTGGGCCTGGGCATCGCCAGCATCGCTATCGGCTTTATCTGGTACTACAGCGCGCTGCACTGGACCCTGCTGGCCAAGTCCGCCACGCTCGCCGCGGCCGGCGTACTGTTGCTGGCCGGCCGCTACTGGCTGCTGCGCACCCGCACCGGCAAGGAGGCCGCATGAAACGCTGGATCCTGATCGCCTGGGCCCTGACGCTGGCACTGGCCGCCGCCGGCATCGCCAGCAAGGAGCGCCTGCTGGCGCGCGGTGAGACCGTCTACCTCAAGCTCGCCCCGGTCGACCCGCGCTCGCTGATGCAGGGCGACTACATGGCGCTGAACTTCGAGATTGGCAACATGATCCGCGCCGCTCAGACACGGAAGCAGGACGACCGGCCTCCCCGCGATGGCGTGGCGGTGATCCGCCGTGACGAACAGGGCGTGGCCAGCTTCGTGCGCGTGCACGGTGGCGAGCCGCTGGCGGCAGGGGAGCAACTACTGCGCTACCAGGTCGCCCGCTCGCGCTGGGGCGGCATGCAGGTGCAGGTGTCGACCGATGCGTATTTCTTCCAGGAGGGGCAGGGCGAGCGGTTCGCGCAGGCCGGGTATGGGGAATTCCGCGTGGATGCCGACGGGCAGGCGTTGCTGGTGGGGTTGCGGGGGAAGGGGATGGAGAAGTTGTGAGGCGAAAGTGATGTCGCCCGGCCCAAAGAAAATAGCCACCGCATGCGGTGGCTATTTCATGAGGTCTGCCGGTCTTTAGACGTTGAACAGGAAGTTCATCACATCCCCATCCTTCACCACATACTCCTTCCCTTCCGCCCGCATCTTGCCGGCTTCCTTCGCGCCGGTCTCACCCTTGAGGCTGACGAAGTCCTCATAGGCGATGGTCTGCGCGCGGATAAAGCCACGTTCGAAGTCGGTGTGGATCACGCCGGCTGCCTTGGGGGCGGTGTCGCCGACGTGGATGGTCCAGGCGCGCACTTCCTTGACGCCGGCGGTGAAGTAGGTCTGCAGGCCGAGCAGCTTGAAGCCGGCACGGATCACACGGTCCAGGCCGGGTTCTTCCATGCCCAGGTCGGCCAGGAATTCGGCCTTGTCGGCGTCGTCCAGGTCGGCGATCTCGGCTTCGATGGCGGCGCAGACGGACACCACGGGGGAATCGGTCAGCTTGGCGTGCTCGCGCACGGCGTCCAGGTGCGGGTTGTTCTCGAAGCCGTCTTCACGCACGTTGGCGACGTACATGGTCGGCTTGGCGGTGATCAGGCAGAACGGGCGGATGGCTTCCCACTCCTCGGGCGCCAGGTCCAGGGTGCGCACGGCCTTGGCCTGGTCCAGCACGGCTTGCGCCTTTTCCAGCACGGCGACCAGGCGCAGGGCTTCCTTGTCGCCGGCGCGGGCCGGCTTGATGTAGCGGGCCAGCGCCTTCTCGACGGTGGCCAGGTCGGCCAGCGCGAGTTCGGTGTTGATCACTTCGATGTCCGACAGCGGGTCCACCTTGCCGGCCACGTGGATCACGTTGTCGTCCTCGAAGCAGCGCACCACGTGAGTGATGGCGTCACATTCGCGGATATTGGCCAGGAACTGGTTGCCCAGGCCTTCACCCTTGGAGGCGCCCGCCACCAGGCCGGCAATATCGACGAACTCGACCACGGCCGGCAGAACGCGCTCCGGCTTGACGATCTCCGCCAGCTTGGCGAGCCTCGGATCCGGCACTTCGACCACGCCCACATTGGGTTCGATGGTGCAGAACGGGTAATTTTCGGCGGCGATGCCGGCCTTGGTCAGGGCATTGAACAGCGTGGACTTGCCGACGTTGGGCAGGCCGACGATGCCGCATTGGAGGCTCATGGTAGAAGGCGGGAAATTGCAAAACCCGTATTCTAGCGGAAGGGGGCTTCGCCATCGGCCTGCCTGGCCGGGGCGTGCGGGCGTGGGGCAGGGCCAGGAGTGACGTGGCTATAATCCAGCCATGACCCGATCCCACGCGTCCGCGCGCCCGTCTGCGCGCAACTCCTCCGCTTTCCAGGTTGCTGTCGTTGGCGGCGGCATCGTCGGCAAGTCCTGCGCGCTGCTGCTGGCCCAGCAGGGCATGGACGTGGCGCTGGTCGCGCCCAGGCCGCCCCGCGCCAGCGGCCGTACGGCGGCCGGGCCGGATGACTGGGACAGCCGCATCTATGCTTTCTCGGCCAGCTCGCACGCGCTGCTGGAGCGCATGCGGGTGTGGGAAGCGCTGGACCCGGCGCGGATCCAGCCGGTGCGCGACATGCGCGTGTTCGGCGATGTCAGCGCGGCCGAGACTTCGCCCAGCCTGGACGGGGACCTGCATTTCTCGGCCTACGCGGCCGCGGTGCCGCAGCTGGCGTGGATCATCGAATCCAGCCACGTCGAGCGCGCGCTCGACACGGCGCTGGGCTTCCAGCATCAGGTGACCTGGCACGACGCCACGGCGAGCGCGTTCGAGCGTGATCCGGACGGCGTCACGCTGATCCTGGGCAATGGCGAGAAGCTGCGCACGGCCTGCGTGGTCGGCGCCGACGGCGCGCGCTCCTGGCTGCGCCAGCAATGCCATATCGGTGTCAGCACGCGCAAGTACCGCCAGTTGGGCGTGGTCGCCAATTTCGCCTGCGAGCGCCCGCACCACGAAACCGCATGGCAGTGGTTCCTGGGCGCGCCGGAAAAGCTGATGGCCGACGAGGAACCCGCCAACGGCGAAGTGCTGGCGATACTGCCGCTGCCGGACAACCATGTGTCGATGGTCTGGTCCGCCGACGAGGCCCACGCGCACGAGCTGCTGGCGCTGCCGCCCGAGGCCCTGGCCGCCACCGTGATGCAGGGCGCCAGCGGCGCGGTCGGTGCGCAGTTCGGCGCGCTGCGCTGCGTGACCCCGGCGCAAGGCTTCCCGCTGGTGCTGCAGCGTGCCGACCACTTCGTGCAGCCGCACGTGGCGCTGGTGGGCGACGCCGCCCACGTGGTGCATCCGCTGGCCGGCCAGGGCATGAACCTGGGCCTGCGCGACGTGGCGGAACTTGGCCGCGTGATGGCAGACAAAGAACCTTTCCGCAGCGAGGGCGACCTGCGCCTGCTGCGCCGTTACGAGCGCGCCCGCGCCACCGACCTGCTGTCGCTGACCGCGGCCACCGACGGCCTGCACCGGCTGTTTTCGCTGCCGGGCGGCGTGGCGCGCGTGGTGCGCAACACCGGCATGCGCGCGGTCGGCGGCCAGTCCTTGCTCAAGCGCTTCCTGATCGCGCGCGCGCTCGGCTGAACGCGGCCGCACCCACGTTTCGATCCCTTTACCGAATACTCTGGAGTCCACATGTTCCCATTCCTGCGCCGCCGCCCCGCCATGAGCGCCGCGATCACCGCCATCGCCGGCGGGCTGGCAGCGGCCGGCTTCGCGCTGCATGCCATGGCCGCGGGCGAGCCCGGCACCGACCGCATCAAGGAGTCGCTGCAGAAGATGGTGGGCGCCCGCGCCGAAGTGAAGAGCGTGAGCAAGACCCCGGTGCCGGGCCTGTTCGAGGCCAATATCGGCGGGCAGGTGGTCTACACCGACGCCTCGGGCCGCTACATCCTGAACGGCGAGATGATCGACACCCGCACCGGCGCCAACCTGACCGAAGAGCGGCTGGCCGAGATCAACCGCATCAAGTGGTCGGACCTGCCGCTGGCGCGCGCGATCAAGTGGAGCAAGGGCGATGGCAGCCGCCAGGTGGCGGTGTTCTCTGACCCCAACTGCGGCTACTGCAAGCGCATCGAGCAGACCTTCCAGCAGATGGACAACATCACCGTGTACACCTTCCTGTACCCGGTGCTGTCGCCGGATTCTGAAGCCAAGGCCAAGCAGGTCTGGTGCGCGTCTGACCGCACCAAGGCCTGGCGCGACTGGATGCTCAAGCAGGTGGCGCTGACCGGCAACGGCAGCTGCAAGACCCCGCTGGAAGAGAATCTGGCATTGGGCCACAGCATGAACGTGACCGGCACGCCGGCGGTGTTCTTCACCGACGGCACCCGCATCCCCGGCGCGGCGGACGTCGCCACGCTGGAACGCAAGCTCGCCAGCATCAAGAAATAAGCGCGCGCCGGACCTGTCCCGGCCCGATCGACGGCCGGACTTGTCCGGCCGTTCTGCTTTCTGCCTTCCCCCTGATTCCATGCGATCGCCGACAGGCGACAAAGGAGACACCATGACCTTCCAGGCATTGCTGCTGACCCAGGCCGACGGCGCCACCCAGGCCAATATCGCCACGCTCGACGACGCGCAGCTGCCCGCCGACGGCGACGTGCTGGTTGCCGTCGACTACTCCACCATCAACTTCAAGGACGGGCTGGCGATCACGGGCCGCTCGCCGGTGGTGCGCAAGTGGCCGATGGTGGCGGGCATCGACGGCGCCGGCACGGTGCTGGAATCCGCGCACCCGCGCTGGAAGGCTGGCGACAAGGTGGTGCTCAATGGCTACGGCGTGGGCGAGACGCATTGGGGCTGCCTGGCGCAGCGCGCGCGCCTGAAGGGCGAGTGGCTGGTGCGCCTGCCCGACGCCTTCACCACGCGCCAGGCCATGGCGATCGGCACCGCGGGCTATACCGCGATGCTGTCGGTGCTGGCGCTGGAGCGCGGCGGCGTCAACGGCCCGGTGCGCCCGGGCGATGGCGAGGTGCTGGTGACCGGCGCCTCGGGCGGGGTGGGGACGGTGGCGATCTCGCTGTTGAGCAAGCTTGGCTACAAGGTGGTGGCCTCGACCGGCAAGACCAGGGAAGCGGATTTCCTGAAGGCGCTGGGCGCCGATGAAGTGATCGACCGCGCCGAACTGGGCGTGCCCGGCAAGCCGCTGCAAAAGGAGCGCTGGGCCGCGGTGGTCGACTCGGTCGGCTCGCACACGCTGGTCAATGCCTGCGCCCAGGTGCGCTACGGCGGCGTGGTGACGGCGTGCGGGCTGGCGCAGGGCCTGGACTTCCCGGGGTCGGTGGCGCCGTTCATCCTGCGCGGCATCACCTTGCACGGCATCGACAGCGTGATGGCGGCGATGCCGCTGCGCGAGCAGGCCTGGCAGCGGCTGGCCAGCGACCTGGAGCCGGACCGCCTCAATGCGCTGACGCGCGAGATCGGCCTGGGCGATGCGATCGAGGCGGGCCGCAAGATCATGGAAGGCGGCATGCGCGGGCGCGTGGTGGTGGATGTGAATCGCGGCTGATCGCGCACCGTCGCCCTGATGCACCACCGCGTCGGCGCCGCCCGCAAGCGCCGACGTTACAATCCAGTCCATGACGCCGATCCGCTACGCCATTGCCCCGCTTCAGCCTGAAGCGCACCTGTTTGCCGTCACCGTCACCGTGAGCGAGCCCGATCCCGCCGGCCAGTGTTTCTCGCTGCCGGCCTGGATCCCGGGCAGCTACATGATCCGGGACTTCGCGCGCAATATCGTGCGCATCCGCGCCGATGCGGGCGGGCGCGAGGTCAGGCTGACCAAGCTCGACAAGCAGCGCTGGCAGGCCGCGCCGGTCAGCCTGGCCGACGGCCCGCTGACGCTCAGCTACGAGGTCTATGCCTGGGACCTGTCGGTGCGCGCGGCGCACCTGGACACCACCCACGGTTTCTTCAACGGCAGCTCGGTGTTCCTGTGCGTGGACGGGCAGGCCGAGCGGCCATGCACCGTCGATATCCATGCGCCCGCCGGCGAGGCCTATCGCGACTGGCGCGTGGCCACCGCCATGCGCGAAGCGCCGGGCCGCGCAGGCGCGAAGCGCTACGGCTTCGGCCGCTACCAGGTGGCCGATTACGATGAGCTGGTCGACCATCCGGTCGAGATGGGCACTTTCCAGCTGGCCAGCTTCCGCGCCTGCGGCGCGCAGCATGACGTGGTCTTCACCGGGCGCGTGCCGCAGCTCGACCTCGAGCGCGTGTGCCGCGACCTGAAGCGCATCTGCGAGACGCAGATCCGGCTGTTCGAGCCCAAGACCGCGCAGGCGCCGTTCCTGGACAGCAACCGCCGCTACGTCTTCATGACGATGGTCACCACCGACGGCTACGGCGGCCTGGAGCACCGCGCCAGCACCGCGCTGATGTGCGCGCGCAATGACCTGCCGGTGCGCGGCGACAGCGATACCAGCGAGGGCTACCGCACCTTTCTCGGGCTGTGCAGCCACGAGTATTTCCACACCTGGAACGTCAAGCGCATCAAGCCGGCCGCGTTCGTGCCGTACCGGCTGGCGGAGGAAACCTATACCCCGCTGCTGTGGCTGTTCGAGGGCTTCACCAGCTACTACGACGACCTGGTGCTGGTGCGCTCCGGCTGCATCACCGATGCGCAGTACATCGAGATGCTGGCCAAGACCTGGAACGGCGTGCTGCGCGGCAGCGGCCGCACCAAGCAGAGCGTGGCGGAAAGCTCCTTCGATGCCTGGACCAAGTACTACCGCCAGGACGAGAACGCCCCCAACGCCATCGTCAGCTACTACACCAAGGGTTCGCTGGTGGCGCTGGCGCTGGACCTGACCATCCGCGACAAGACCCGCGGGCGACGCTCGCTGGACGATGTCATGCGCGCGCTGTGGCGCCGCTACGGCCGCGGCTTCTATGCGCCGGGCGCGGTGCAGCGCGGCGTGACCGAGGCCGAGGCCCATGCGCTGTTCGATGAAGTCACCGGCCTGCGCATGGGGCCGCTGCTGCGCTCGCTGACCGAAGGCACCGGCGAGCTGCCGCTGCCGGCGCTGTTCAAGACCTTCGGCGTCAAGGCCGAGGCGCAGAAGCCGGCGCGCACCGCGGCGCTGGGGATCAAGGTCAAGACCGAGGACGGCTGGGTGCGCGTCACCCAGGTGCTGGACGGCGGCGCGGCGCAGGCCGCGGGCCTGTCCGCGGGCGACCTGCTGGTGGCCCTCGACGGCCTGCGCGTGGCGCCCGGCCAGCTCGACAAGCTGCTGGCGCGCTACCGCACCGGCGACCGCATCGAGCTGCACGCCTTCCGCCGCGACGAGCTGCAGGCGCGGCCGGTGACGCTGGCGCGCGAGCCGGCGGCGCAGTTCAAGGTGAAGCTGGAGAGCGGACGGCACGCGGCGCGCTCGCGCTGGCTGGGCCAGTGAACTAGTCTTCCGCCGCCACACCCGCCACCGCACGCCATCGCCCCCGCTGCATGCAATACGCGCACGATCCCCGCACCTTCCTGTATTCGCACTACGTCTACCGGGGGCTGCGCTCGGCCACCGGGGTGATCGGCGCCACGCTGATCGCGCTGCACTTCAGCGACCTGCCCACCGCGATGGTGGTGTCGATGGGCGCGCTGTGCACCAGCCTGATGGACTTGCCCAGTCCGCTGAACCACAAGTTCAACGAGATGCTGGCCAGCGTGCTGCTGTGCAGCGTGGTCACGCTGGTGGTGGCGCTGGCCACGCCGTTCCCGCGCGTGATGCCGTTCCTGCTGGTGCTGGTGACGTTCCTGGCCGGCATGATGACGGTGTACGGCAACAAGACGCTGCCGCTGCAGTTCGCGGCGCTGTTCGTGATGACGCTCACGATCAACGAAGACTTCCTGGTGCGGCGCGCGCTGGAGCACTCGGCGTTGTTCAGCATCGGCGCGGTCGCTTATCTCGGCTATGCGATGCTGGTGAGCTGGATCACCGAGCGCCGCACCAAGCAGCAGGTGCTGGCCGAATCGTTGTATGAGCTGGCCGGCTATCTCGAGATCAAGGCCGGCTTCTACGACGCCGGCAACGACTACGAGGCCCAGTTCAACCAGCTGGTGCGCCAGCAGATCGTGGTGGCCGAGCGCCAGCAGGCCGCGCGCGACCTGGTGCTGCGCGGCAACCGCACCCCGCACGACGGGCTGCTGGTGCAGGTGCACCTGCGCATGCTCGACCTGTACGAGTACATCCTGTCGACCAACACCGACTATCCGCTGCTGCGCCAGACGTTCGCCGGCACGCCGGTACTGGACCACCTGCGCGGGTTGGTGACGCAGATGTGCAAGGACGTGGAAGAGATCGCCTACGAGGTCACGCGCGGCCGCGCCTCGTACGCCACGGTGGAATACCGCCAGGGCCTGCGCGCGGTCGAGGCCGAGATCGCGCAGTTGCACCACCACCATATCAACCCGGCGGCGATGACGGCGCTGGTCGAAACGCTCGACATGATGCGCGGCGCGATCACGCTGGTCGGCCAGCTGCACGAAGCGTCGCGCACGCCGGTGGAGCCGGCCAGGGTGCTGCCCGGCACGGACATGACGCCCTTCCTGACGCGCCAGAAGTATGAGTTCAGCGTGCTGCGCGAGAACCTGAAGTGGAGTTCGCCGGCGTTCCGCTTCTCGCTGCGGATCTCAATGGCGGTGGCGCTGGGGCTGTGGATTGCCGAGCACCTGCCCTATGTGTCGCACAGCTACTGGATCCTGCTGACCATCATCGTCATCCTGAAGCCCAACTTCAGCATGACCAAGCAGCGCTACAACGACCGCCTGATCGGCACGCTGATCGGCTGCGTGGTCTCGGTCGCGATCCTGAAGGTGGTGCACCAGCCGCTGATCCTGCTGGGCGTACTGTTCCTGTCATTGGTGGCCAGCGCCGCGTTCGTGACCATCAAGTACCGCTACACCGCGATTGCCGCCTGCATCCAGGTGCTGATCCAGATCCACCTGCTGATGCCGGGGAGTCCCACCGTGGCGGGCGAGCGGCTGGTGGATACGGTGATCGGCGGCATCATCGCCTCGCTGTTCAGCTTTGTGCTGCCGAGCTGGGAATACCGCGCCATCCCCAAGCTGGTGGAAGGCGTGCTGCAGGCCAACCGCCGCTATATCGGCGCCACGCGCGACCTGCTGCTGCGCCGGACCAAGGATGACTTTGCCTACCGCGTGCAGCGCAAGCAGTTCATGGACAACCTGTCGGCGCTGATCTCGTCGTTCCAGCGCATGCAGGACGAGCCCAAGAGCCGGCACCGCGCGGTGGACAACCTGAACCGCTTTATCGTGCAGAACTACCTGGTGGCGGCGCACGTGGCGGCGGCGCGC
This sequence comes from Cupriavidus sp. CP313, assembly GCF_054072015.1. Taxonomy (NCBI): domain Bacteria; kingdom Pseudomonadati; phylum Pseudomonadota; class Betaproteobacteria; order Burkholderiales; family Burkholderiaceae; genus Cupriavidus; species Cupriavidus sp. CP313. Next base: position 20,030 of record NZ_JBSVZB010000018.1, on the reverse strand, counting down.
ATCCAGGTGCGCCAGCACTATGACGAGCTCGATATCCCGGCCGCGGAAGCCGCGATCGAGCAGGCCACCGAGGCCGCCAGCCACAGCCTGCAGGTGGCCAGCGAGCGGCTGCATGCCGATGAGCGGGGCGGCGCTCGTGGCGCGGGCTTTATCCGCAGCGGGAAAACGCCGGTGGAACGCAAGGCGGACGAAACCCCCGCTGAAGCTGTCGCCGGTGCCGAACCGGTAGCGGCTACCGTCAGCACCGAATTCGCCGAGGCTGCCAAAGACGCCGTCGCCGAACGCCGCGCCCGCCTGGCCGATTCGGCCGACAAGCGCCGCACCGACGTGCTGGTGCACGCGGCCGCCGCCGGCGAATCCAGCCATGAGGCCGGTCCCACCGCCAGCTCCACCGGCCGTCCGGCCAATGCGGTGCTGGACCGCCGCCTGCGCGCGTTGCGCGAGGATGCGGCCAAGATCGCGCTGCGCACGGGGGCCATCGGGCGCGCCATGCGTGCGCGCGTCTGAGCCTGGTGGCTCAGCCTTGGGCTGACGGCGCTTCGGGCAGCTCTTCCTCGGGCAGTGTCAGCATGCCGCTGTTGTAGCGGTACTCGTAGATCTCGCCGTAGCGCCCCCAGCCGATCGCCACGCTGAGCACGCGCTCGGCCTCGGCGGGCTTCAGGAACTGCTCCAGTTCGTGCAGCACCTGTTCCTCGCGGATCTCGCCGGCCTCGCTGGCCACCAGTTCGCGGCGGATGTGGGCGGCCAGTGCGATGTTGCCCAGCAACTGCTGGCCGAACATGACCTTGCGTTGCTGCGGCCCGGCGGCGTACCACGCGCGGCCGGCCTCGGTGACGGCGATGTCGCCGCGCTCGATCGACACCAGTTGCACCAGCTGCAGCGCTTCGCACGCAGGCAGCAGTTCGTCGTCGGTGAGGCCGGCTTCGTCGGCCAGGTGGGGCAGGTCGGCGCGGCAGTTGAAGGGCGCCTCGCACAGCAGGTCGAGGATGGCTTCCATCTGGCTGATGTCGGCGTCCGGCAGCCGATAGGCGATCTGGCGCGCGGGCGCTTGCGCGGGCACGCGCGCTTCGGCGGCGGGGGCGGTCATCAGCGCGTAGATCTCGTCGACCAGCGCGCGCACCTGCACGCTGTCGCGGTTGCGCGGGCGCGGCAGCGCCACCGGCACTTCGGCGCGGATGCGGCCCGGGTCGCTCGACAGGATCACGATGCGGTCGGCCATCATCACCGCCTCTTCGATATTGTGCGAGACGATCAGGATGCTCCGGATATTGGCGCGGCCGCTTTCCCACAGCGCCAGCATCTCGTCGCGCAGGGTCTCGCCGGTCAGCACGTCCAGGGCCGAGAAGGCTTCATCCATCAGCAACAGGTCCGGCTCGGTCACCAGCGCGCGCGCAATGCCCACGCGCTGGCGCATGCCGCCCGACAGCTCGCGCGGCAGCGCGCTGTTGAAGCCGGCCAGCCCGATCATGTCGATCGCGGCCTCGGTGCGGCGCTCGCGCTCGGCCCTGGGTACGCCCTGGGCTTCGAGCCCCAGCTCAACGTTCTGCTGCACCGTCAGCCATGGGAACAGCGCGAACGACTGGAACACCATGGCGATGCCTTCGGCGGTGCCGGCCAGGCGCTCGCCGCGAAAGTCCACCTCGCCACGGTCGGCGCCGACCAGCCCGGCCATGATGCGCAACAGCGTGGACTTGCCCGAGCCGGACTTGCCCAGCATGGCGACGATCTCGCCCTCGCGCAGCGTCAGGTCCACGCCTTCGAGCACGGCGCGGTCGCTCTGGCTGGCGGTGCGGAAGATCTTGCCGACGCCGCGCAGCTCGATCACGGCGGGGGCGGCGGTGGATGCAATGTTCTCTGCCATCGTTGCCTTACAAGCGGGTGCGCTCTTGCGCGAGTTGATACAGGCGGTTCCACAGCAGCCGGTTGAAGCCGACCACGAACAGCGCCATCACGACTATGCCCAGCGCGATGCGCGGGAAGTCGCCGCGCGCGGTGGTCTCGGCGATATAGCTGCCCAGCCCGGTGGCGACGATGGTGCGGTCGCCCCAGGTCACGTACTCGGACACGATGCTGGCGTTCCATGAGCCGCCGGCGGCTGTCACCAGCCCGGTCAGCAGGCTGGGGAACACCGCGGGGATCAGGAAGCGCTTCCACAGCAGCCAGCCACGCAGCCCGAAGTTGCGTGCAGCCAGCTTCAGCTCCGTGGGGATGCCGGAGGCCCCGGCGACCACATTGAACAGGATGTACCACTGCGTGCCGAAGATCAGCAGCGGGCTCAGCCAGATCTCCGGGTTCAGCCTGAAGCGCACGATCAGCATCACCGCCAGCGGGAACATCAGGTTGGCCGGGAAGGCGGCCAGGAACTGCGCAATCGGCTGGGCAATGCGCGCCAGTTCCGGGTTCAGGCCGATGCGGATGCCGATCGGCACCCACACCAGCGCCGCCAGCGCGATCAGCACCACGACGCGCACCATCGTAATCGTGCCGAGCCACAGCACATGGCCGACTTCGGCCCAGCCCACTTCGCTGTGCACGAAGTAGCCCACCCGTAGCAACGCGGCCAATGCCACCAGCACGATCACGGCGTCGCGCACGCGGCCGAACCACAGCGCGCGCCGCGGATTGTCCGGCTGCGCCGGGGCCTGCCCGCGGCGCGCGCCCCACGCCAGCGTGCGCCCGGCCAGCGCCGCCGTCTGCGCCAGCAGTGCACCCACCCACGCCGAGCGGCGCAGCAGGTCCAGCAGCCACGACTGCGGCAGCTTGTCCTGCGCCAGCGTCTCGAAGCGGAAGCGGTCGGCCCATGCCACCAGCGGGCGGAACAGCAGCTGGTCGTACACCAGGATGCCCACCAGCATCGCCAGGATGGCCCAGCCGATCGCGGCCAGGTCCTGCTGCTGGATCGCCAGCGCGATATAGGAGCCGATGCCGGGCAGGCGGATATCGTGGCCCGACACCGAGATCGCCTCGGACGCCACCACGAAGAACCAGCCGCCGGACATCGACATCATCATGTTCCACAGCAGCCCCGGCATGGCGAACGGCACTTCCAGCCGCCAGAAGCGCTGCCACGGCGACAGCCGGAGCATGGCCGCGGCTTCCAGCAAATCGCCCGGGATGGTGCGGAACGACTGGTACAGGCTGAACGCCATGTTCCACGCCTGCGAGGTGAAGATGGCGAAGATCGCCGCGCACTCCACCCCGGCGAGGTTGCCCGGGAAGAGGGCGATGAAGCCGGTCACGGTGATCGACAGGAAGCCCAGCACGGGTATCGACTGCAGGATGTCCAGCGCCGGCACCAGCACCTTCTCTGCCGTGCGGCTCTTGGACGCCAGCGCGGCAAACGCCAGCGAGAACAGCAGCGACGCCGCCAGCGCCGCCAGCATGCGGATGCTGGTGCGCATCAGGTAGTAGGGCAGGTAGGCCACGTCCAGGTGCACCGCCAGCTGCTGGTCGGGCTGGAACGGGACGTTCATCTGCTGCGCGGCGAACGCGACCATCACGATCACGGCCAGGATCATCGGCAGCAGCGCGAGGTCGAAGCGGTTGGGCGGCGCGCGCAGCAGCTGGCTGTCAAAGCCAGGGGCGGGCGGGGCCGCGCGGTGGTCGGCGGGTGGCATCATGGGCGCTTCTCGGGCTTGTATCGAGCTTGGATGGCAGGGCTTGTAACCCGGCCCTGGATCGCGGCCCCGGCGGACAATGGCAAAGCCCGCATGCCGCCGGCTTCACGCCGGGCGGCGCGCATCCCTTTGTAACGCCCGGCATGGCGGTCTAGTTTACTTGGTGTGGATGACAGATCGCGCACGCTGCCGGCGTGCACTCAAAGGGACAAGCCATGAAGAAGGAAACCTGGCGCCTGGTCGCGCATGGGCGCGTGCAGGGCGTGGGCTACCGCGCCGCCTGCGCCGACGCGGCGGACGACCTGGGGCTTGGCGGCTGGGTGCGCAACCGGATCGACGGCACCGTCGAGGTGATGGCGCACGGCACGGTCAAGCAGCTCGAAGCCCTGCAGGCGTGGATGGAACAGGGCCCGCCGGCGGCCCAAGTGACGCTCGTCGAGGTCGGGCCTGGGGAAGGGGAGTTTGCCGGCTTCGAGTTCCGGCCGACGATCTGATGGACTAGGCGGCAGTCCAGTCGACCGGCGTGCGGCCGTTCGCTTCCAGCCAGCGGTTGGCTTCGCGGAAGTGCCCGCAGCCCAGGAAGCCCCGGTGCGCCGACAGCGGCGACGGATGCGGCGCTTCCAGCACGCAGTGGCCGGCGCCCAGCAGCGGCCTCTTGGCCTGCGCGTGGCTGCCCCACAGCATGAACACCAGGTTCGGCCGGCTGGCGGCGAGGTTCTGGATCAGGCAATCGGTGACGGCTTCCCAGCCGCGCCGCGCATGGCTGGCGGCCTGGCCCTGTTCCACCGTCAGCACGGTGTTGAGCAGCAGCACGCCCTGGCGCGCCCAGCCTTCCAGGTTGCCGGAGGTGCGCGGCGCGCCGTTGCCGTTGGCGCCGAACTCGGCGGCGATTTCCTTGAAGATGTTGCGCAGGCTGGGGGGCACCTTGATGCCTTCCGGCACCGAGAACGCCAGCCCGTGCGCCTGCGGCAGCTCCACGCCGCCGACCGTGCCGGTGCCGTGGTAGGGGTCCTGGCCCAGGATCACCACCTTGACCGCGTCGGGCGGCGTCAGGTGCAGCGCGTGGAAGACATGGTGCGGGAATACCGGCTTGCCGGCGGCACGTTCGCCGTCGACAAAGGCGGCCAGCTCCTGCCACGCCGGCACGCGGATGCACGGATCCATCAGCGCGCGCCAGGCGGCGGGCAGGGTGTCTGCCTGGGCCTGCAGGCTGGCGGCAGGGGACGGTTCGCCGGGGGCGCGGGGGGCTTCGGCGGCGAAGAGATCGGCTTGCATGCGTGAGGAAAGCTTGGCGGGAAAACCGCGATTATGAGGCCTTGCCTTCGGCGATTCCTGCCAGGCGGTAGCCGCGGGCGGCTTTGCTGAGGTCCGAGGGTGCAAGCGCAGCAACGGTGGTCAGCCGCGCGGCAAAGGCGCGCAGGGCATCGGCCGCGTGCGCGGCGTCGCCATCGAGCCATTCCAGTTCGAGTTCCTGGATGGGTTCCTGTGTGGCGCTGGCAGGAGCGGTGATGGTGCCGGTGTCGAGCGCCGCTTCGATGCGCGCGCCGTCCTGCATGACCAGCCAGGTGCGGCGGACGAAGTCGGTGCGGAACACCGGCGCCAGCCTGCCGACCAGCGGCGCGAGCACGGCCTGCGCCTCGGCGGGGAAGCGCTGCAGGTCGATGGACTCGCCGGCGATTTCGGTTTCCCATTCATGCCGGGTGGCCAGTCCTGCCTGGCTGCTGCCGGCGGTCTTCAGCGTTTGCAGCCATTGCGGACCCTTGCGGCGCAACCGCAGCGCGGCACGCGCCTGCGCCAGGTCGCGTTCCGGGGTATCGAGGTAGACGTTGAGCAGTGTGGCTTCACCCTGCGGGGCGCCATTGGCGTCGAGCCAGGCGGCCAGCGGGGCCAGCGCGTCGTCGGGGACGGCCAGCTTGAGTTCGATTTCCTGGGCCATCGCTCAGGCAAACAGCCGTGCCAGCTCCACGCCCGGTTCCGGCGCCCGCATGAACGCTTCGCCCACCAGGAAGGCATGCACGTTGGCATCGCGCATGCGCTGCACATCGGCCGGGCCGAGGATGCCGGACTCGGTCACCACCAGCTTGTCGGCCGGCATGTGCGGCAGCAGGTCCAGGGTGTTGTCCAGCGACACCTCGAAGGTGCGCAGGTTGCGGTTGTTCACGCCGAGCAGCGGAGTCTTCAGGCGCAGTGCCGCGTCGAGCTCGTCGTCGCCGTGCACTTCCACCAGCACATCCATGCCGAGCTCAAGCGCACAGGCTTCCAGTTCGGCCATCAGGCCCGGGTCCAGCGCGGCGACGATCAGCAGGATGCAGTCGGCGCCCCAGGTGCGCGCTTCATACACCTGGTACAGGTCGACCATGAAGTCCTTGCGCAGAGCCGGCAATGGGCAGGCGCCGCGGGCGCGCTTCAGGTAGTCGGCGTGTCCCTGGAAGAAGTTCACATCGGTCAGCACCGATAAACAGGCAGCGCCATGGCTGGCGTAGCTTTCGGCAATGGCCTCGGGCACGAAGTGCTCGCGCAGCACGCCCTTGGACGGCGATGCCTTCTTGACCTCGGCGATCACGCCGGCCTGGCCGGCGGCGATCTTCTCGCGCAGCGCGCGCTCAAAGCCGCGCGGTGCCAGGCCTGGCTCAGTGCGCAGGCTTTCGGCCTCGGCGCGCAGGCTGGGCAGGTCGCGCTTCTTGCGCGCCGCGGCGACTTCGTCGGCCTTCACGGCCAGGATCTTTTGCAGGATGTCGGACATATTCGCGTCTCTTACTTGAACTGCTGGGTGGCGCGCACGAACTGGTCGAGCTTCTCGCGCGCCGCGCCGCTGGCAATCGCCTCGCGCGCGCGGCGGATGCCGTCTTCGACGGAGTCGGCCACGTTGGCGGCATACAGCGCGGTGCCGGCGTTCAGCGACACGATCTCGCGCGGGGTGCCCGGCACGTTGGTCAGCGCTTCAAGCAGCATTTCCTTCGACTCCGTCGCATCGGCCACCTTCAGGCCGCGGTTGGAGATCATCTGCAGGCCGAAGTCCTCGGGGTGGATCTCATACTCGCGCACCTCGCCGTCCTTCAGTTCGCCGACCAGGGTGGCGGCGCCCAGCGAGACCTCGTCCATGCCGTCCTTGCCGTACACCACGATGGCGTGCTTGGCGCCCAGGCGCTGCATCACGCGCACCTGGATGCCGACCAGGTCGGGGTGGAACACGCCCATCAGGATGTTGGGCGCATCGGCCGGATTGGTCAGCGGGCCCAGGATATTGAAGATGGTGCGCACGCCCATCTCCTTGCGGATCGGGGCGACGTTCTTCATCGCCGGGTGGTGCGTGGGCGCGAACATGAAGCCGATGCCGGTTTCTTCGATGCACTGGCCGACCTGCTCGGGCGTCAGCATGATGTTCACGCCCAGCGCTTCCAGCACGTCTGCGCTGCCCGACTTGGAGCTGACGCCACGGTTGCCATGCTTGGCGATCTTGGCGCCGGCAGCGGCCGCGACGAACATCGATGCGGTCGAGATATTGAAGGTGTGCGAGCCGTCGCCGCCGGTGCCGACGATATCGACGAAGTTCTCGCGATCGGCCACCGGCACCTTGTTGGCGAACTCGCGCATCACCTGCGCGGCGGCGGAAATCTCGCCGATGGTTTCCTTCTTGACGCGCAGGCCGGTCAGGATCGCGGCGGCCATCACCGGCGAGATCTGCCCCTGCATGATCTGCCGCATCAGGTGCAGCATCTCGTCATGGAAGATCTCGCGGTGCTCGATGCAGCGCGTCAGGGCTTCTTGCGGCGTGATGGACATGGCGTTCTCAGTATCGGAAGTCTGCGGGGCGTGGTGCGTGCTGGCGGGTGCGGAATCGAGCAGTCTCATCGCGGCGCCTTGACGAAGTTGGCCAGCAGCGCATGGCCATGCTCGGACAGGATCGACTCGGGATGGAACTGCACGCCTTCTACGGCGAGCGTCTTGTGGCGCACGCCCATGATCTCGCCGTCCGGGGTCCAGGCGGTGATCTCCAGGCAATCGGGCAGGGTTTCGCGCTCGATCGCCAGGGAATGATAGCGCGTCACGTCGAAGTGCTTGGGCAGTCCGGCGAACACGCCTTGCTGCGTGGTCTCGATGGTGCTGACCTTGCCGTGCATGACGTGCTTGGCGCGGATCACCTTGCCACCAAAGGCCTCGCCGATGGCCTGGTGGCCCAGGCATACGCCCAGCAGCGGGATCTTGCCGGCAAAGTGCTGCAGCGCCGCCACCGAGATGCCGGCTTCCTTCGGGCTGCACGGGCCGGGCGAGACGCAGATGTGGTCCGGCTTGAGCGCCTCGATCTCCTCGATGGTGATCTCGTCGTTGCGGTAGGTGCGTACGTCCACGCCCAGTTCGCCAAAATATTGGACCAGGTTGTAGGTGAACGAATCGTAGTTGTCGATCATCAGCAGCATGGCGTCTGTCTCCTGTTCTTTCAGATGTCGGAGTCCAGGCCATCCTGGACCTGCTCGGCGGCGCGGATCACGGCGCGTGCCTTGGCTTCAGTTTCCCTCCATTCGGCTTCGGGGTCCGAATCGGCAACAATGCCGGCGGCGGCCTGCACGTAGAGATTGCCATCCTTGACGATGCCGGTGCGGATCGCGATTGCCAGGTCCATCTCGCCGCCGAACGACAGGTAGCCCACCGCGCCGCCGTAGATGCCGCGCTTGCGCGGCTCCAGCTCGTCGATGATTTCCATGGCGTGGACCTTGGGCGCGCCCGACAGCGTGCCGGCCGGGAAGGTCGCGCGCAGCACGTCCAGGTTGCTGATGCCTTCGCGCAGCGTGCCTTCGACCGAGCTGACGATATGCTGCACGTGCGAGTACTTCTCGATCACCATCTTGTCGGTGACCTTGACCGAGCCGGTCTCGGCGATGCGGCCGATATCGTTGCGCGCCAGGTCGATCAGCATCACGTGCTCGGCGATCTCCTTGGGGTCGTTCAGCAGCTCGGTGGCCAGCTGGGCGTCCTTCTCCGGCGTATTGCCGCGCGGGCGCGTGCCGGCCAGCGGCCTGATGGTGACGATGTGTTCGCTGCGCATGTCCCCGTTGGTGCCGACCTTGCGCTCTTCCTGGCGCACCAGGATCTCCGGCGACGCGCCCACTATCTGGAAGTCGCCGAAGTTGTAGAAGTACATGTACGGCGACGGGTTCAGCGAACGCAGCGCGCGGTACAGCGACAGCGGTGCGTCGCGGTAGGGCTTGACCAGGCGCTGGCCGATCTGCACCTGCATCATGTCGCCGGCCATGATGTATTCCTTGGCCTTGTGCACCGCGGCCAGGTAGTCGGCCTTGGCGAACTCGCGGTAGACCTCGGTCTGCACCGACGGGCTGGTGACCGGCACGTCGACCGGCTGGCGCAGCTTCATGCGCAGCTCGCGCAGGCGCTGGCGGGCGCGAGGGTAGGCCTCGGGCGTGGTCGGGTCGGCGTAGACGATCAGGTAGAGCTTGCCCGACAGGTTGTCGATGACGGCCAGTTCCTCGCACAGCAGCAACTGGATATCGGGCAGGTTCAGGTCATCGGGCTTCTGCGTGTCGGCGAGCTTCTTCTCGATATAGCGCACCGCGTCGTAGCCGAAGTAGCCGGCCAGGCCGCCGCAGAAGCGGGGCAGCCCCGGGCGCAGCGCCACCTTGAAGCGCTGTTCGAACTCGGCGATGAAATCGAGCGGGTTGCCTTCGTGGGTTTCCACCACCTTGCCGTCGGTCACCACCTCGGTGCGGTTGCCGAAGGCGCGCAGCAGCGTGCGGGCATGCAGGCCGATAAACGAAAAGCGCCCGAAGCGCTCGCCGCCCACCACCGATTCCAGCAGGAAGGTGTTGACGCCGCGGGTCTGCGACTGGGCCAGCTTCAGGTACAGCGACAGCGGCGTTTCCAGGTCGGCAAAGGCCTCGGCGATCAGCGGGATGCGGTTGTAGCCCTGGTCGGCCAGCGATTTGAATTCCAGTTCGGTCATGTCGGTCCTCTTGTACGGCCCGCGCTGCAGCATGGGTCAGGCGCGGCGCCGCTTGTCGGCAGGTAAGGCTGGAGCGTATGGAATCCCGCCCCGGTGGCGGACCGTGGTGCAGCAAGCTTGCGGACAAGGCTGCACACGGCCGGAGAGAGGGCGTGCGGCGCGTTCTTGAGCTAAACGTAGCAGAGAAATATGGCTACGCTGGCTTTTGGCGGGTTTGGGTGGTGATGCCCGGCATGGCTTGGTGCCTTGGCCGGTGGTGGCGACGCCCTCGGGTCGAGGGCGTGTCAGCAGACTCGCGAACGCACTTTACGCCTGTTGGGAGGCGCGCCAGCGACGCCAGGGCCAAGCCTGCCGATCACTGCCAGAAGAGATGCGTTTGCGGTTAAGAAACATGAAATGTTTGGGATTTGGTCGGGATCGACGAAATTCGGACTATCGATGACCTGCCCAGTGTGCCGCAAACAGCGCTGCGGCGTGGACAATGGAATCGACTATACCATCGGCGTCAACGCCTTGTACAGGGTTGCCATGGTTGTAGCCATAGGGCACCAGCAGCACGCCCATGCCGGCCGCGCGGGCCGCCTGCGCGTCGTTTTCCGAGTCGCCCAGCGCCGCCATGGCCGACGGCTCCAGCCCGAAGGCGTCGGCCACTTTCAGCAGCGGGAAGGGGTCGGGCTTGCGCAGCGGGAAGGCGTCGCCGCCGTAGACCAGCTCGAAGTACTGGGCCAGCCCGGTCTTGGCCAGCAGCGGCTCGGTGAAGCTGTAGGGCTTGTTGGTCACGCAGGCCAGGCGCAGCCCGGCCGCCTTCATCGCCGCCAGGCCTTCGCGCACGCCGGGGTAGACCTGCGAGAACTGGCCGTTGATGCGGATGTACTCGCGGTCGTACAGCGCATAGGCGTCGGCAAACAGGCCGTTGGCATGCAGCGGCGAGAAGCGCGCGTCCAGCACGCGCCGGATCAGGTTTTCCGAGCCCTTGCCGACATAGCTGACGATCTCCGCCTCGGACATCGGCGCCGCCGGGCCCAGGTTGGGATGCTGGCGGCCCAGCGCCAGCAGCATGGCGTTGATCGAGGCGTGGAAATCGCCCGCGGTGTCGACCATGGTGCCGTCGAGGTCGACGATCACGCCTTCGATGCCGCGCCAGTCGTTGCGGCGCAGGAACACGCCCTCGGTCATTGGCCAGCCTTGGCCAGTTCGCGGCGCAGTGCCGAGATGATGCCGCGGTAGCCGCCGTCCGCATCGGGCTTGCCGAACACGGCCGAGCCCGCCACGAAGGTGTCGGCGCCGGCCGCGGCGATCTCGGCGATGTTGTCCACCTTCACGCCGCCGTCCACTTCCAGCAGGATGGTGCGGCCGGTGCGGGCGGTGTATTCGTCGATGCGCTGGCGCACGGCGCGCAGCTTGTTGAGCGTCTCGGGGATGAACGACTGGCCGCCGAAGCCCGGGTTGACCGACATCAGCAGGATCACGTCCAGGCGGTCCATCACGTGGTCCAGGTGGTGCAGTGGCGTGGCTGGGTTGAACACCAGGCCGGCCTGGCAGCCGTGGTCGCGGATCAGCGCGAGCGAGCGGTCCACGTGCTCGCTGGCTTCCGGGTGGAAGGTGATGATATTGGCGCCCGCCTTGGCAAAGTCCGGGATGATCCGGTCCACCGGGCGCACCATCAGGTGCACGTCGATCGGCGCGGTCACATGCGGGCGGATCGCCTCGCACACCAGCGGGCCCACGGTCAGGTTGGGCACGTAATGGTTGTCCATCACGTCGAAATGGATCCAGTCGGCGCCAGCCTCGGTCACGCGGCGCACTTCCTCGCCCAGGCGGGCAAAGTCGGCGGACAGGATGGACGGGGCGATGCGGTAGGTGGGCGTGCTCATGTCGGCGGCTAGGAGGTGGGGTGCTGGGGAATGCTGTTTGCGTCTCTGGCGCGCCCAGGGGCGGGCGCCAGAGGGGGTCAGGCGGGGCGTCCGGCACGGCCCGGCCCTGAAAGGGCTATATTCTACCGCTGCCCCGACGCGCGGTGATCCTGCCGGTGCTCTTGCCCGTGCCGCGGCCATCCCGCACAATGCGGCTACCCACTTCCCTGCCTGGCGTCTCAAGCCGGCCCTGCCCACGATGAGCGAGTACGCTTTCTCCGTCTCGGTACGCACCCAGTACCTGCCGGACCAGTCAGAACCTGAGCGCGGGCGCCATGCCTTCGCCTACACCATCACCATCCACAATACCGGCGAGGTGGCGGCGCAGCTGATCTCGCGCCACTGGGTCATTGCCGACAGCGACAATGGCACGCAGGAAGTGGCGGGCCTGGGCGTGGTCGGCCACCAGCCGCTGCTCAAGCCGGGCGAGCATTTCGAGTACACCAGCTGGGCCACCATCTCGACCCCGGTGGGCTCGATGAAGGGCGAATACTTCTGCGTGGCCGAGGACGGCCACCGCTTCGAGGTGCCGATCCCTGAATTCGCGCTGGTGCTGCCGCGCATGCTGCACTGACCCTGCGGGGAACCTATTGGCGCGATGCGCTGTCCTGATCCTGCGACGGCGCTTCAGCGGCGCCCTGCGCCGGCTGGCGCGACGGATGCTCGGACGGGGCGCGCGTGGGACGCGGGTTCTTTTTCGCCGTGCCCATGGTCCAGACCACGATAAAGATCAGCAGGAACAGCGCCACGCCGGCTTCCAGGGCGAACAGCAGCATGGGATGGGCTTCGAAGAACTTGCTCATGGCGGATGCAGCGCAGGCCCGCGGGGGCGCAGGCGATGGTTGAAGGATGACGGTGGGATTGTAGGGGCAATCGGCCCCGCAAGCTGCGCCGGCCCGGACTTTGAACAATAGCAAGATGGCATACGCAGACTCTTTCCCGATTTCCCCAGTTTCTCCCTGGCGCTCGCTCCGCATTCGCGGCTGGCTGGCGCTGGCCGGCGCGGCCGTGCTGCTGGCCGGCTGCATGAGCGGCCCGCCGCCGCGCATCGAGACCGGCCCGGCCGGCACCACGCCGCCGACGGCCTCGTCGCAGAAGGGCAGTCTGCAGGCCGCCAGCTGGGCCGAAATCGGCGGCTGGGCCCAGGACGACGTGCGCGCCGCCTGGCCCGCGCTGCAGGCCAGCTGCCAGGCGCTGAAGAAGCGCGCCGAGTGGGGCCGCGCCTGTGCCGCCGGCATGATGGTCGATGCCGGCGACCTCAACGCCATGCGTGCCTATTTCGAAAGCAACTTCCAGCCGTACCGCGTGGTCAACGGCGACGGCACTGACAACGGCCTGATCACCGGCTACTACGAACCGATCCTGCACGGCTCGCGCACGCGCCAAGGCAAGTTCCAGGTGCCGCTGTACCGCAAGCCGGCGCAGTTCGCCAACCGCCCGCTGCCGGCCCGCGCCGAGCTGCTGCAGAACCCGGCCATGCGCGGCAGCGAGCTGGCATGGGTGGATGACGCGGTCGAGGCCGCCTTCCTGCAGATCCAGGGCTCGGGCCGCATCCGCATGGCCGACGGCACCATCATGCGGGTAGGCTTCGGCGGCACCAACGACCAGCCGTTCCGCTCGTTCGGCAAGTGGCTGCTGGACCGCGGCGAGATCACGCCGGCGCAGGCCACCATGCAGGGCATCAAGGCGTGGGCGCGCGCCAACCCGGGCCGCGTCGACGAGATGCTCAACATCAACCCGCGCTTTGTCTTCTTCCGCGAGCTGCCGGCCAACAACGACGGCCCGGTGGGCGCGTTGGGCGTGCCGCTGACCGCGGAGCGCTCGATCGCGGTCGACCCGGCCACCATCCCGCTGGGGGTGCCGGTGTTCCTGTCGACCACGCGCCCGCTCTCGACCGAGCCGATCCAGCGGCTGATGTTCGCGCAGGACACCGGCAGCGCCATCAAGGGCGGGGTGCGCGCGGACTTCTTCTGGGGCGCCGGCGACGCCGCCGGCGAGACCGCGGGCCGCATGAAGCAGGGCGGCCGCATGTGGGTGCTGATGCCGCGCAGCTGAGCGCAGCAGCCGGCAACGCAAAAAGGGCGCCATCGCGGCGCCCTTTCTTCATGGTGGACAGCCCTCAGCGCGGGCGCTGGTCGACGATCCGCCGTGCCTTGCCCACCGAGCGCTCGACGCCGCCCTCGGGCAGCACCTCGATGCCGGCGGTGACGCCGATATAGGCCTTGATCTCCTGCGCCAGCCGCTCGCGCGCGCCTTGCGCCAGCGTGGGCTCGCTGCCGTGGGCGCATTCCACGCGCACCGTCAGCGTGTCCATGTGGCCGTCCTTGGTCAGCACGCACTGGTAGTGCGGCGCCAGCTCGGCGTGCTTGAGGATCAGTTCCTCGATCTGCGACGGGAACACGTTGACCCCGCGCACGATCATCATGTCGTCGGTGCGGCCGGTGACCTTCTCCATGCGGCGGAATGCCGCACGCGCCGTGCCCGGCAGCAGCCGGGTCAGGTCGCGGGTGCGGTAGCGCACCACCGGCATCGCCTCCTTGGTCAGCGAGGTGAACACCAGCTCTCCGAACTCCCCGTCGGGCAGCACCGCGCCGGTGTCGGGATCGATGATCTCGGGGTAGAAATGGTCTTCCCAGATGGTCGGGCCGTCCTTGGTCTCGGCGCACTCATTGGCTACGCCCGGGCCCATCACCTCTGACAGGCCATAGATATCGACTGCCGAGATGCCCATGCGCTTCTCGATCGCCAGCCGCATTTCCGGCGTCCACGGCTCCGCGCCGAAGATGCCAACGCGCAGCGAGCTGCTGGCCGGGTCGATGCCCTGGCGCTCGAACTCGTCGGCGATCGCCAGCATATAGCTGGGGGTCACCATGATGACCTCGGGCTTGAAGTCCTGGATCAGCTGCACCTGGCGCTCGGTCTGCCCGCCACCGAAGGGGATCGCGGTCAGGCCGGCCTTTTCCACGCCGTAGTGCGCGCCCAGGCCGCCGGTGAAGAGGCCGTAGCCGTAGCTGATGTGCACCTTGTCGCCGCGCCGCGCGCCCGAGGCGCGGATCGAGCGCGCCATCACCGTGGCCCAGTTGTCGATGTCCTGGAGCGTGTAGCCGACCACGGTGGGCTTGCCGGTGGTGCCGGACGAGGCGTGGATGCGCGCCACGCGGTCCTGCGGCACGGCGAACATGCCGAACGGGTAGTTGTCGCGCAGGTCCTGCTTGCTGGTGAACGGGAAGCGCGCCAGGTCGGCCAGCGAATGCAGCTGGTCGGGGTGGACCCCGGCTTCGTCGAACTTGCGGCGGTACACCGGCGAATTGGCGAAGGCGTGGTTGAGCGACCATCTCAGCCGTTCCAGCTGCAAGGCCTGCAGCTCGGCGCGGCTGGCGGTCTCGATCGCATCCAGGGGCAGATCGGTCAGGCGCGTGCTCATGTCGTCTCCTGCACGGGGGCGTTTGTCTTAAGTATCTTGCCGGATTTGCTCAGGTGCCTTCTGTCCCTTCAGGCGGCGGCACCACGTGTCCCTTGATCTGCGCCGACTTGCCGCGGAACATCGCCACCACCTGGCCCGCGGCGTTGGTCACGCGGATATCGTAGATGCCGTGCCGGCCGGACAGGACCTGCTCGTTGGCCTCGGCGGTCAGCACGTCGCCGCCGTGCACGGGCTTGAGGAATTCGATGCTGCAGCCTGCCGCCACGGTGTTGATGTTATGGCTGTTGCAGGCAAAAGCGAAGGTCGAATCGGCAAGCGTGAACATCAGGCCGCCGTGGCAGATGCCGTGGCCGTTGAGGAATTCCTTGCGCACCGGCATGGTCAGCCGGGCATAGCCGGGCCGCACGGCCTCGACCGTGATGCCCAGCCAGCGGCTGCAGGTGTCGGCTTCGTACATGGCGGCGGCGGCCGCTTCGGCGAGGGCCTGGGGGTCCTGTTTCAAGCTGGTCTCCTATATATAGGTGCGGGGCAGGCCCGCGCGGCTTACTTGCCGGTGAAGTGCGGTGCGCGTTTTTCGAGGAAGGCGTTGACGCCCTCCGCATAGTCGGCGGACTGGCCGAGCTCGCGCTGCAGGTCGCGTTCCAGGTCCAGTTGGGCGTCCAGCGTGGCGGTGGCGCTGGCATACATGGCGCGCTTGATCGCGGCCAGCGCACGGGTCGGCTGCCCGGCCAGGTGCGTGGCCAGCGCCAGCGCCTGTTCCGGCAGCAGCGGGTCGTCCATGGTCTCCCAGACCAGGCCCCATTTCTCGGCCTCTTCGGCGGTCAGCCGCTCGCCGGTCATGGCCAGGCCTAGCGCGCGCGCCATGCCGATGCGCTGCGGCAGCAGCCAGGTGCCGCCCGAATCCGGCACCAGCCCGATCTTGACGAAAGCCTGGATAAAGCTGGCCGAGCGCGCCGCCAGCACCATGTCGCAGCCCAGCGCCAGGTTGGCCCCGGCGCCGGCCGCGGTGCCGTTGACCGCCGCCACCACCGGCAGCGGCAGGGCCTGCAGCCGGCGGATCAGCGGGTTGAACCAGGTATCGATCAGCTCGCCCAGGTCGGTCATGTGCCCGGGCGTGAAATCCAGGTCGGCCAGGTCCTGGCCGGCGCAGAAGCCGCGGCCCGCCCCGGTCAGCAGCAGGGCACGCGCGCCGCCGGCCTCGACATGGTCGAGCGCCTGCTGCAGCGCCTGGTGCATCGCGCGGGTGAAGCTGTTGAGCTTGTCGGGGCGGTTCAGGGTGATCACGGCCACCGGGCCCTGCCATTGCAGCAAGACCGGGCCGGCATCGATGCTGACCGGCTGGCCAGCGGAGGTGGATATCGGGGGCATTGGGTTGTCTCCTGCCGGATATTTTGTCGCGGTCGGCGCGGGCGGCTGTTGTCGACGGCGCCTCTTAAATAAACCGACCAGTCGGTCGGCAAATGTTAGCACTAATTTTTGGCTGCGGGTTGGCACGTGGCTTCCAATGCCGGCACGGTCCGCAATGCCGGGCGCGGGCGTCGCTCTATAATCGCGCTGCCAACAACAATCTGAAACCTGCCGGCCGACATCTGTGTGCGGATCCCGGCATGCTCGCCTATTCGCATTGGAAATCCTATGAAGAAGATCGCTGCATTACTCCTGATTTCGTCCGTGGCGCTGTTTGCGGCGTGCGGCAAGAAAGAGGCGGCCCCTGCTGCCGGCGCCGACACGGCCACCAAGATCATTGTCGGCCTGGACGACAATTTCCCGCCCATGGGTTTTCGCGATAACAACAACGAGCTGGTCGGCTTCGATATCGATATGGCCAAGGAGGCCAGCCGCCGTCTCGGCATGACGGTCGAATTCAAGCCGATCGACTGGAGCGCCAAGGAGGCGGAACTCAACGGCAAGCGCGTCGATGTGCTGTGGAACGGGCTGACCATCACCGAAGAGCGCAAGAAGAACATCAGCTTCACCGCGCCCTATATGACGAACCACCAGATCGTCATCGTCGGTGCCAACTCGCCGGTGAAGGCCAAGGCCGACCTGGCCGGCCGCATTGTCGGCGCGCAGGACGGCAGCAGCGCGGTGGACGCGATCAAGAAGGAAAGCCAGGTCGCCGCCAGCCTGAAGGAACTCAAGACCTTCGGCGATAACGTGACGGCCCTGATGGACCTGTCGACCGGCCGCCTCGACGCAATTGTGGTGGATGAAGTGGTGGGCCGCTACCTCATCAGCAAGCGTGCCGGCGAATACAAGGTGCTGGAGGAAAACTTCGGCACGGAAGAATATGGCGTCGGCGTGCGCAAGGATGACGCCGAGCTGCTCGGCAAGCTCGACAAGACCCTGGCTTCCATGAAGCAGGATGGCACGGCAGCCCGCATTGCCACCCAGTGGTTCGGCACTGACATCACCAAGTAATCCAGACGCTGCGTGACGCCCTGCGCCGTTCCGGCAGGGCGCCGCGCCACATCCGGACTCACGCGCCGGCCCGGCGCCTGGGATCCCACCTCCTTCTGTTTCGCGCGAGCATGGACTACGTCTTATCTCTTCTGGCGCCATTGGCGCAGGGTGCGCAAGTCACGCTAACACTATTCGCCATCACGCTTGCCCTGTCGGTGCCGCTGGGGCTTGCGCTGGCGCTGGCCCGCATCTCGTCATGGCCGTGGCTGAGCGGCCTGGTCAATGGCTACATCTGGCTGATGCGCGGCACGCCGCTGATGCTGCAGATGCTGTTTATCTATTTCGCGCTGCCGTTCGTGCCGGTCATCGGCGTGCGCCTGCCTGACTTTCCCGCCGCGGTGGTGGCCTTCGCCCTGAACTACGCGGCCTATTTCGCGGAAATCTTCCGCGCCGGAATCAAGTCGGTCGATCGCGGCCAGTATGAAGCCAGCAAGGCGCTGGGCATGACCTATTTCCAGACCATGCGGCGGGTCGTGTTGCCGCAGATGGTCAGCCGGGTGTTGCCGCCGGTCAGCAATGAAACCATTACGCTGATCAAGGACACGTCCCTGATCTACGTGCTGGCCCTCAACGATATTCTTCGCACCGCGCGTGGCATCGTGCAGCGTGATTTCACCACCACGCCTTTCCTGGTCGCCGCGCTCTTCTATCTGGTGATGACGCTGATTCTGACCTGGTTCTTCCAGAATCTCGAAAAACGCTATGCCAAACATGATGACTAGCCCGACCGGCGCCCATTCCCACCATGCGCCCGGCATCATGATCGCGGCGCGGGATCTCTTCAAATCGTTCGGGCCACTGGAGGTCTTGCGCGGTGTCTCCCTGACCTTGCACAAGGGGGATGTCACCGCGGTGATCGGGCCCTCGGGCTCGGGCAAGAGTACCTTGCTGCGCTGCCTGAATCATCTCGAAGTGATCGACCGCGGCACCATTGAGATCGAAGGCGAGGCGCTGGCGGCCGCCGGCCCTGACGGCGCAGCCAGATATGTGGCGGACGCGGAAGTGCGCCGCATCTGCCGGAAGATGGGCATGGTGTTCCAGTCGTTCAACCTGTTTCCGCACATGACGGTGCTGCAGAACATCATCGAAGCCCCCATGACCGTCAAGGGACTGGCGCGCGATGCGGTGGTGCCCAAGGCCGAGGAGCTGTTGCGCAAGGTCGGCCTGCTGGCCAAGCGGGACAGCTACCCGGCACGCCTGTCCGGCGGCCAGAAACAGCGGGTGGCGATTGCGCGGGCGCTGGCGATGGAGCCCGACATCATGCTGTTCGACGAGCCGACCTCCGCGCTGGACCCGGAGCTGACCGGGGAGGTGCTGCGCACCATGCGGCAACTGGCCGAAGAACATATGACCATGCTTGTCGTGACGCATGAGATGGGGTTTGCGCGGGAAGTGGCAAACCACGTCGTGTTCATGGATGAGGGCAGGATCCTGGAGGAAGGGCCGCCTGTGGAAGTGTTCGGTGCACCAGCTCACGCGCGCACCCGCGAATTCCTGGCACATATGCTCTAGGCGGCGCCTGCGCCGCCACGCCGCAACAGGTGGCAGAATAGCCCGCAGCCGGTGGCGACGGTGCCATCCGCCTGCAAATACATAGGAGAAGACATGCCGTACGAAAACATCCTGGTCGAGACCCGTGGCCGTGTTGGCCTGGTCACGCTGAACCGCCCGAAGGCCCTGAACGCGCTCAATGACGCGCTGATGGACGAACTGGGCGCCGCGCTGACCGCCTTCGACCAGGATGAGGGCATCGGCGCCATCGTCATTACCGGCAGCGAACGTGCCTTCGCCGCCGGCGCCGATATCGGCATGATGGCCAAGTATTCCTTCATGGATGTGTACAAGGGCGATTACATCACCCGTAACTGGGAAACCATCCGCAAGATCCGCAAGCCGGTGATTGCGGGCGTGGCCGGCTATGCGCTGGGCGGCGGCTGCGAGCTGGCGATGATGTGCGACATCATCATCGCGGCAGATTCGGCCAAGTTCGGCCAGCCCGAGGTGAAGCTGGGCACCATGCCCGGCGCCGGCGGCACCCAGCGCCTGCCGCGCGCGGTGTCCAAGGCCAAGGCCATGGACTTGTGCCTGACCTCGCGCATGATGGACGCCGCCGAAGCCGAGCGCTCGGGCCTGGTGTCGCGCGTGGTGCCGGCCGACAAGCTGCTGGACGAAGTGCTGGCGGCCGCTGAGACCATCGCCGGGTTCTCGCTGCCGGTGGTCATGATGATCAAGGAGTCGGTCAACGCCGCCTACGAGACCACGCTGGCCGAAGGCGTGCACTTCGAGCGCCGGCTGTTCCATGCCACCTTCGCCAGCGAAGACCAGAAGGAAGGCATGGCCGCTTTCGTCGAGAAACGCAGCCCGAATTTCCAGCATCGCTAAGGCCTGAATCAGGGAATACCCGAGAGCAGTGCGGGGGTATTAAGTTTCTCCCGCACTCGTCTTTTCCGGGATTTCCTTTGCCACTCAATGGCTTACGACATAATCCCCGGAACCCCTAGCGGATCGTTGTGACAAAGTTGTTGCAAGGTGCGCGAATCCGGCCTACTATTCGCCCCCTCGCAACACACAACGCAGCGCTGCAAAGCAGACGCAGCAAGGGTTGCGGGGTCGACCGGGAGGTTGGCGCAGCGAAGTTTGCAGCGCTGACCGCAGCG
>NZ_JBSVZB010000017.1:0-191127 GCF_054072015.1 Cupriavidus sp. CP313 | reverse complement strand
CAGTGGGTATGCAGTGAATGCGGTGCTGTTCATGATCGCGATGTGAACGCTGCGCTAAATATCCTTGCCCGATCGGGACATCGATCGCCTGTAGAGGGAATCTCCTCCCTTTAGGGAGGGGAGGATGTCAACTGCAGTCTCCGTTTTCGTTGTTGTTGTGATCGCAGCCAGGCGGCCGGCGCTCAGCCTGCGGCGCTGTCCAGAGGCCACTTGGGCCGTTGGATCTTGCGATAGGGCAGGGTCGTGAGGTCAAGCGTGACGGCACCCGGGGCGCCTGCGTAGATCACGTGCCTTGCCACTTTCGAGAAGGCGGCGTAGAAGTGCTGCGAGGACTTGACCACGATGATCTGCTTGCGCGCCAGGTCACAGCCCAGCTGGGTGAACATGTCCGTGCCCATGGCCTGGTTGCGCAGCGTGATCAGCACGATGTCGATGCCGTTGGCTTCCACCAGCGCGCAGTCGCCCATCGGCACCGGCGCGTCGGACAGCCCGGTCATCACCATGTCGGGCAGCAGAGCCTTGACCGTGCAGTCCAGGTCCAGCGGGTCGCCGGATAGCGGACTGATCTTGCCGCCGATGCGCATCGACAGGCGTGCGCCCACGCCGGCATCGAAGGCGATGCGCACCGCGATCGGGTCCCACACCGGGCCGACCGCCGCATTGCCGATGCCGCGCTCGATCATGCGGCGCAGGAGAAAGGTGGAGTCGCTCGCTGCGCCGCCGCCGGGATTGTCGGCGCCGTCGGCCAGCACCACTGGCCCGCCGTCGAAGGCCAGCGCCTCGTCGAGCGAGGTGTCGATGTCCGGGTAGCGCACCGTGAGCCCATCGCGCATGGCGATCAGTTCGTCGGCCAGTTGCCGTGCCAGCGCATCGGCCCTGGCCTGGTCGCCATCGGCGTAGACCAGCACCTTGGTGCCCATCCCCGGCACATCGCCCCATGAAAATCCATGCGCCACCGAGATCGACAGCACGCCGTCGCGCCCTTCCAGCGACTGGATGCGCTCGATGAAGCCGCGCGCCGGCTCGCGCGAGGTGTGGACCGTGACGATCATCCTGCAATCGACCACTGCCGCCACCGGGCGAACCTTGCCTTCCACCGTGGCCGCGCACAGGTCGACCAGTTCCAGCGCGCGTTCCAGCACGTCGGTATGCGGGTATTCCTTGAAGGCGACCAGCACGTCGGCGTAGGCCGTCATCTCGGGCGTCAGGTGGCAGTGCGGGTCCAGCTCCGCGCCGATCACCACCTCGGGGCCGACGATGGCGCGCACACGCTGCAGCAGGTCGCCCTCGCAGTCGTCATAGCCATCGGCCACCATCGCGCCGTGCAGGCCGAGCAGCACCATGTCCACCGGCAGCGCCGCGCGCAGGTCGGCCAACAGTTCCTCGCGCAGGGTTTCGTAGGCATGGCGGGTGGTGGTGCCGCTGGGCTGCGCGCCGGCCACCATGCCTTCGCACAGCTGCCAGCCGCGCTCCTTGCCGCGTATCCGTGCTGCCCACAGCGGGCCCGAGAAAAACGTCATCTGGTCAGGATGCTGGCCGGCCGCGAAGTAGCCGCGATCCCTGAAGGACGACAGGCCGGTGGGCATCGGCGCAAAGGTGTTGGTTTCGGTAGCGAGGGAGGCACTGAAGACACGCACGATGGTTGGCTCCTGGTCAGTTGGGGACTAGCGGTTTGGGGGAAGGCGCGATTCAGGCCGAAGCGGCCAGGCGGCGCAGGCGCGCCGGCCCAAGCATCTCGGCGCTCAGGCCGAACGACGCGGGAGGCGCCGGCACCGGCAGGCCGCGCGCCAGCGCGGCACAGGTCTCGCCCATGGCCGCCGAGGTCTGGATGCCGTAGCCGCCCTGGCCCGCCACCCAGAAGAAGCCCGGCACGGCGTCGTCGAACCCGCCCACCAGGTCGCCGTCGGCGACGAAGGAGCGCAGCCCGGCCCAGGTGCGCGCAGGACGGCGGATCCTGAGCGAGGTCGCGGTCTCGATGCGGTCGATGGCGAGCGCGATATCGATTTCCTCGGGCTGGACGTCCTGTGGCTCGACCGGGTCGGCATTGGCCGGAGAGCCCAGCAACATGCCGGCATCGGGCTTGATGTACCAGTCCTCGTCGGCGCCGAAGACCATGGGCCAGCCGCTGGTGTCCATCTCCACGGGCGGCGCGAAGACGAAGGCAGAGCGGCGGCGCGGTTCAATCCCCAGCGGCTGCACGCCGGCCAGCCGCGCGATGACGTCGGCCCAGGCGCCGGCGGCGTTGAGTACCACCGGTGCCGCATATACCGCCCCGCCAGCCTCCACGTGCCAGTGGTCCCGCACGCGTGCCATGGCCGTGACTTCGGCATCGCACACCAGCTTGCCGCCGGCCTGGCGCATGCCGCGCAGGTAGCCCTGGTGGATCGCGTCCACATCCATGTCTGCGGCGCCGGGCTCATAAACGCCGCCGGCCAGTTGCTCCGCGCGCAGCGCCGGTACGCGCTCGCACGCTTGCGCGGCACTCAGCAGGCGGGCGTCGGGATCGACGGCGCGCACCACTTCCCAGTGCGCGTCAAGCAAATGCTGTTGCCCGGGGCCGGCGACCATCAGCGCGCCGCGCGGCGTGAGCAGCGGGTGCGAGGCAAAACCCGGCGGCGGATCCTGCAGGAAAGCGCGGCTTGCCATCGTCAGCGCGCGGACCTGCGTGGTGCCGTAGCTTTCCATGAACAACGCCGCCGAGCGGCCGGTCGAGTGGTAGCCAGGCTGGGCTTCGCGTTCGAGCAGGATGACGCGGCCATGGGGCGCGAGCCAGTACGCGACGGAAGCACCGGCAATGCCGCCTCCGATGATGAGATAGTCGGCTGGAATCGGTGAGGCAGCGTGAGTCGGGCGCATGGATCAGGTGGCAGGAGAGCGCCTGCGGGGCGCTCGTGCATTCGGAATGGGAGTGAGTGTAGGCAAGAATTTGCGTATATGCAAATTGCGGATACGCAAATCTTGCGCTAAGGTGGGCGCCAGGGATGAGCCTTGGCGCGGTCTGCTCTGTTAGCATTCCGTCCAACGGAAAAAAGGACGCAGGCTTGAAACCACACACCGCCCAGGGGCGCGGCAGCGGCATCGGGACCGATGACGACGAGTCGCGCACGCTCGACCGCGAAACCTTTGGCAAGCGCCTGCGCTCGGCGCGCAAGGCCTTCGGCTGGACGCTGGCGCACCTCGCCGAACTGTCGGGCGTCTCGATCACCACCATCTCGCGTGCGGAGCGCGGGCAACTGGCGCTGGGCTACGAGAATTTTGCTGCGCTGGGCCAGGCGCTGCAGATGGACATGGGCTCGATGTTCGCGGGTGCCGGCACGAAGACGTCACCGTTCCAGGGGCCGGTCGTGACCCGGGCCGGCGCGGGCGTGATCTACCGGGGATCGTCGCTGACCTATGAATTTCTTGGCGCAGAGGCCGTCGGCAAGCAGATGAGCCCGGTGGTCGGCACCGTGCATGCGCGCCGCATCGAGGGCCCCGCTGACTTCTCGCGCCATCCCGGCGAGGAGTTTGTCTATGTGCTCAGCGGCGAGATCGAAATACACTTCGACAACGGCGAGAAGCTGCACCTGGCGCGGGGCGACGCGCTGTATTTCGATGCCCGCATGGGCCACGCCTACATCAGCGTAAGCCGGCAGCTCGCCCGGATCGTGGGCGTGACCACCAGCGAAAGCAACTTCATGAAGTCGGCCCAGGCGGCGAAGCCGGAAGCGGTGCCAAAACGGACCGCAGGGCGCTCGCAGGGGAAAGCCGCCGCGACCAGGGGCAAGGGCAAAGGCTGAAGGGGCCGGAACCCGCGCTTTTCCGCTTGGACCAGCAGCTTCACCGTGGACGCCAATGTCAACGGGCAGTGGCAGGTGGTCGCCAGCGGCACCGACATCGGGCAAAACCGCTTCCTGTCGCTGCCCGGCCCGGTAGTGGCCTCGGCGCTGCGCATCAATGTCGTGTCGCGCGACCAGCGGCCGCCGAGCCTGTATTCGTTCGTGGCTTACGCGAAGGGAGGTTGAGGCTGGCACCGAGGCAGCGCAGGCTACGCCCGCGCTGCCTCGGTTGCCGCCGCCGCGCGTGTCCGGCTGACCATCAGCGCCAGCAACGCCGCGACCATACAGGCCGCACCGGCCGCATACAGCGCCGGCGTATAGGTCAGCAGCAGCGTACGGCTCATCCCCGCGCCGAACGCCGCCACGGCCGCGCCGATCTGGTGGGCCGCGAAAATCCAGCCGAACACCATCGGTGCGCGCTCGCGCCCGAAAGCGGTTGCCGCCAGCTTGACCGTGGGCGGCACCGTGGCGATCCAGTCCAGGCCATAGAACATCGCAAAGATCGACAGGCCGTACAGCGTGAAGGTCGAATGCGGCAGCCAGAACAACGACAGGCCACGCAGCGCGTAGTACCAGAACAGCAGCTTGCGGCTGTCGTAGCGGTCCGACAGCCAGCCCGACAGGATGGTGCCGACGAAATCGAACGCACCCATCATCGCCAGCGCCGAGGCGGCCGGCACCGGGCCCATGCCGAAGTCGCCGCACAGCGCGATGAAATGGGTCTGGATCAGCCCGTTGGTGCTCAGGCCGCAGATGAAGAAGGTGCCGGCCAGTACCCAGAAGGTCTGGGTACGGGCGGCATCGCGCAGCACCAGGAACGGCCCGCGCAGCGTGAACGGCGTGACGGGTTGTGCGGCGGGCGGCGTGGCTGGATGGGCCGGGACTTCGCCGAACGCCGCCAGGCCGACATCGGCGGGGCGGTTGCGCATCAGCCCGAATACCAGCAGCGCCAGCGCCGCGCAGGCAGCCAGTACCGGCAGCACGGCCACGCGCCAGCCCATATGCTCGATCAGCCAGGCGGCCACCGGCAGGAAGGCCAGTTGCCCCGTCGCCGCGCTGGCCGTCAGGATGCCGATCACCAGCCCGCGCCGCGCGCTGAACCAGCGGTTGGCGACCACGGCCGCCAGTACCAGCGCAGTCAGCCCGGAGCCAACGCCCAGCATCACGCCCCAGGCGACAAAGAGCTGCCACAACTCGGTCGACACGGTGGCCAGCGCCATGCCGCCGGCAATTAGCGCCAGCGCGGCGCAGACCACGTTGCGCACCCCGAAGCGATCCATCAGCAGCGCCGAGAACGGCGCCATCAGTCCGAACAGCGCAAAGCGGAAGGCCAGGATCGATGAGATCTGGTCGGTGTTCCAGCCCATCTCCGTGGTCAGCGGCTTTAGGAAGGCACCGGGCAGGCCAAGCGCGGCCGAGGTGGTGAGCATCACCAGGAAGGTCAGGGCGGCGACCAGCCACGCGTAGTGGATGCCGCGCCGGTCGAGCCGGCTGGAAAGGGCTTGCGCGAACATGGGGGTCTCGTTGTCAGGGTCTGGGAGGCGTTGGCAAAGGGCACGGCGAAGCCATCCCCGCCGCGTCTGGCGGCGGGGTGTTTCAGGCTGGGGGAAAACGGGGTTTAGGCGGTGCTGCTCAGCAATTGGCTCCGCACGGCGTTCAGCATCTCGTCGGAGAGCGGATCGCCGTCGGTGGCACGCGCCAGCGTGAGGGAGCCGACCAGCAGCGCCATGCGCACCAGCGCTTCGTCGTGGCGCACCTGCGGGTCATCGGATTCAACGGTCTGCGCCATGTTGTCCACCATCCCGCGCAAGCCTTCCACGTAGGCGTGGCGCACGGGCTTGCCGGCGGGCTCACGGGCCACGTCCACGGCCAGCGCCGACGCGGCACAGCCCATGCCCGGGTTGGCGCAATGCGCGGCGGTCAGGTACGGCTCCACCAGGTTGGCCAGCATGGCCTTGCGGTCGCCGTCGGCGCGGGCCAGGCGGCGTTCCCAGCGGGCGTTCGATTCTTCAAACGCGCGCTTGCAGGCCTGCGCGGCCAGCGCGTCCTTGGAGGCGAAGTGGCCATAGAAGCCACCATGGGTCAGGCCCGCGTCGGCCATCAACTCGGCCACGCTGACGCCATTCAGGCCGCGTTCGCGGAACA
Source organism: Cupriavidus sp. CP313 (assembly GCF_054072015.1). Taxonomy (NCBI): domain Bacteria; kingdom Pseudomonadati; phylum Pseudomonadota; class Betaproteobacteria; order Burkholderiales; family Burkholderiaceae; genus Cupriavidus; species Cupriavidus sp. CP313. The sequence continues at coordinate 185,164 of NZ_JBSVZB010000017.1, read as the reverse complement.
GGCGCGACGACGCCTGTTCGATCGCCTCGCGGTTCTTGTCGGTTTGTTCGCGTGATGCGCGTGCCATCTGAAGACCTCTTCGAGATTTCTACCTTGACCGGAGTTTAGATGATGGCCATACTTTATTCAATAGATGACAAGCATCATCTATGTGCAGTCTCCCTTTCGCCGCATTTGTGCCGATGTGCTGTCCAGGCGCCGGCTCCCAATCCTCACAGGAGTGATCAGTCATGCAGAATCTATTCGACCTTGGCGGCCGCGTTGCCGTCATTACCGGCTCCACGCGCGGCATGGGCCTGGAAATGGCGCGCGCGCTTGGCGCGGCCGGCGCCGCCGTGGTGGTGTCCGGGCGCGATGCAGGCGCGGCGCGCAATGCCGCCAGTCAGCTGGAGGCCGAGGGCATCCGCGCCACCGGCATCGCCTGCGATATCGCCGACGTTGACAGCGTGCGCGCCTTCGCGGAGCAGGCGCTGGCCGCGTACGGGCGCGTCGATGCACTGGTGCTCAATGCCGCCGCGAGCGGCCAGCCCGGGTCGATGCTGAGCCAGGGACCCGAGGTGTTCGATGCTGCCATGGCGGGCAATGTGCGCGGCAACCTGGTGCTGGTGAACGCCCTGGCGCCGCAGATGATCGATCGCCGTGACGGATCCATCATCTTCATGTCGAGCATTGCCGCCAAGCGTGGCTCTGCCTTCCTGGGGATGTACAGCGTGACAAAGGCCGCCATCGACCAGGCGGTACGCAGCCTGGCGCTGGAGCTGGGGCCGTCCGGCATCAACGTCAACGCGATCAATCCCGGCCCGGTGCGCACGGAGTTCTCGCGCGAGGCGCTGTGGGGCGATCCGGAGCGCGAGGCGCGGCTGGCTGCCGGCGTGCCGATGCGGCGCATCGGCGAGGCCAGTGATGTCGCGGGGCTTGCCGTCCTGCTGGCGGCACCGTCCGGGCGCTTTATCAACGGGCAGAGCATCGGCGTGGATGGCGGGCTGTCGGTGCAGTAACCCCGGGGAGCGTGGCACCGGCCAGTGCTCAGTGTCATTGGCCGGGCAGGGGGGCGACAATGTACATACATATGAACGCGTCTTCAGCACGTTGAAGGGTTTTCCCGTATCGTCTTGCCTGATGATCGCCATGCCAGCGTGCAGCCCCTGCACCCACTGATCCCGGCATGGCGGCAACCGGTAAAGACAGTGTCCAGCACAGCCCCCCTCCAGCCCGCCTCCACCGCGGACGCCGCCATGACTTCGCGCGAGCGCCGCGGCATGGCAGCCATCCTCATCGCCGTTGCCCTTGCCACCCTGGATACCGCGATCGCCAATACGGCGCTGCCGTCGATCGCGGCAGACCTGCGCGCCACGCCCGCGGCCTCGGTGTGGGTAATCAATGCCTACCAGCTGGCGATGGTGTCGACGCTGTTGCCGTTCGCGGCGCTGGGCGGCGTGGTGGGCCACCGGCGCATCTACCTTGGCGGCGTGGTGCTGTTCACCGCCGCCTCCGTGGTGTGCGCGCTGGCATGGTCGCTGCCGACACTGGCGGCGGCGCGGGTGCTGCAGGGCATCGGCGCGGCGGCCATCATGAGCGTCAACACGGCGCTGATCAGCGCGATCTTCCCCACGCACCGGCTCGGGCGCGGGCTGGGGCTCAATGCGCTGGTGGTGGGCGTGTCGTTCGCGGTGGGCCCCACCGTGGCCTCGGTGATCCTCTCGTTCGGCACGTGGCCGTGGCTGTTCGCCGTCAACCTGCCGATCGGCCTGCTGGCGCTGGCGATCGGACGCGGCTCGCTGCCGCAGACGCCGCGCAGCACGCACGGCTTCGACCGCGTCGCGGCGGGGCTCAGCGTGGTTGCCTTTGCCGCGCTGGTCCTCGCGCTGGGCGAGGGCGCACAGCGCGCGCCGCTGCATCTGTCGCTGGCCGCGGCGGGCATCTTCGTGGTGACGTTCGGCCTGCTGCTGTGGCGCGAGCGCGGCCATCCGGCACCGATGCTGCCGGTGGACCTGTTCCGGCGGCCCATGTTCGCGCTGTCGACGCTGACCGCGGTGTGCTCGTTCGCCGCGCAGGGCCTGGCCTTCGTCTCGCTGCCGTTTTACTTCCAGCACGTGCTCGGGCGCGGGCAGGTCGAGACCGGCTTCCTGCTGACCCCGTGGTCCGTCGTGGTGGCGCTGATCGGTCCGCTTGCCGGGCGCCTGTCTGACCGCTATCCGCCGGCCGTGCTCGGCGGCGTAGGGCTGGCGGTGCTCAGCGTCGGCATGCTGTCGCTGGCCATGCTGCCGGCCGACCCCAGCGCGCTCGATATCGGCATCCGCATGTGCATCTGCGGCGCGGGTTTCGGCTTCTTCCAGTCCCCCAACCTCAAGGCGTTGATGACGAGCGCCCCGCGCGAGCGCAGCGGCGGCGCCAGCGGCGTGGTGGCCACGGCGCGGCTGCTGGGGCAGGCCACCGGTGCGGCGCTGGTGGCGCTGTGCTTTGGCATCGCCGGCGACCACGGGCCGGGGTTGGCCCTGGCGCTGGGCGCGGGCTTCGCCGGGCTGGCCGCGATCGCAAGCTGGCTGCGGCTGGCAGCGCGCGATCCGTTGGCGGCGGCGTAGCGGCGTGGCCGGGCCGGCAGCAATTCCGGCGCCGGCCTAGAATCGATACTTCCTGTCCGATCCCAGCAAGGAGCAGCACGCATGAGCCTTCTGTTCGAACCGCTCGCCATCGGCGATCTCACCCTCGCCAACCGCATCATCATTGCCCCGATGTGCCAGTATTCCGCGCAGGACGGCAATGCGGGCGACTGGCACATGATCCACCTCGGTTCGCTCGCGCTGTCCGGCGCCGGCATGCTGATCGTGGAGGCCACGGCAGTCTCGCCCGAAGGGCGCATCACACCGCAGGACCTGGGCCTGTACTCGGACGAAAACGAGGCGGCGCTTGGCCGCGTGATCAAGGCGATGCGCGCGCATTCGCCGATCGCCATCGCGATCCAGCTGGGGCACGCCGGCCGCAAGGCGTCGAGCCAGGCGCCGTGGGATGGCGGGCAGCAGATCGCGCCGGATGCGCCCGGTGGGTGGCATGCCGTGGCGCCCTCTGCGGTACCGCATGGCGCGGAAGAAGTCCCGCCTGTCGCGCTGGACCGTGCCGGCATGGACAAGGTGCGCGATGACTTTGTCGCGGCGGCAAGGCGTGCGGCACGGCTGGGGCTGGATGGGATCGAGATCCATGCCGCGCACGGCTACCTGCTGCATCAGTTCCTGTCGCCGCTGGCCAACCATCGTGACGACGAATACGGCGGCAGCCTGGAGAACCGCATGCGGTTCCCGATCGAGGTGTTCGACGCGGTGCGTGAGGTGTTCCCGGCGGAGCGTCCGGTGTGGATGCGTATTTCCGCAACCGACTGGGTGCCGGGCGGATGGGATATCGAAGGAACGGTGGCTTTGTCGAAGGCCCTCAAGGCACGCGGTTGCGCGGCAATCCACGTGACCACCGGCGGGGTGTCGCCGCAGCAGGCAATCAAGCTCGGGCCCGGCTACCAGGTGCCCTACGCACAGCGCGTGAAGGCCGAGGTTGGCCTGCCGACCATTGCGGTGGGTCTGATCACGGAGCCGGAGCAGGCCGAGGCCATCATCGCCAACCATGAAGCCGACGCCGTGTCGCTGGCCCGTGCCATGCTGTATGACCCGCGCTGGCCCTGGCATGCGGCCGCGCGGCTGGGCGCAAGCGTGCAGGCGCCGAAGCAATACTGGCGGTCGCAGCCGCGCGAACTGAAGGACTTGTTCGCCGATGCGGCTTTCGGGCAGCGCTAGGCTGCCGGTCGACACAGGAGATATCCGCCATGAAACCCCGGATTACGCTGATCACGCTGGGTGTCGATGACCTGCAGCGTGCGGTGCGCTTTTATCGCGACTGCCTGGGCCTGCCCACCGCCGGCATCGTCGGCGAGCAGTTCGAGCACGGCGCGGTGGCCTTCTTCGACTTGCAGGCCGGGTTGAAGCTGGCAGTCTGGCCGCGCACCAGCCTTGCGCATGACACCGGACTGCCGGTGACGCCGCGCGCGCAGACGGATTTCTCGCTGGCGCACAACGTCGGCGACAAGGCGGAAGTGGATGCGGTGATGGCCCAGGCGCTGGCCGCAGGCGCCAGCGTGGTCAAGCCGGCGCAGGACACGTTCTGGGGCGGGTACGCTGGCTATTTCCAGGATCCCGACGGGCATCTGTGGGAAATCGCCTGGAACCCGGAGATGCTGCCCGCGGATTAAGACCGGCCGGTGCGCGCCGTTGCGTGCGCACGGATTCCTTGTATCAAGACATTGCTTTGCGGCGCTGCATCATGACTGGTGCGGTGCCGCAAAGGGATTTCCATGATTGCCACGCTCCGTCGAAGTGGTGACTATCATTTCAACAGACAGCCATAGCATGCTGGCGACGGAGCGCCCCCCACGCATTCCCGCAAGACCCCCGCATCACGCCCCGTCGGCAGCCCACCGAAGTAAAGCAATAAGAACAATGGCAAGGGAGACATCCATGCAAGTCTATGACAGCCTGCTGTATGTGACTGCGATGGTGCTGGTGTGTTTGTATGTGTATCTGGGCGTGCTGACCCGCAGCACCGCGATCCGGCTGGGTTCCCCGGCGATCGTTGCGGGGCTGGTGCTCGCCTATTCGCTGTCCCCGCTGCACTCGGGCGGCTGACGCCGCCGGCCCCCGGCTGAGCGGGGGTGCTGCTTACTTTGCCACGGCCGCCGCCTGACGGTCGTGCTCGCCTTCGCCCTGCGTGGGCGAGTCGCGCAGCAGCGTATCGATCGCTGCCTGCAATTCCTGCGGTACCACCGGCTTGTGCAGCAGCGCGGTGCCGGACGCGTGCGCGGTGCGCAGCCGGTCTGCCGCCGTATCCCCTGTGATGATGATTGCCGGCACGTGTCGGCCCAGCCGCTGGCGGATCGCGTCCAGTGCTTCCTGGCCGGTGCGGTGGCCGCGCAGGCGGTAGTCCGCCAGGATCAGCGCCGGGGTGAAGGATGACAGCAGCGCGAGCGCTTCTTCCTCGGATTCGGCCGTGCGGCACTCACATTGCCACGCCGCCAGCAGTTCGGACATGGCGGTGCGGATGGCGTCGTCGTCGTCGATCACCAGCACGCGCAGCCCGTCCAGGCCGTGCGGCGCCGGCGGGCGTGGCGCTTCTTCCGGCGTGCCCCATGCCAGCGGCATGCCGAAGCGGAACACCGAGCCGCACCCGGGCCGTGAGCCCAGCGTCACGCGCGTGCGCATGGTGCGTGCCAGGCCGTCGACAATGGCCAGGCCCAGGCCCAGCCCCTTGCGCTGGTCGCGCTCCGGATTGCCCAGCTGGTGGAATTCCCGAAAGATGTCCCGGTGCTGCGCGGCGGGTATGCCGATGCCGGTGTCCCAGACCTCGACCACGGCGTGCAGCCGGCGCATGCGGCAGGCCACCAGCACGCCGCCTTGCCGGGTATAGCGGATGGCATTGGCGATCAGGTTGCGCAGCACCAGCTCGACCAGCGTGGGGTCGCCGTAGAGCATGGCGGTGGTATCGCGCGTGCGGTACACCAGCCCGCGCGCGTCGGCCTGTGGCGCGAACTCGTTTTCCAGCTTGTGCAGCAGCGGCTGCAGGCGGAAGGCGCGCGCCCGGGGCGTGATCACGCCTGCCTCCAGCTTGGAGAAATCCAGCAGCGAGTTCAGCATCTCGCGCGCCGCGCCGGACGAGGCTTCAATATGCGCCACCAGCTGGCGCTGGCGTTCATCCAGCCCGGTGCGCCCGAGCGATACCAGGAACAGTCCCATTGCATGCAGCGGCTGGCGCAGGTCATGGCTGGCGGAGGCCAGGAACACCGACTTGGCCCGGCTGGCTTCTTCGGCCGCATGCTGTGCGGCCTCGGCGCGCGCGGTCTGCTCGCGCAGCTGCGAGATCAGCTCCACGTTCTCGAAGCGCAGCGCAATCGCATGCCGCGCCACGCGCGCGTAGTTGCGCGCAAAGACCAGCAGCATGCACAGGTACAGCGGCGTGCCGAGGAACATCGGCAGGTATTCGATATCGCCGGTGGCAAGGAATGCGATCCAGACCGGCACGATCGCCGGGAGGAAGAAACCGATCGCCACCGGCAGGCAGGCCGAGAACACGGCCAGCGCCGCCGCGCTCATGCCGGCGATCAGCGACAACACGCAGATCACCACCGCTGGCTGGCGCACGTCCAGGTACAGCCATGCCACCAGGCCCCACAGCGCGCCGATCAGCGTCAGCATCGCGGTCATGCCGCGCGCATAGCGCCCCGCGCCGGCTTCGGACAGCCGTCCCGGCAGCCGCAGCCGGCCGAAATACGCAATCGCGCAGGCCAGGGCCATCGCGCACGCCCAGGGCAGGGCGCCGGGCCGGTTGCCGGTCAGGGTCAGGCCCGTCGCCAGGATAAAGGCCGCCAGCGAGCAGCCCAGCATGGCACTGCTGAAGCTCTGGTCGATCAGGGTCATCTGCGCGGCCAGTAGCCGCGGCTCGTCGTAGCGGGGCAGCCACGGAAGCCGGATGCGTGACGATGCAGCAAGGTCCGCCATCACCGCGCCGCCTGCACCAGGCCGCGGCGCTGGGCTTCAAGGATGGCTTCCACGCGGCTGACCACCCCAAGATGATTGAGGATGGCCGCGACATGGACGCGCACGGTGTTTTCGGACAGGCCCATATGGTAGGCAATGACCTTGTTCGAGCGGCCGAGCGTGAGCTGGTGCAGCACCTCCAGCTGGCGCGGCGTCAGCGCGCTGGCGGCGTAGGGCGCCGGGGGCGGTTGGATGCCGGCATCGGCATCGCCGGAAAAATGGGTGCCGCCTGCCAGGCAACAGGCGATCGCTTCCTCGATCTCGCGGGCATCGGCGGACTTGGGCAGGAAGCCCGCGATTTCGCGCCGCACCTCGGCCGGGATGATCTCCAGGCTCGATGTGCCTGACACGATCAGGATGCGCGCGGCGGGGAAATGCCGGCGCAGCACCTTGACGCCTTCGATGCCGTTCAGTCCCGGCATCTGGATATCGAGCAGCAGGATATCGACTGCCGCGCCGCCATGGTCCTGCACCGCCTGCATGACCGAGCCGGCCTCGATGATATGCGCCACGCTGGGGCTGTCGGCCAGCACCAGGCGCAGGCCGGTGCGGAACAAGGTATGGTCGTCGATCAGCAGCAGTCGGGCGCGGGACATTGGCGAGGGGCGGGCAGCGGGCGAAAGCCATTGGACAAGAATCCCGGGCGCTTGTCCATGCACAAGATGCGTGAGTGCGACTAGTCCGGAAAGATTATTTGCCGCGCGGCGTGGCGATGCGAAGATTCTAGCCGTGGGCAGTTCCGCGACGTGCCTACACCACTTTTCGTTACCCACTACCACCCGGCTGTGGGTATTTTTTTGCTTGCGGTCGGAGCGGGAAAGAAAAAAGCCGGCGCCGCAGGACGGCACCGGCTTGAATCGTTGTCCGGACGTAGCTGTCCGGATTACGACTTGCAGCGGAGTTACGGACGGTTGACCGAGATGCTGAAGAAGCGGCGAGCCGTATTCACGCCGATCGCCACATTCAGGCCCGTGCTGCCAATCGACATGCCAATGGTTTCGCTACCACCGCTGTTGTTGGGGGTCGGGGCGCGGTAGCGCAGGCCGTCGAGCGGGGTGTTCACCTTCCAGGTGTCCACCCGTCCGTCGTCGCGCTCGCGCGTGTACGTGTTTGCCTGGGCATCCACCGCGGTGAACTTGACTGTGGAGGCCGTCGTCGTGCTGATGCCATCGGCCGTAGCGGAGTTGCTGTCCACCGGGAGAATGTTCGTGTCCCAGAACGAATTGGTCGCGCCCACGGTAGGCAGCGCACGGGCGATCCGCTTGGTGGCCATCGTGAATCCGTCACCGTGGGTGAAGACGATGACCAGTTGCCCGTCGGTGCCCTTGAACGCATAGGCCCGCTCCGTACCACCGCCCTGGTCGGTGACGTTCAGGCCGCCATCGGGATTGAGCGTGATGGTGGGAAACTCATCCGGCAGCCATGCCGCGCACGAATCCAGGCCCGAGCAGTCTGCGCCGGCGGTCACCTTGCCCGCGGCATCCAGGCTGAACTTCACGCGCGTCGCTGCGAACGGCATCGAGCCGTCGCGCTCATAGCCAAAACCATTCCAGTCGCCGGCCAGGTCGGCCAGGGTCAGTGCCTGGGCCGGAATCAGCAGGGCAGGCAGACGGTTGACCGTGCCAGCCGGAGGCAGCACCACGCTCAGGCCCGACTTGGATACCAGCACGGTGTCGGTGCCTGCGCCACTGGGCACCGTGAAGCGGCAGGCCTCCGATGCGTCGGCGGTGAGGGCGGTTACGTCAGTGCCCAGCTTGAACTGCAGCGTGGCGGCGTCCATTTCGCCGGTTTCGCCACTCGGCGTGCCCAGTTCGACGACATGGTACTTTCCGGTCTTCAACCCGGCGCAGCTGGCCGCTGCCGGTTGCAGTGCGGTCTGGACCGCCGCCGCGCCGGCATTGGAAGCGACTGCCGAAGAAAGCTCGGCCAGCGTTGTCTTGGACGCCTCCAGGCGATCGCCCAGCTGGTCCAGCAACTGGTCCTGTGCATTGCCGGCGTTGGCGCCGTTGGCGGCCACTAGCGGGTCCTTGACCGGGTCGACGCTGGAAAGGTCGACCACACCCGTCAGCACCAGGCGCACCGCGCCGACGGCGCTGCTTACGTTGTCGGAGGTGAGCCTGGCTTGCGCGTTTGCATCAAACTGCTCGAAGAAGGCGTCGGTATTGCCCTGTGCCAGCGAAGCGGTGACCAGTTCGGTCAGCGGCGTGATGTTGGCCGTCGCGGTGGTGCCGGTGCCGGCTTCGACCACGGAATGCAGCGTGGTGCCGTCAGGCGCCTTGACGCTGAGCACGCAGGGGCGCGTCGCGCCTTCGATGCTGATGGTGAAGCTGCCGTCCGCCGCGGTGGTGGCGGTGCCGCTGCCCGATGCGCACTTGGCTTGCACGGGGGCATTGCCCAGTGCGGCGCCAACTGCGGCCGTGCCGCTGATCTTGGTCGCGGCAGGCGCCGCCGTGGTGGTGGTCGGCGCGGTCGAACCGCCATCGCCGCCTCCGCATGCAGACAGGACCGCCGTCGCCAGACCCGTCAAGAACAGTTGTTTTGTTTTCATCCCGTTTCGCCCTGTATGGTTTTTGTTCTGGTGGAGTCCTGCGGTGGTCGATATCCGGCTCATGCAGGCCCCGCCCACAGGGTGGTTGACCCGCCCCGCGAGGCGAGTCTGCGGGATAGGGGGGATGCGGCCAACCCGTGTTCAGGCGATTGACAAATTGTCGGGAGTGTGTGACGCGGAGGCCGCTGCGTCAGGCAGCTGTCGGCACAAGGCCGGGCCAGGTGGGGGCAGGCACTGTGGTGCGGCTGCCTGCCCGGCAATCTTCCACCAGGCGCGCCGCATCGATGCCGAACCAGTTCTGCCAGCTGCGCGCCAGCGCGCTGCCGGAGCGCAGGCCGGCATGCGCCGCCAGTGCGTCCAGCGAAGACACCGGGCCGGCGGCGGCCAGCGCGTGCAGGGCATGGGCGGCGCGTTGCTCGCGCAGCAGCGGGTGCAGCGCCTCGCCTTCGGCGAAGAGCCGGGCGCGCACCTGGCGTGCCGGCACCTGCCATTGCGCGGCCAGGCGCTCGACATTCCAGTCGGTATCGGGGCGGGAAAAGACCAGGCCGGCAAAGCGGCGCGACCAGGGCCTGTCGCCGGGCTTGCCGGCCAGGCGGGGACATTCACTGTCCGGGACGGCGGTCAGGACGATGGCGCAGGGGTGCTGCCACGTGCCGGGCAAGTCGCAGTCGAAGTGGGCAAAGGCGTGGACCACGAACGGGTCGCCGGGCCGCACCTCGCGCCGCGCATTGGCGTCGCGCAGGCTGGCCGTGCCGTGCAGGGCTTGTACGTGCACGGCAAAGGGGAAGCGCAGGCGGGCAAAGCGGACGTGGTGACGGCTGACAAGCGGCATGCGGAAGACAACCCGGAAGCTGAGCGGAGGGGGGCGGCCGGTAACTGTCGCAGGATTCCACGGGCCGCGCAAGGCCGCGGACATCGTCGGTTTGATCGTTCACGGCGCCCGGTGGCGGCGGCGTTACAGCTCGGACAACCCGAAGTGGCGCAGCCGGGGCAGGTCGGTCACGCGGATGCTCTGGTAGGACAGGTGGACCATGCCGGCATCGGCCAGCCGGCGCAGCGCCTGGTTGACCCGCTGGCGCGACAGCCCGGTCAGCAGGCCGATCTCTTCCTGCGACAGCTCCAGCACGGGGCTGGTGCGCGGATACAGGTCCGGGTGGAACAGTTGCGCGATGGCCTGCGCCACGCGCGCATCGGCGCCCAGCAGGCGGTCGTTCTGCACGGTGGCGATGAACTGGCCCATGCGCTCGTTGAGTTGGCGCACGACAAAGCTGGCGAACGGCAGGCTCTGCGCCAGCAGCATGTTGAACACCGGCTCTGGCACCAGCAGCACCTGCGAGTCGCGGATCGCGATCACGTCATAGCGGCGGTCTTCGCGCTTGATCACGCTGCCTTCGCCGCACCAGCCACCTGCGGGCACGCCGGAGAAGGTGCAGCCGCGTCCGTCGGGGGTGTACACCGCCAGCTTGATCAGGCCGCTGTCCACGCCGATCCAGTGGCGCGACGGCTCGCCGCGCCGGGCGATTAAGGTGCCCGCGGCAAAGGACTGCAGCAGCGTTTCGCGCGCGGCCAGCGCCTGGTGTTCCGGCGCCAGTGCGCCGAACCATGCATGGCCGGCAAGGACTACGGCAGGGGCGGAAATCGGGTCTGCGGGTTCGCTCATGGCATGGACACGCGGGTCGGGCCGGGTCCCTGTAAGAATCGTGTAAGCCTTGCCTGGCGCGGGTTTGCGGCAGGTTTGTCGTCTGGGCGACAGTGCGCCAGCGTGTGCGATGATAGCCTTGTGCCAGAAAAAGTGACAGCGCCGGATGGCGCGGACAATGGTCACCTCGCCCCGGACATCGCTGCACCCCTGCAGCGCATTGACAGCATCACGCGGCCTGTTGCGCGGCCACGCCGCCAACGCCGCCAGATACGCGGAGACACAAGTAATGCCCACCGATTTCGACAGCGGCCTGGCCCGCAACACGGCCAACTTCGTGCCGCTTACGCCCATCGACTTCCTGGTCCGCGCCGCCGAGGTGTACGGCGAGCGCCTGGCCATCGTGCACGGCCCGCTGCGCCAGAACTGGCGCGACACCTACGCGCGCGCACGCCGCCTGGCCAGCGCGCTGGCGCGGGCCGGCATCGGCAAGGGCGATACCGTGGCCGCGCTGCTGCCCAATACGCCGGCCATGGTGGAGGCGCATTTCGGTGTGCCGATGGCGGGTGCCGTGCTCAATGCGCTGAATATCCGCCTCGACGCCGCCAACCTGGTCTTCATGCTGCGCCATGGCGAGGCGCGTGTGCTGCTGGCCGATACCGAGTTTGCCGACCTGGCGCGCCAGATGGCGCTGGAGATCCCCGGCCTGAAGGTCATTGCCGTGCATGACGTGCTGGGCCCGCAACAGGCGCCATTCGGCGACACCGATTACGAAGCGTTCCTCGCCTCGGGCGACCCGGACTACGCGTGGCACATGCCGGCCGACGAGTGGGAAGCCATCGCGCTGAACTACACCTCGGGCACCACCGGCGACCCCAAGGGCGTGGTCTACCACCACCGCGGCGCGGCCATCAATGCCGTGTCCAATATCCTTGAGTGGGATTTGCCCAAGCACCCGGTCTACCTGTGGACGCTGCCGATGTTCCACTGCAATGGCTGGTGCTTCCCGTGGACCGTGGCGGCGCGCGCGGGCGTCAACGTGTGCCTGCGCAAGTTCGAGCCCAGGCTGGTGTTCGACCTGATGCGCGAAGAGGGCGTGACGCACTACTGCGCTGCGCCGATCGTGCATACCGCGCTGGTCAATGCGCCCGCCGCGTGGCGCGAGGGCGTGCGCGGTCCGGTGCGCGGCATGGTGGCCGGCGCACCGCCGCCGGCCGCGGTGCTGGCGCAGATGGAGGCGATGGGGTTCGAGCTGACCCATGTCTATGGCCTGACCGAGGTCTACGGCCCGGCCGCCGTCTGCGCCGAGCAGGATGACTGGAGCACGCTGTCCGAGCAGGACCGCGCGGTCAGGAAGGCGCGCCAGGGCGTGCGCTATCACCTGCAGTCGCAGGTGGCGGTGCTCGATCCCGATTCAATGCAGCCCGTGCCGGCCGATGGCGAGACCATTGGCGAGATCATGTTCCGCGGCAATATCTGCATGAAGGGCTACCTCAAGAACGAGAAGGCCACGCGCGAGGCCTTTGCCGGCGGCTGGTTCCATACCGGCGACCTGGGCGTGTGCATGCCCGACGGCTATATCAAGATCAAGGACCGCAGCAAGGACATCATTATTTCCGGCGGCGAGAATATCTCCAGCGTGGAGGTGGAGGACGCGCTCTACCGGCATCCCGCGGTGCTGGCTGCCGCGGTGGTGGCGCAGCCCGATGCCAAGTGGGGCGAGACCCCATGCGCGTTTGTCGAACTGAAGGACGGCGCCAGCGTCAGCGCGGAAGAACTGATCGCGCATTGCCGCACGCTGCTGGCGGGCTTCAAGGTGCCCAAAGCGGTCTACTTCGGGCCGCTGCCCAAGACCTCGACCGGCAAGATCCAGAAGTTCGAGCTGCGCCGCAAGGTGAAGTCGGATTCGGCGATCGACGTTTGATGGGCTAAAGCGGCGCTATTGCAGCGCCGCGTCCTCGGCATCGTGCTGGCCGGCGATGTGCGTGTCGATGGCCTCGCGCCCCCAGGCAATGCCGGCGCGCGTGGCGTCGGTGGCGCAGCCAAAGCGCGTCTGCGCGGCCGGGCAGGGCAGCGCCAGCTTGTTGCCGTGATGCCAGATCTCCGCGCGCAGCGTCCACCACCCGTCATGCTGGCCGCCATAGCGCAGCGCCGCGACATGGATGCGGTGGCCGCGGTACGTCACGTTCTGGTCATGCCATCCGCTGGGCATAGGCGTCGGGCACGCCGGGGCAACTCAGCGCGCCCGCATCTCGGCGGGGGTGCCGGGTTTGGGCGGGCGGTGCCAGTCCTGATCGATGTCGGGGAACACTTCACATTCACCCCGCACGATGTTTTCAATGGTGGCGCATACGCATTCGGTGCCGCGCGGCCCCACGCAGACCAGGCTGCGCGGATGGTCGGTGTGCTGCGGGATGGCATAGACGCGCATGCCCTCGCGGAAGAGGGGATGCTTGGTGAGGCGCTCGTTCATCAGCTCAACGAAGCGCTGCGGCGTGACGACCGGCTTATCCATTGCATGCTCCTGCGGCCTTGCCCACCGTGCCCGTTTCTAGGGGCGGCATGGCGACCAGGTCAGTTAAGGCCAGGAATATGACAGGCAGGTGGCAGGAAGCGCCCCGGGCAGCATACGTCGCCCGGGCGTGGCCGGAACGGAAAACCGCGGGTAATGCATACCCCGCGTTGCCACTGCCACGCTTTCAGACTAGGACACGTGGCACGTAGTGCAAGTGTTGCGCGATGCCGCGGACACTTCAGGTGGCGCGCAGTTCGCCTGCGGCGCGCGGACCGTTCAGTATGCCGTTGCCGGCGGCCCAGCAGGCCGCCTCGGCCTCTGCACGGGAGCCATAGGTGGATGGCGCTGCGACGGTGCAATCCTCGTCGGCGGCGCCGCAGCGTTCTTGCATGACGATGCGCCAGGTGAACTGGCCGGGTGCATCTTCCAGGACGTGAAGCACCAATGTGCGGTGATCGTCAGTCAGCGTGAGGGGCAAAGTCGACATGGGTGTCTCCCATTCGCGGGTGGGCGCCATTGATGCTAGCAACTGGGAGCCGCAAATGCCATGACTGTCTTTCGGCTGCGGCATGGCAAGATACGGCCTTTGCGGCCTCCGCCGCGCCTGTACTTCCTCGCCAGATCATGCCCATATCGCCTGAGCTCAGCCAACGGGTCGCCGCCCTGACGGCACACTACGATGCCACCGTGCTGCCGCTGTGGACCGCCAGCGGCTGGAATACCGACCTGCTGTTACCCTACGAGGCACTCGACGGCGCCAGTGCCGCGCCGTTGCCGCCGGCCCGCTATCGCGCCATGGCGTGCGCCCGCCAGCTCTATGTGTTCTCGCTGGCCGGCAACCATGCGCATGCCGATACGCTCTTCGGCTCGCTGCAGGCCTACTTCGGCAATGGCGAGGGCGCGTGGATCTACAGCGTCGACCCGGCCGGCACGCCGCTCGATGCCACGCGCGACCTCTACACCCATGCCTTCGTGATCTTTGCCTGCGCCACTTACCACGCGCGGCGCGGCAACCCTGACGCGCTCGACGTGCTCGATGAAACCGTCGACATCGTCGAGGACCGCTTCGCCGACGGCGCGGGCCTGTACCAGGCCGCGCTCACCGAGCATTTCCGGCCCAAGGGCGCCGGCGTGCTGCAGAACCCCATCATGCACCTGACCGAGGCCTACCTGGCCGCGCTGGATGCGACCGGGGACGAGTGGTATGCGGAGCGCCTGCGCGAGATCGCGATGGCCGTGCATGAGCGCTTTGTCGATCCGGCCAGCGGCTGCATTGCTGAACTGCCGCAAGGCAGCGCCGGCAACCGCATCGAGCCGGGCCATCAGTTCGAGTGGTTCTCGCTGGTGGCCGGCAGGCCGGCGCTGTTCGGGGACCTGCCGCTGGCCGATACGCTGCACCAGGCCTTTGCCTTTGCCCGGCGTCACGGCGTGGTGCCGTCGACGCAGGGCGTCAGCGCGGCACTGAACGCCGATGGCTCCATGCTTGACGATACCCAGCGCATCTGGGCGCAGACCGAGTACGCGCGCGCGCTTGCCGTGCATGGCGCGCCGGAGTCGATGGCGGCGCTGGAAGCCTGGACGCAGCAGTTCCGCAACCGCTTCCTGCAGGAAAAAGGCTGGCATGAATGCGTGGCGCGCTCGGGGGAGGTGGTGCGCGCGGAGATGCCGTCGACTTCGCCCTATCACCTGGCCACGTCATACAGTGCGCTGGCCGCGCTGACCGGCGCGGTGTGGCCGGCCCCGCCAGCGGTCTAGGTCGTCCTGCGCGGGTCTCCTGCGCTCACTTTCCTCATGCGCTGCCTGCTGCGCAGGCAGCGCATGCCAACACGTCTTCCAACCGGGCCATGCCATGCCTGCAGTGGAAGGCGACAAGCCTCCCTTTGCCTGCATCTATCGGCAGACATGAACGTCTTAATGCGCAGGTTTTCCGATTTTCGATCCTGATTTCGCGAATGTGGTGGGCTGCGGTGATAATCAGCGGGGATTCAGTAGAATTGTTTTGGGTTTTCGGACTTATTTGAAGCGGCCGTTTTCCGGCAGGAAGAAATGCCAACCGTGAGTGCGCTAAAAAGGTGCATTAATTCTCTGGGCGGGGCATGTTGATTACCGTTTAATACATTCGAGGGGAGATCCTGGAAATGTAAATTTTCATAAAGATAACGGCTCATTAATATGCGGTCGGGTATTGTGTTGTCGTTTTCAACGTAATACTTTTAAGCGACTGCCGTGGAAATCGAGGGCTTAAAGAGGGTTGCATTGGTCGACCACAATGCCGAGCGCCGGCACACGCTGGCCACGCGCATCCGGGCCTGGATCGCAGTCGCCGCCGAGGGTCACGGCGACCTCGAACACTGTGTCCGCATCATGCGCGACGCGCCGTACCAGCTGCTGGTGATCTGTGTGAATGGCTTTGCCCGGCCGTCGCTGGAGGCATCGCTGGCGCACCTGCACCGCTTCCATCCCCTGACCGCGGTGCTGTTTGCGCTCGATACCGACATGGAGACCTTTATTGCCGCGCATGCCCGTCTGGGCCAGGACGACTTTATCGTGGGCTGCCACCGGCAGGTGGACCTGATTTACCGGATTGCAGCCATGCTGGCGTGCGCGCCCACGCGTGACCGGTGGCGCGTGCGGGTCGGGGAATACCAGATCGACTGCGCCGGCAATCGCGCCACGGTAAACGGGGCGGAGATCCGGCTCACCGCCATGGAGGCGGAAATTGCCCACCTGTTATTTTCCCGGACCGGCGAGATCGTGCCGCGTGCCTATATCGCGCAGGCGATCTGGGGCCATCCGGAGCGCCAGTACTCGCGCGCGCTCGACGTGCACATGAGCCAGTTGCGCAAGAAGCTCGGGCTGAACGACGCTGCCTGCACCTTGCAGCTGACCGGCATCTACAGCAAAGGCTACCGCCTGGAAAGCAAGCGTGAAAGCCCAGCCGACGAATCTTCCCCGCAATCGGCCGCAGGCTTGCTCCCCGGCCCCTTCCTGACCGGACTCGCCTGATCCGTCTCTCCATTCCCGGCGCCGTGCAGGCGCGGGAATGCAAAACAATGTCTGCATGCTGCCTGCCACGCCTTGCGTCGTGGAAGACTGGCGCCATTACGCTGGTGTCCAGCGCGGCACGTCGTGCCACGGCATGCCAGCGTCCGGCACCTGGAGAATGCACGGGTAGGTCTGCGGCATTGTGTTGGGCCGGCCCTGGCAACGCTGGAGGCTGCAGTGGGCACCACCGAACCAAAATCTGTCGCGCTGCTGGATGCGGATGCGCAGCGGCAACGCGAGCTGGCCTCATGGCTGCGTCATGCCGGCCATGAGGTCAGTTGCTTTTCCAAATGCGGCGCCCTGGCCGGCGCGCTGCAGCGGCGCGTATATGACGCTGTCATGCTGGACTGGGATCTTGCCTGCGCCGCGGGCCATGGCGCCGCACCGCCGCTACGGCAATGCCGCCATGCGGCAGTCCTGGTCCTCGCCGGCGATGCCAGTGGAGACGCCGCCGCCGCGGCCTTGCTTGCCGGTGCCGATGCCTTCCTGCGACGCCCGCTGTGCCGCGAAGAGACCCTGGCGCGCTTGCGCGCCGTGCTGCGCCGTTGCACGCGCCAGTTGGCAGGGCCGATCTGCGTGGGTGTCATCCGCCTGGATCGCACGCATGGCCGTGCCTGGTCTGGCGGCGCTGAAGTGCGGTTGAGCGCGACCCAGTTTGCGCTGGCCGCGCGTCTGCTCGAGAACGCCGGTCATGTGGTTTCCGCGCGGTGGCTATGCACATGGGTGTGGGGAGAGCCGGACGCGGTGGCGGCGGCGACCATCGCCAGGCATGTGCGCGCGCTGCGGCGCAAGCTGGGCATTCATCCCGCCAACGGCCTGCGCCTGGCGCGGGTCAACCGCCATGGCTATCGCCTGGATGTTGTCGGCGACAGCCGGTGACACCACATGCTGCACCGCAAGGGCCGGCGTGTGGGCGCCGGCGAGCCGGCCTGCAACTGTAAAGTTTCTATAAGAATTCAAAGGAAATCGTCGTGCATGTCGCAATACTCCTGCCGACAAGGGGGCGCGCTATTGGCCCCGGGTCACCGCTCGAACAACTCTGGGTAGAGGCATGAGGATTGCCGTGTTGGAGGACGACGAGGTGCAACTGACGCTCCTCGTCTCATGGCTGACGGCTGCCGGACACGAGGTATGCAGCGCACGCAACGGCATGGAGTTCATCCGCCTGTTGCAGAAAGAGCCATTCGACCTGCTGGTTCTCGACTGGGAGGTGCCGGCCTACAGCGGCCTGGAAGTGCTGATCTGGGTGCGCCTGCGGCATTGCCGGAATACGCCAGCCATCGTGCTGACGCAGAGAACCGCCGAAGACGACGTGGTCACGGCGCTCAATGCCGGGGCGGACGACTATATCCGCAAGCCGCCGCTGCGTACCGAGGTACTGGCCCGCATTGAATCGCTGACGCGGCGCACGCGCGGCGCCGCGCAGCGCGTGGTGACGCTGGGCGCGTTCCGCCTGGACCGCTTCGCCGGGCAGGTGTGGCGCGGGGACGAGGAGGTGCGCCTCACTGCGACCCAGTTCGCGCTGGCGCTGCAGTTCTTCGACCACCCCGGCGAGATCCTGTCGCGCGAACGCCTGTATCTCGCGATATGGGGCAGGGCATTACTGGTCGAATCGCGCACGCTCGATGCACACGTCAGCAACCTGCGCGCCAAGCTGGGCATGCGGGTAGAAAACGGTGTCAGGCTCTCCACGATCTATGGCTATGGATACAGGCTTGAGGCAGTTCATGGCCCGGATGCGCCAGCGCGCTAAGGACTTGTCGCGCTTGCGGCGCGCCTACTGGATCGTCGGCGCCGCGCTGCTGGTGCTGGTGTTCGTGCCGGTGTGCCGCTCGGTAGAGCTTGAGTTCATGGCCTACCGGAATGCCGGGGCGGCCATGCAGATGCTGGGGCTGCTGCGTGCGACCCTGCAGGCCTTTGAGGCGGTTTCGGCCGAACGTGGGCCGGCCAATGCGCTGCTGCAGGATGACGAACGGAAGTCCGTGGTGCGTATCCAGGCGTTGCGCGCCGCGCGCAGGGTTTCCGACCAGTTGTTGGCGAGGCTCGCGGCCGAAGCCGCGGCGCTGCCATGCAAGCGTTGCCCGCTGATCGCCCGTGCCACTGCCGATGTGCGCACGCAACTGGAGCGGGGGCGCCAGGCCATGGATGGCATCATCGCTGACGAGCGCGCCACCCGCGAGCCGGGCGCCATCGATGCCGCCGTGGCCGAGATGATCGCCGCCGCCACGCGTTTCACGCCGGCGCTGAGCAGCGCCACCGCAGAGCTGGTCGAGCATGCCCCCGCGGTCACGGACCCGGTCGTGCTGGCGCGCAACGCGGGCGAACTCAGGGAATATGCAGGCCGGGAGGGATCACTGATCACCGAGCTGCTGGTGACCGGGCGCCCGATGTCGAGGGGCGATGTCAAGCGCCTGGCCATGACGCAAGGACGCGTGATCCAGTTGCTCGACGCGATCGAGGCACGCCTGGTCGGGCTGCGCGCGAGTCCGGCCCTGGCGCAGGCGCTCGATGACCTGCATCGCAACTACCTGGCGGACGCCTCGATGCTGGTGAGCGCCCTGATTCTCGAGATCGAACGCAAAGGCAGATCGCATCTTGGCGCCGCGGAGTTTGCCGACCGTTACACGCCAGGGCTGAAATCGATCATCCAGGTGCGGGACCAATGCCTGGTTGAAGTGGAAAGCCGCCTGCGCGCGGCCCGCAACCAGAGGCTGCTGCGAGTGCTGCTGGTGCTCGCCGCCGGCGTGCTGATCATGGCGGCCACTGGCTACGGTGTGTTCTACCTGGCGCGGCGCTATGCCTCGCCGCTGGACGGCTTTGTCGATGCGTTGTCAGCCGGCCGGCAACGCCAGGATGCGCTGCTCTCTGAACTGTCCCACGACATCCGTTCGCCGCAGGCGGGGATCATCGCGCTGCTTGAGATGGCGCGGTCCACGGACGCCTACCAGGCCGAGCCGGAACTGTTCTACCGGATCGAGCGCTATGCCCGGCGCACGCTGGGCATGGTCGACGATTTTGTCAGGCTGATCCAGCTGCAGTCGGTGGAGCGCAAGGCTGAAGTGGCGGACTTGCGCGGCATCGTGATGGATGCTTGCGACAGCGTTGCCGCGGCGGCCATGGCAAAAGGCATCCGAGTGGACGTGGACATGCCAGAAGCGCCGATGATGGTGCGCACGAGCCGTGAGCTGCTGACGCGGGCGCTGGTCAACCTGCTGGACAACGCGATCAAGTTCAGCCCGGACGGGAAGACCGTCCATTGCCGGGTGCACGCGCGCGGCAGGCGCATTGTCAGCGTGATCCGCGACCAGGGCTATGGTATCGACAAGAATGACCTGCCGTTCCTGTTCCAGCGCTTCCGCAGGTTTTCGGTGCCGGGCCAGCCGTCGGCGGAGGGCACGGGCCTTGGGCTGGCATTCGTCAAGAGCGTGATCGCGCAGATGCGCGGGCGCATCGTGTGCGAATCGAATGTCGGTATGGGCACTACCTTCACGCTGGAATTTCCGGGAGTCCGCTGATGGCAGCCGCCGCCGGGGAAGCCGGTCATGGGAGTCCTGCCGCCGCGGTCGTGGACGATGATGACGTGGCGGCCATGCATGCCGTATTCCTGCTGCGACACCTGGGCATCGGCAGCGTCTGCGTGCATCACAGCGTTGCCGCGGCGATTGCGGCGATCCGTGCCAGCGTGCCGCCACTGGTGATCTGCGATATCGAGATGCCCGGCGGCGGCGGGGTGTCGGTGCTGCGCGTGCTTGCCGAGCGTGCCTGCCCATGCCGCGTCCTGCTTTGCAGCGGGCATGACGACCGCTGGCAGGCGCGGGTGATCCGCGCCGCGCGGCTGACGAGGTTGCCGGACATCAGCTTTGCGCAGAAGCCGCTGCAGGCCCGCGTGCTGCGTGACTGGCTGGCAGGGGCGGGGCCGCTGGGGCCGCGTGATCTGGGATGTTGACGAGGATATCCCTCTATGCCCGCATGGGCAGCCGCCTCGCGAGGCTTCCTTTTCTTGCGCACGCGAACGTGGCAAGCGCCCCTTCGTAAAGCTTGGTTAAGAAAACATGATGGCCGGTGCCGTGGCTCCTATGCTTCGCGTCGCCATCGGACTCGATCGCCTGGTTGCCACTTGCTGGCCGGTGCGGCGATGAAGGTGGCAGGCACCCGATTCCGGCGCGACACCTCGCCTGCGGAAAGGGCAGTTGCTTAGCTACTTTCTGGATTTACCGTGAACAGAATTTATTGTGTTGTCTGGAGCCGCGTTCGCGGATGTTTGGTGGTGGCATCGGAACACGCCACGCTTCAAGGCAAGACGCCAGGCACCGGCCGGGTTGGCCGCGCTGGCCGCAGCCTGGGTCTTTCCGCCTCGCTGGCGGTGATTGGCCTGTCCTTCAGCCAAACTGCACTGGCGGGCTATATCGCCAATTGCCTCGGCAACGGCACGCAGACGGTCTACGGCTCGCGAGCCTCAGGCGGCGGAACTTGGAGCACTTTTACCGGCAGCGGTGGCGAAGCAGCCTGTGCATCGTCCGTGACCAATGGCGATGGCGGTGTGGTGATCTCCGAGGATGCCAATGGGGCCGGCGGCCTGACCGGTCCCAATGCCTACATGCTGATTGGCGCCACGGCCAATAATGGCACGGGCCAGACGACGATCTACTCGCCCAGTGGATTGTTCCTGAAAGGCAATACGACCAACACGGGGACGTTCCTGTCTCAGGGTGCCGCTACGTTCCAGTCCGGCTTGAACATGAGCGGGACCAAGATCACTAACCTGGCGCCGGGTACGGCGGGAACCGACGCGGTCAATGTGAGCCAGCTGTCGACCGTTGCGCAGGCTGCCAGCTCCAGTGTGGCGAGCCTCGATACCCGTGTCAGCGGCGTGGATAGTACCGCGCAGGCTGCGAGCTCCGGCGTCGGCAGCCTCAATACGCGCGTCAGCAGCGTGGAGAGCACGACCACGGCGTTGAGCTCGGGCGTTGCCAGCCTCAATACGCGGGTGAGCTCGGTCGACAGCACGGCACAGGCTGCGATGTCGACCGCGCGGGTCGCAAGCTCGGGCGTTGGCAGCCTGGATACGCGTGTCAGCAGCGTGCAAAGCACCGCGGTGGCGGCGAGTTCGGGTGTCGTCAGCCTCGATGCACGCGTCAGCAACGTGCAGAGCACGGCGGTGGCAGCAAGTTCGGGCGTTGCCAGCCTCAATACGCGGGTGAGCTCGGTGGACAGCACGGCGCAGGCGGCCAGTTCTGCCGCGCAGGTGGCGAACTCCACGGCCCAGGTGGCCAACTCTACCGCCCAGGTTGCAAGCTCTACGGCGCAGGTGGCGAACTCCACCGCGCAGGCTGCGAGCTCGGGGGTGGTCAGCCTGGATACCCGTGTGAGCAGTGTGCAAAGCACGGCGGTTGCGGCAAGCTCGGGCGTGGCCAGCCTCGACACGCGCGTCAGCTCGGTGGACAGCACCGCGCAGGCGGCGAATTCGACTGCTCAGGTCGCGAACTCCACGGCACAGGTTGCTAACTCTACCGCTCAGGTTGCAAGCTCTACTGCGCAGGTGGCGAACTCCACTGCGCAAGCCGCGAGTTCTGGCGTGGTCAGTCTCGATAGCCGTGTGAGCTCGGTCGATAGCACGGCTCAGGCGGCGAACTCGACTGCTCAGGTGGCGAACTCGACTGCGCAGGTAGCCAACTCTACGGCGCAGGCCGCGAGTTCGGGCGTGGTGAGCCTCGATACGCGGGTCAGCTCTGTCGACAGCACGGCGCAGGCGGCGAACTCGACTGCGCAGGTAGCCAACTCGACGGCGCAGGCCGCGAGTTCGGGCGTGGTGAGCCTCGATACGCGGGTCAGCTCTGTCGACAGCACGGCGCAAGCAGCCAACTCGACGGCGCAGGCCGCGAGCTCTGGCGTGACCAGCCTCGATACCCGCGTCAGCTCGGTGGATAGCACGGCGACGGCAGCCAACTCGACGGCCCAGGCCGCGAGTTCCGGCGTGACCAGCCTCGATACCCGCGTCAGCTCGGTGGACAGCACCGCGACGGCAGCCAACTCGACGGCCCAGGCCGCGAGTTCCGGCGTGAACAGCCTTGATACGCGCGTCAGCTCGGTGGATAGCACCGCGCAGGCAGCCAACTCGACGGCCCAGGCCGCGAGTTCCGGCGTGACCAGCCTCGATACGCGCGTCAGCTCGGTGGATAGCACCGCGCAGGCAGCGAACTCGACTGCTCAGGTAGCTAACTCGACGGCGCAGGCCGCCAGCTCCGGCGTGACCAGCGTTGACACCCGTGTCAGCTCGGTGGACAGCACGGCACAGGCAGCAAACTCGACTGCTCAGGTAGCCAACTCGACGGCGCAAGCCGCCAGCTCCGGCGTGACCAGCCTCGACACCCGCGTCAGCTCGGTGGACAGCACCGCGCAGGCGGCCAACTCGACGGCGCAGGCCGCCAGTTCCGGCGTGACCAGCCTCGATACCCGTGTCAGCTCGGTCGACAGTACGGCGCAGGCGGCGAGTTCGACCGCTCAGGTAGCTAACTCGACGGCGCAGGCCGCGAGCTCCGGCGTGAACAGCCTTGATACGCGCGTCAGCTCGGTGGATAGCACCGCGCAGGCGGCGAGCTCGACGGCGCAGGCCGCGAGCTCCGGCGTGACCAGCCTCGATACCCGCGTCAGCTCGGTGGATAGCACCGCGCAGGCGGCGAACTCGACGGCACAGGCTGCGAGCTCTGGCGTGACCAGCCTTGACACCCGCGTCAGCTCGGTGGATAGCACGGCGACGGCGGCCAACTCGACGGCACAGGCCGCGAGCTCTGGCGTGACCAGCCTCGATACCCGCGTCAGCTCGGTGGACAGCACCGCGCAAGCGGCGAGCTCGACCGCTCAGGTAGCGAACTCGACGGCGCAGGCCGCGAGCTCCGGCGTGACCAGCCTCGATACCCGCGTCAGTTCGGTCGACAGTACGGCTCAGGCGGCGAGCTCGACCGCTCAGGTAGCGAACTCGACGGCGCAGGCCGCCAGTTCGGGCGTGACCAGCCTCGATACCCGTGTGAGCTCGGTCGACAGCACGGCTCAGGCGGCGAGCTCGGCCGCTCAGGTAGCCAACTCGATGGCGCAGGCCGCCAGCTCGGGCGTGACCAGCCTCGACACCCGCGTCAGCTCGGTGGACAGCACGGCGACGGCAGCCAACTCGACCGCGCAGGCCGCCAGTTCCAGCGTGACCAGCCTCGATACGCGGGTCAGCTCCGTGCAAAGCACCGCAGTGGCAGCAAGCTCTGGCGTGATGAGCCTGGACACCCGCGTGAGCTCGGTCGACAGCACGGCCCAGGCCGCTAATTCGACGGCAAAGGCGGCGAGCTCCGGCGTAACCAGCCTGGATACGCGCGTGAGCACCGTCGACAGCACCGCGCAGGCGGCCAATTCGACCGCGCAGGCGGCAAGCTCGGGCGTGACCAGCCTCGATACACGCGTCAGCACCGTGCAGAGCACCGTCACCGCGGTCAGCACGGTAACGACCGACCTGACCGAGCGGCTGCAGACCATTGAGGCAGTTGGCGGCCTGCGGCCGAGCAGCGACGGCAGCATCGCCATCGGCTCGCAGGCAACGGCCAGCGGCGACGGCGCGACCGCAATGGGTGCGGGCGCCAGCGCGCAGGGCAGCGGTGCCACGGCGATCGGCAAGGACGCTTCGGCCGGGTCCGACGGCACGGCGATCGGTGCCGGCGCAGTGGCCCGGGAGAGCGGCTCCGTGGCGATTGGCGCGGGATCGGTCGCGGACCGGCCCAACTCGGTCTCGTTCGGTTCCGCGGGCAATGAGCGCGTGCTGACCAATGTTGCCGATGGCACCGCGCCGACCGACGCCGTGAACCGGCGCCAGCTCGACCAGGTGAACACCCGCGTGGATCGCGTCAACCGCGATGCCTCCCGTGGCATCGCCGCGGCATCGGCGCTGGCGATGCTGCCTGACGTCGATCTCGGCAAGAAGGGGCTCCTGGGCGCGGGCATTGCCAACTACAACGGCGAGACCGCACTGGCGATCGGCGCAAAGATGCGCATCACCGAGAACATCAAGGCGTCGGTGGCGATTGGCATCGCAGGGTCGAAGGCGACGGTCGGCGTAGGGGCTGGTTACCAGTGGTAAGGCATGGCGCCGCGGGAGGCGATATGCGCATCGGCATCACCGTCGGTCTGGCGTCGGAGGACGAGGGACTGTGGGTCAACGGCATCAAGCTGAATGCGCTGTACCTGGCTGAACTGCTAAGCAGCAGCCGGGGCCTGCGGGTCTCGCTGGTCAATACCACGGGCGTGGCGACGGGCAGGTTTGCCCGTCATGCCCCGCCCGGGGTGGAGGTGCGTCAGTTGGATGCGCTCTTCGACTCCGCCGCGCATGTGGATGCTGATCGTGCTCGGCGGCGCCATCTCGCAGTGGCAGCAGGACCGGTTGCAGCAACGTGGCACCCGGGTGGTCTGGTACCGCTGCGGCTCGGAATATATCGCTTCGATCGAAGCCGCGATCTTCGGGCGGCCGATCGGGGGCAGGGCGGCGTATCCGGAGGGCGCCGATGCGCTGTGGATGATCCCGCAGGTGGCAGACGGCAACCGGGCGTTCTATGAAACGCTGTTCCGGCGCCCGGCCGCGGTGGTCCCGTTCGTGTGGAGCCCGACCTGGCTGGAACGCCAGTGCGCCGGCCTGCTCAACGATGGCCGCCATGTGCCCGGGCGGCGTGCGCAGCGGCTGTCGATCTTCGAGCCCAATGTCGATGTCATCAAGTTCTGCTATTTCCCGCTGTTTGCCGCGGAACAGCTGTTCCGGCGCCGGCCGGAGGCGATCGAGGTGGTGTCGGTGACCAATAGCGGCGGCATCCGCCGCAACGAAGAATTCATCAGCGTGGTCTCGCACCTGGACCTGGTGCGCCAGCGCAAATGCTTCTTCGAAGACCGCTTCGAGTTGCCGTGGTTCCTCGCGCACCACACCGACGTGGTGGTATGCCACCAGATGCTGAACCCGCTGAACTACCTGTACCTGGATGCCGCGTGGCTCGGTTATCCGGTGGTCCACAACGCCGAGTTGTGCCAGTCGGTCGGCTTCTATTTCCGCGGCAATTCACTCGTCGAGGCGGTGCAGGCGCTTGAGGCCGCCGTCTGCTTGCCGGAGCCGGACTACGCCAGCTTTTATGCGCGGCAGCGGGAAGCCGTGCAGGCATTCAGCGCGCGCAATCCGGCATTGCTGCAGACCTACGAAGCGATGTTGCACGACGTCATGGAGGCACGCTGAATGCTGTCGAGACCTTTGCGCGTGGGCATTTCCTACTTTGGCCGGCGCGAGCCGCAGTCGATCTGGGCCAATGGCGCGGTGCAGAACTGCTTCTTCCTCTACTGGCTGTTCCAGCGCTGCCCCGGTGTGGGCGAGGTGTGGATGGTCAACGCCGGCGACGGTGAGGCCGGCCCGGGCGGCGTGGACATGGCAGCCGCGGGCGTCAGCGTGATCGGCCTGGAGGCGGCGATGGGCAAGCTCGACCTGCTGATTGAGATGGGTGCGCAGCTTGGGCCGGAGACAGTCGAGCGGGCACGCGCCCAGGGCGCGCGCGTGATCGCTTATCGGGTCGGCAACGACTATGTGATGGAGATCGAGCGGGTGGTCGCCGGCAAGAACGGCACCGGCATCTTCAACGGCGTGCGCTTTGATGAAATCTGGACCAACCCACAGCATGCGCGGACTTGCCGCAGCTTTTTCGAGACCGTCTACCGCTGCCCGGTCCGCATCGTGCCGCATATCTGGGATTCATTCTTTATCGACAAGCTGATCGGAGAACTGCCGTCCGGGCTGCGCTTCGGCTATGCGCCGGGCGCGCAGGACAAGCGCATTGCGATCTTCGAGCCCAATATCAATGTCGTGAAGACCGCCCACTATCCGATGCTGGTATGCGAAGCGGCCTATCGGCAGAATCCGTCCGGCATTGGCGACATCTTTGTCACCAATGCCATCGACCTGAAGCGGCATGAAGCCTTTGAACGGTTTGCGCTGGGGCTGGACATCGTGCAGGCCGGCAAGGCCTCGTTCGAGGCGCGCTTCAGCACGCCGTATTTTCTTGCGCGCTTCACCGACGTCGTCGTCACGCACCAATGGGAAAACGGGCTCAACTACCTCTACTACGATGCCGCCTATGGCCGCTATCCGCTGGTCCACAACTCGGATCTGCTGGCCGGCTTTGGCTACCAGTACGCGTCCTTCGACGCCCGGGACGGGGCCAGGGCCCTGCGCGAGGCGGTGCGGCAGCACGATGCGCGGCTGGAGGAATACGAGCAGGCGTGCCAGGCGTTGCTGGATGGGGTGAGCATCCGCAATGCCGGCAATGTGACGGCCTATGATGCGCTGCTGCGCGGCGTTTGTGGCGGTGCAGGCCTTGCGCCGGCAGTGGCGTAGCTGCTACGGCGCTCTTATCAATTCTTTGCAGTCATCGGCGGGCACCGCGCCTACACTCAAGCCCGCGCTCCGGCCCGTGCTGTTGTTCTTCTTAACCACTGGTCGTCGTTCTGAAGTTACGGGCCGGGGCGCACCTGGCAACGGCAGGCGCGCCGGTCCTGGTACGCGTTCTGGTGGGCGCCGGATTCAGTGCTGCGTGGCCGCGGCATGCGACAGTTGCTGCCGCGATGGCGTTGTCCGGGACATGGCACTTGCCGGAAGCACGGATGGGTCCGCCGGCCTCACGCGGGTCGCCATCTGTTCGACGCGCCGCACGGCCTGGACCTCGGCGTGGTCGTTCAGGATCAGGCACAGCAGCGTCAGCAAGGCTGCCGCGATCATGCTCAGTGCGATCCAGCCCAGGCAGTGCTTGCGTTCCATGATTGGCGGGTAGGGGCGTTATCAGAGCGCGAAGTTTACGCGCCCGCGCGCAATGCAACTGTCAATCTTTGCAAACGCCGCCGCCGCCCGGCCCGCTATTCCGTCACGCCGTTTTCATGCAGCAGCCGTTCGCATTCTTCCAGCATGTCGTACGCAAACGCAGACTGGTAGTTGGGATCGAGGGCTTCCATCATCTCGTGCGCGGCATACAGGCCGGCCTCGCGTGACAGCGATTCAGCCAGTTGGCGCGCGAACTGGTCGCTCAGTTCGGACAACAGGCGCCGCTCGGACAGCGGCAGCTGCAGCTTCGAGCGCGACAGCCATTCGCCGGCCAGCGTCGCACCCTGGGCGTCGGTCATCCATTGGCGGTGTTCGTAGTAGGCCGACAGCCGTTCGGCGGCCAGCGCGAACAGCAGCGCCTTGCGGGTATTGAAATCGATCCTGGGCGGTGGGGCGAGGGTCATGCTTGCGGGGTGGTGCGATGCGCGGCGCAGCGGCCGGCAATCATCTTGTCAGGGAGCGGATCAGGACTGCGCGGTGGCTGCCTGCGCAAAGCACGATGTCAGCCATGCGCCGATGGCGGCGATCTCTTCCAGGCAGACCGAATGGCCCATCGGATAGGTGTGCCATGTCACCGGGTGCTGCCGCGCCTGCACGAAATCGCGGGCGGCGACGCCCAGCCGCAGCGGCACCACGTCGTCCTGCGTGCCATGGGCGGCAAACACGGGCGTGGTGGCGTTGGCGGCGTTGGCCTCGGCCGCCAGCGCTGCCGGCGCAGGGATGTACGTGGACAGCGCGACGATGCCGGCCAGCGTCTCGGCATGGCTCAGCCCGGCGGTGTAGGCAATCGCGCCACCTTGCGAGAAGCCTGCCAGCACGATGCGGTGCGTGGGGATGCCACGGGCGTTTTCGCGCGCAATCAGCGCACGAATGGCTTCGCATGAGGCACGGATGCCGGCTTCATCGGCGCGTCGGCCGGCTTCATCGAGGGAATAAATGTCATACCAGGCCGGCATGACATAACCACCGTTGCAGGTCACGGGGAGAGCCGGCGCGTGCGGGAAGATAAAGCGCACGCCGGGCGATGCGGGCAGGCGCAGCTCAGGCACGACCGGGGCGAAATCGCTGCCGTCGGCGCCCAGCCCATGCATCCAGATGACGGCGCAGGCGGGATTGGGCGCGGTTTCGATTTCGATCGCGGGCAGCAGTTCGCTCATGGGGCTGGTTCCTGTGGACAGTGCGCCTGCGCGCCGCACGGGCGGCAGGCAGCGCGAGTATCGCACAGGTCGGGGCCAGCCCCGGCTGCGTCAGGCCGCGGACGGAACGATCGGGACCGTGGTGAGGCCGGGCGTGCGTGCCGGCAGCTCCGGCATGGCATGCGGCGTGGCGCGGCGCTTGTCGACCACGTCTTCCACGCCCTTGGCCGCGACGTCTTCCAGGAAGGCCACCATGTCGCGGTAGTAGGCCACCTGCATCTGCGCTTCGAGCAAGCGCCGTTCAGCCTGGAATAGCGTCAGCCTCATGTCTTGCAGTTCCCTTTCGGCAATCTTTTCCGGGGTCGGCGGACTGAACAAGTTTGCAAGCCAACGCATGGCAGTACCTCCAGTGCTGTCACAGCGAAAATGCGATGCTTTTGCCATGAGGTCCAATATAGACAAGAATTCGGCGAAAAGTCTCTCGGGCACCTCGCCGTGGCGCCTCGCCCACAAGGATGATTGCCGGTAGCGGAAGTCTGCGGTAGATTGTCCGGCCAGGGCCCGGCCGTCCCGCGACCCTACTGCCTGCGCTTGCCGCTTGCTGTCGCCAACGTGCCTGTGCGACCGCTCAGTGTGCCTGCCTGATCCGTGCTTCCAGGCGGATCGCCTTCATATTTCGCGTCGTTTCCTGCCAACAGTGCCTGCATGGCATCGCCGTCCTGCGCGCGCACGAAGCGCAGGATCGGCGGCCAGAATGCTTCGATATGTTCCGGCAGGATGGCTGCGTCATGCGGCATGGCTTCCAGCATCACCAGCGCATGCAGATGCCTGGCCGCACGGGCCACGCGTTCCGCGTGGGGTGGGACGATCACCGCGTCGTCACGGCTGTGCACCACCAGCAGCGGCCGCTCCAGCCGGCTGGCACGCGCAGCGTTGTTCCACGGATCCGGCAGCAGCCACGCGGCCCATGCGGGTATGCGCCCGGTCTGCACCGCAGCCAGGCGCGCCGAACTGAAGCCCGCCGCAATGACATAGCCATCGGGCTGCGGATCGAAACGCTGCGCCACCTCCAGCAGGATGCCCGATCCCAGCGAATGCCCCAGCACCACGCGCCGTTTTGCCTGCGGCGTGGCTGCCAGGAATTGCCGGTAGGCCGCCAGCGCATCCTCGCGCAGGCGGCGCACGCTTGGCCGCCCGCTGCTGCGGCCGTAGCCGCTGTAGTCGAAGACGTAGGAGGCGATGCCCGCGCCGGCCAGCATGGCCTGGACCGGCGCCCAGTCGGGCAGGCTCTCATTGTCGCCGTGGCACACCATCAGCGCCGGCGCTTCGGGGTCCGCGGCCGGCATGAAGGCGGCGTGCAGGATGCGGTTGCCACTGGCGAACGTGGCATGGCGCACCGTCAGGGCTGAAATGTCGGGTGCTGCCGCATCCCTTGTTTCATCCGTCGGCGTGACAAAGGCTTTGCGTTCCACCGCACGAAACAGTAGATGCCGCGCAACACCGGCGGCCACGGCGAGTGCCGCGGCGGTGGCGAGCCAGCGATGGCGGGATGCCGGCTGAGCGGGGCGGGGGCCTTCAGGCATGGCGAAGTTTCAGGAGGGCGTTCCCTTCAGGCTAGCAGGCGATCGGTGTCCGGGTGAAGAAAAGTTCATTCGCACGCGTGCCTCAAGTGGATTTCCGTCCATACCATGCAGCGTCGGCAGGCGGCTATCGGTCCGATAGAAAACTTTTGCCTTGACTATCTACCTAGTAGTAGATAGCATTCAGTCCATGGCACCGCTGCACCGCCGGAAGCAAGCAAGAACGGGCGGAAAAGTGGCGATCCCATCGCAAGACCGGCACGGTCATTTTTTTAGCACCTGGCATCTATCTACCGGTAGATGCGGCATAAAAGAGCGACCTGCCACAGCCACTGATACCGAATTGACGCGATCCCGAAACATCGCACCCAGGAGCCCATCATGAATGCCAAGTTCGCCAAGACCCTGATCACCGCCGCCACCCTTGCTGCCGCACTGGCTGGTGGCGTGGCGCAAGCCGCCGGCGTGCAAGACAACACCTCGGCTGGCGACAAGTACGGCTACACCTTCCGCACCGGCAAGTTCGACACCTTCACGGAAGGCGCCCGCACCGGCAAGTTCGACCCGTTCACCGAAGGCGCCCGCGCCGGCAAGTTTGACCCGTTCACCGACGGCGCACGCGTCGGCAAGACCGATCCCTACACGGACGGCTACCGCACCGTGGCTGGCCTGGACCGTAGTGGCGTGTCGGCCGAGCCGGCCCGCAGCCTCGACCCGTACACGGACGGTGCGCGCGTCGGCAAGTTTGACCCGTACACCGACGGCGCCCGCGCCTGATTGCTGCCGGCTGTGAGGCCGGCGGCCAACAACTTTACGGCGGCGGTCCCGCTGACTGCCGTCCGATGGAGTCCATCATGAGTTTGCGTGACAGTATCCTGCTGCTTGGCGGATGGCTGGTGCTTTGCGTGACGAGTGGCTCGATGATCACCTTCGCCGCGCAGGTCCTGCCTGGCTAAAGCATCCTGAGAACATGCCCCGAGGCTAGGGAATTACCCCAGCCCCGGGGCATTTCAACTTGAGCGCCTATCTTCGCGTAGATACACTGCTTTCATGAAAACGCATTCGGTACGCGAGCAACTGCTCGAGCACACCCTCGTCCTGATCCGCCGCCGCGGCTTCAACGGCTTCAGCTACCGCGACCTGGCGGAACTGGTGGGGGTCAAGACCTCCAGCATCCACTATTACTTCCCGGCCAAAGAGGACCTGGTCCAGGAGGCGGTGAAGGAATACAGCGCCCGCCTGGCCGAGCGCATCCGCTCCATCGACACCAGCCTGCCGGTCACCGAGCAAGCGGCCATCTACCTGGCGCCGTTCCGCGCCAGCTGCGGCTCGGACCAGATCTGCCTGTGCGGCATGTTGTCGACCGAGACGCTGTGCCTGCCGGAGTCCGTGCACAAGATGTTGCAGGGCTTCTTCCTGATGAACGAACAATGGCTGGCCGGCCTGCTGGAGCGCGCACAGCCGCAGCGCAGCACGCCGTTCCCGGTGCCGCCGGCGCGGCTGGCGCAGGTGGTGTTCGGCTCGCTGCAGAGCGGGCTGATTGCGGCGCGCCTGTTCGGGACCTCCGACCGGGTGGAAGCCGCCGCCGATACGCTGATGGCCGCCGTCGCCGGCTAAGGTTTTCGCGCAATATCAGTGGCGCGCCTAAAGCCGCCATGTGGCGTAAGCTGCATGGCGGTTTTTTTATTTGCAGCCAGCCGGTTCGCCGCAGGCGCTTGGGCTCGGTGATAAGCGCTTTTAAAACAATGACATAGAGCCAGGAAGACGTAGGCTATCGGGCCGATAGAAATGTTTTTCCTTGACTCTCTACCTAGTAGTAGATAGTATCTGACTCATGGAAGCGCTGCACCGCCGGCAACAAGCAAGACAAGGCGAAAACGTGGCGGTCCCATTGCATGACCGGAGGCGGTCATTTTTTCGAGACTGCGAATCTATCTACTAGTAGATTCGGATCGAAAGAACAACTTGCCACAGCCACTGATACCGAACTGACGCGATCCCGAAACTTCGCACCCTGGAGCTCATCATGACCAAGATCACCAAGACCCTGATTACCGCCGCCACCCTTGCCGCCGCGCTTGCGGGCGGTGTCGCGCAAGCGGCCAGCGTGCAGGACAGCACCTTCGCCGGCGACAAGTACGGCTACACCTTCCGCACCGGCAAGTTCGATACCTTCACCGAAGGCGCCCGCACCGGCAAGTTTGATCCGTTCACCGAAGGCGCCCGCGTTGGCAAGGCCGATCCGTACACCGACGGTGCCCGCGTTGGCAAGGCTGATCCCTACACCGACGGTGCCCGCACGGTAGCCGGCCTGGATCGTAGTGGCGTCTCGGCCGAGCCGGCCCGCAGCTTCGACCCGTACACCGACGGCGCGCGCGTTGGCAAGGCTGATCCCTACACCGACGGTGCCCGCACGGTAGCCGGCCTGGATCGTAGTGGCGTGTCGGCCGAGCCGGCCCGCAGCTTCGACCCGTACACCGACGGTGCGCGCGTTGGCAAGGCTGATCCCTACACGGACGGTGCCCGCACCGTAGCCGGCCTGGACCGCAGCGGCGTGTCGGCCCAACCGTCGCGCAGCTTCGACCCGTACACCGACGGTGCCCGTGTTGGCAAGGCTGACCCCTATACCGACGGCGCCATCGCCTGAGAGCCGGCCGGCGTGATGCCGGCCATTGAAACCCGCCGGGCCGCCTGGGTGCGGCCCGTCTTCAGGAGTTGATCATGCGTTGGCGTGACACTGCGCTGATCCTTGGCGGATGGGTAGGGCTTTGCTTTGCAAGCGGGTCCCTCATCACGCTGATCGCACAAACGCTGCCGGCCTGAACGGCGCGGCAGCAAAACGAGGAGTTGATGCCATGAACACCCGATCCGTACGCGAGCAACTGGTCGAACATGCGCTGGTGCTGATCCGCCGCAGGGGGTTCAACGGCTTCAGCTACCGCGACCTGGCCGACCTGGTCGGGGTCAAGACCTCGAGCATCCACTATTACTTCCCGTCCAAGGACGACCTGGTGCTGGAAGCGGTGCGCGAATACGGCGTCCGCAGGCGGGCGCGCCTGCATGCGATCGACGCCAGTCTGCCGCCTGCCGAGCAGGCGCGGCAATACCTTGCGCCTTTGCTCGCGGGTGCCGGCACTGACCAGGCCTGTCTGGTGGGCATGTTGTCGGCCGACGTGCTGATGCTGCCAGACGCGGTGCGCGCCGCGATGCAGGACTTTATCCGCCTTAATGAGCAATGGCTGGCCCGCTTGTTCGAGCGCGCCGCCGCGCAGCGCAAGGCACCCTATCCGGTGCCGCCGCAGCAGCTGGCGCAGGTGGTGTTCGGGGCGTTGCAGAACGGCTTGATCAGTGCGCGGCTGTTTGGCACGCCGGACCGGCTGGATGCCGCGGCGGCGCTGCTGACCAGTGCCATGCCGGCGGAGCAGGCCTTAGAACCCGTTTCACCATGAAAAAGGGGCGCGAAGGCTGCTGCCGGGCCGCAGGGCTAGGCGTGGCCGACGCCGCGTGGTCATTCCACGCAAGGAGGCCACAACAACGCCATGCGGCCCGGCAGCAGCCTTCCCTGCGGGTTCAAGCCAGGCGCGGCGCATGCGTTGTTGCGGGCCTTGACCTTGGAATAACCAAGGCCGGCGGCCCGCGCCTAGCCTGCGCCGCGCCTGGCTTGAACGCGTCCCCTTTTTCATGGTGAAACGGGTTCTTAGCCGCGGCCTAGCACCACCGAGCCGGCGACGGCATTGCACAGCCACTGCGGGTCATCGTGGGGCAGGTCATGCCCGGCCCAGTGGTGCGTCAGCAACTGCGCGTCCCAGGCTTGCGCGATGCGCGCCGAGCACACCGGGTTGACCAGGCGGTCTGCCGCCGAGGCAAGCAGCAGCGCCGGGCAGCGCGGCGCACTGGCAGGGGCACGATAGCGGGCCGCAGCCAGCAACTGTGCCAGCGCGGATTGGCGGCTCACCGGCGCGTCGGCGGCAATGGCCTGCCAGGTCTCGATGTCGCGCGCCAGCGTATCGGTGCGCGCACACGTGATGGCATGGATGGTCCGCTCGCAGTACGCGCGGTCCTGCCAGCGCTGCGCCACGCGCAGCAGCTTGCCCCAGTTGCGCGGCCGCAGGCGCTGCACCGGCGTGCAGAACGGCCGCATGCTGGTATTGACCAGCACCAGACCGCCGACTTCCTCCGGATATGCGCTGGCCCACTCGGTCGCGGCCATTGCGCCCAGCGACATCGCCAGCACGCGGTATGGTCCGTGCGCGCCGGCGGCCGACAACTGGCGGCGCACCGCGGTGACCATCTCAGGCACGCTCCACGGCGCCGGCTGCGCGGACAGCGCGCCGTTGCCGGGCAGGTCGGGCAGCAGCGGCCGCCCCAGCCCGGCCGCTTCCCAGCGCGCCGGCAAGCTTCCCCAGTGGCGCGATTCCCGCGTCAGTCCCCGCAAGAATACCCATCGGCTCATGGCGGCGGCTCCGTCTGCCAGTGTGCGCGTGCCTGCAGCAGCAGGTCGTCGCGCTGCGCGCCGCGCGGCAGCCAGCGATCCGGCGCAAAGGCCACGCGGCCCAGGAAGTCGAACAGGCTCACGTGCCGGCGCAGCACGCGCGCGGTGCGGTGCGCCTTGATCGGGTTGAAGATGCCCTCGCGCGAGAACAGCTGGCGCGGGTTTTTCTTGATCCACAGCCACGAGCCCAGTTCCAGCGTCATCGGCAGGAACAGGTTGCCGTGCGGCGTCAGGTCATAGGCATGGTCCCACAAGTCGCCGTGCAGCAGGTACTGGTGGCTTTGCGGCTCGAAGGTGTAGCCGTGGTGCGGGTGGGCCTGCTCGAACAGCGTCTTGAGCAGGTACATCTCCGGCAGGTGCGCCATCGGCCGGCGCGTGCCCGCGTACGGAAACCAGATGCTGTCGCGCCAGCCGTAGCCCGAATGGCAGTCCACCGCAAAGCTGAGCGGGCGTGGCAGCAGTTCTTCCTGCACCACGCGCAGCAGCGCGCGGCTTTCCGCTTCCATCGGCGCGCCCGCCGGGCCGCGGTACCAGGGCAGCCAGGCGCCGATGCGCTGGCCGCCGGCCAGGAAGGGTACGCGCGCATCGGCATCCTGCGGGCCGTTGCGCATCAGGTCGACGCCGTTGGGGTTGGCGCGGGTGCCGGCCCACATGCCGCCGGGGTTGATGATCGGCATGAACACCAGCCGCACCGACTGCAGCTCGCGGTGCAGCAGCTCGTCCCATGCCAGCCGGCTCAGCACCGAGCGCAGGTAGTCCAGCACCAGTTGCGTGCCGATGCGTTCCAGCCCGTGGATGCCGCCGAAGATGCCGATCGCCGGCGCGCCCGGATCGCGGCTGCCGAGCGTGGCGACATGGACGCCGAAGCGATGGCCCTGCACCATGGTTTCGCAGACCACCCGCGTATCCAGCACGTGGCTGCCCGTATCCAGCAAGGCCAGCAGCTGGTCGTACTCGGGGAAGCCGGCGCGCGGGTGCATGGACTCAGGCGGTCGGCACGCCGGCCGTGCCGAACAGGTGCAAGACCGGCCACCCGCGTGCCTCGGCCGTGTCCCGCAGCGTTGAATCCGGATTGACGGCGACCGGGTGGCCAACGCTTTCGAGCAGCGGCAGGTCGTTGCGGGAGTCGCTGTAGAAGGTGGCCTGCGCCAGCGCCGTGCGCGCAATGCCCAGCGTCTCGAGCCACGCCAGCACCCGCAGCACCTTGCCGGGGCCGAAGGCCGGCACGCCGGCCAGCGCCCCGGTGAATTCGCCATGCGCGTCGTGTTCGGCCTCTACCGCCAGCAGGTGCGGCACGCCCAGCTGGCGCGCGATCGGTTCGGTGACAAAGCGGCAGGTGGCGGTGACGATGCAGCACAGGTCGCCGGCGGTGAGGTGGCGGGACAGCAGGTCCAGCGCGGCCGGCTGGATGGCGGGCACGATCACCTCGCGCATGAAGTCCGCGCGCCATTGCGTGAGGCGTTGGCGCGGGTGGCGTGCCAGCAGGCCCAGGGCAAAGCGGGCATGGGCGGCAAATTCCAGGCGCCCGGCCTGGTAGGCGGCCAGCCAGCGCGCATTGTGCGCATCGATCTCGGCGGCCTCGGCGCCGCCCACGGCGACGAGGTAGCGGGCCCATTCATACTCGCTGTCCAGCGGCAGCAGGGTGTGGTCGAGGTCAAACAGGGCAAGGCGGGGGGCAGCGGGCATGCGGGATAGCTCAGTTGGCGAAACCGGCAAGCTTGGCGCGGCGTGGTGACCGCGCGGTGATGAAGGACCCAAGTTTTCCGATACCGGCATTGGCGCTTTATCTGGCGCTGCAAGCATGCGGGTTTCAGGCGGCGTGGGTGGCGGCGGTCGGCTCGTCCAGCGCCACGCAGTCCAGGAAGGCGCCGACCAGCCGCGTCTCGCGCCGGCTCTGCAGGCAGTATAGGTATTCATGCAGCACCGGCGCGCCTTGTGCGAACGGCACCACGCGCAGCAGCGGGTCGCGCGGCACCTCGCCCAGCGGCACCACGCTGGCGCCCAGGCCCTGGCGGATGGCCTCGTAGATGGCCTCGCGGCTGCCGATCACGGTGTGCGGCGGCAGCTCCAGCCCGCACGCGGCCAGCGCCGTCTCGGTGGCCTTGCGCGTCATCGAGCCGTGCTCGCGCACCAGCAGGTGGCAGCCGCGCAGTTGCGGCAGCTCTACCTGCGGCAGCCGCGCCAGCGCATGGTCCGGATGGACCACCAGCACCATCGCGTCCGACGCCAGCCGGATGCAGGCAAGCCGGTCATCGTCCACCGGGTGCGACGACACCGCCGCGTCGATGCGGTACTCGAACAGCGCCTCCAGCATCTGCTGCGAATTGCCGATGTCCAGGCTGACGTCGATCGCCGGGTAGCGCTGCCGGAACGCCGCCACCGCGCGCAGGATGTAGTAGGGGCCGGTGGCGCCGATGCGCAGGTTGCCGAAGCGCAGGTTGCCGGCGTTGCGCAGCAGGTAGTCGGCATTGCCTTCCTGCTGCATCAGCTGCTCGACCACCGGCATCAGCGCCACGCCCACGTCGCTCAGGTCGACACGGCTGGCGCGGCGGTGGAACAGCTCCACGCCGTAGGTCTCTTCCAGCTGGCGGATGCGGCCGGTGACGGTGGGCTGGCTGATGCGCAACTGGCGGGCCGCCATGGTGATGCTGCCCTGGCGTGCCACTTCGAAAAAGGTCATCAGCAGGTCGCCGAGCATGGTCATCCGCAGGTAAGTTGGGGGGGCGGCCCGGACAGGTCCGGACGACCGCGCAGTCTAGCGGGCCAATATGACAAAACGGCTACGCCCGCCCGCGGCCGGATCGGCCGGGGGCGGGCGTAGCGCTGCCCGTCAGGCGACTTGGGCGTCAGCCGTTGAGGCCCATCGCCGGATCGGACACGCTGTCCTTGCCGGTTTCGATGCGCCCGGCGAAGCGGCGCGTGAAGCCGCCTTGCGCGGTGGTGACGGTGAAGTCGTACCAGTTGCCCTGGCGGGCCACGGGCCAGTGCTGCTGCAGCTGCATGCCGGCCGGCACCTCGTAGGTCCAGGGACCGTCGGTGCGGTAGGCGTTGGGCTGCACGGTGAAGGTGCAGGGGGCGCTGCCGGTGTTGATCATGTCCACGTACACCGCGGCATTGGCGATGTCATAGCAGACGCGGATCTCCGGCGCGCTGGCACCCGCCGCGGTGACGGCCCCCACGTTGCCGCGGAAGGCGCGGTGGAAGCCGTTGGGGCCAAGCACCCACAGGTCGTACTTGCCGTCGTCGCTGGCAAAGACGTCCCAGCTGCCATGCAGTTCCTTGCCCGGCTCGACCATGTAGCGGCGCGGCACGCGGTCCAGGTGCAGGCGGTCGTAGACGTGGAACACTGCCGACGCCGTGCCGGTGTTGCTGAACAGCAGCCACACCGCGCGCTGGTCGCGGGCGTCTTCGCGGGCGCTCACGTGCAGCTCATAGGGCAGGGCGCGCGACGGGCGCGTGCCGGTGTCCTGCTGCGGCATCTGCTGGCTGCTGGCCGATGGCAGCGGTACTTGCGGCAGCACGCCTTGCGCGGTGCGGATGGCATCGGCGCTGGCCTTGTCGCGGTTGGGCAGCGTGGGCAGCGGGTTGGTGTTCGGGCTGACGAAGTTGAAAGCCGAGGTCAGGTCGCCCGCCACCGCGCGGCGGAAGCTGCTGATATTGGTCTCGGCCACGCCAAAGCGGGCTTCCAGGAAGCGCAGCACCGAGGTGTGGTCGGACACCTGCGAGTTGACCCAGCCGCCGCGGCTCCATGGCGAGACCACGTACATCGGCACGCGCGGGCCGGGGCCGTAGGGGTGCTTGTCGACGTGGTATTCCGGCCTGACCTGTAGTGGGTCGAGCGTGGTGCCGCCGGCCAGCGTGTCGCCGTCGTAGGCGGGCGCGCACGGCGGCGGCACGTGGTCGAAGTAGCCGTCGTTCTCGTCGAAGTTGATCAGCAGCACGGTCTTGCTCCACACCGCCGGGTTGGCGGTCAGGGCATTCAGCACCTCTTGCGTATACCAGGCGCCCTGCACCGGGCTGGAAGGCCCGGGGTGCTCCGAGTACGTCGCCGGCGCCACGATCCACGACACCTGCGGCAGCTTGCCCGCGGCAACGTCGTCGCGCAGCGCCTGCAGGAAGCCGCCGTCAGGCATGGTGTTGGCCACGCCCTTGAGCAGCGGGCTGATGGCGTCATCGGCGCTGGTGTATGCCGGGTAGGGGCTGCCGTTGGCCTGGTTGCCGCGCGCGGCGTTGGCGTCGCGGTATTGTTTGAATCCCGCAAGCGGGTTGTCGGTGAAGTTGTCCGGCATGTTCTGGTAGACCTTCCAGCTCACGCCCGCGGCTTCCAGGCGCTCCGGGTAGGTCTTCCAGGTGTAGGGTGGGGCCGATCCCGTGAACGAGTCGCCGCTGTTGTCGATCACCGGCCCGCCGTTGTCGCCGCCGGGGTCGTTGGTGCCGGTCCAGTGGAACAGGCGGTTGGAGTTGGTGCCGCCATGGAAGCTGCAATGGTAGGCGTCGCAGAGGGTGAACGCATTGGCCAGGGCCACCTGGAAGTCCAGCTCGGCCTCGGTGTAGTAGCCCATCGACTGGGTCTGCTTGTAGGTGGGCCACTTGTTCATGCGGCCCAGGTCCCAGGCGTTCTGCGCATCCGGGTACGAGTGCGGCGTGCCGCTGACGCGCTGTGCATTGCCGGCGCTGCTGTCGAGGTGGTAGGGCAGCACGGTGCGGGTGGTGCTGCCGTTGGTATAGGTCTGCTGCCAGACGTTCAGGCCGCCTGCCAGCGGGATCGGGAAGCGGTCGCCAAAACCGCGCACGCCGCGCAGCGTGCCGAAGTAGTTGTCGAACGAGCGGTTTTCCTGCATCAGGATGACCACGTGCTCAACGTCGCGGATGGTGCCGGTGGCGTTGTTGGCCGGGATCGCCAGCGCGCGGCGGATGGACGGCGGGAAGGCCGCCAGCGCGGCGGTCGCGGCGGCGCTGCCGCCGGCGAGCTTGAGGAAGTTGCGTCTGCTTTGTGGGTTCATGGATTCTGTGCCGGGTGATTTCGGGAGGGGAGACGGGCCAGGCCCGGCTTCAGGGCGCGCAGCGCAGCTGCGGCTTCACGGCGGGCGTCTCGCCAGGCCGGTCGCTGCCATTCCCCTGGCCGGGGTTGCCGCCGGTGCCCGGGGCACCCGGCGTGGTTGGTGCTGCGTTGGGCGAGCCGGTGGGGCTTTCGCCGGAGTCGCCGCCGCAGGCGGCGAGCGCTGCACACATCAGCAGGGCGGCGAGCCAGTGCGGCCGCGCCAGGGTGGAAGGTCGGAAAGTCATGGTGTCAATCTCCTGCAGGGGATCGGGCGGGGGAAGGTAAGGGTCGGTGAGGAACCCGTTCCATGACGAAACGGGTTCCGGCCGGATTTATGGATTCAGCGTGGACAGCGGCTGGCGTGCGCCGGTGATGGCCTTCAGCTCGTCCAGCGACAGCACGCGCGTCCACATCGCCAGGTCGTTGAAGCCCATCACGCCCTTGAGCGCGCCAGGGTTGTTGCCCACGTAGTTGTGCGTGGCATCGTCGTTCACGCCCCAGCCGGTGCCGAGCCCGGCCAGCTTGGTAACGTCGGTGTTGGCGATCGCCTTGTTCTCGGTCTTCTGCACGCCCAGCACCGGATCGATGACATAGGCGCTGAAGCGCTTGGCTGCCGCATCGACAGACAGCGCCAGGTAGGCCCACTGGTTGGCCGACACCTTCATGCCGTTGATGTCGTCGCGCTTGCCGCCGCTGCCCAGGTTGAAGCGGATCTCGCAGCTGCCGAACAGCGCGACGGCAATGCCGGGGTTGGCGCCCGAAATGTAGTTCTTGTTGGACAGGATGGGCTCGCCGGTGCCGTTGCCCTGGGTGCAGTCGGTGCGGAACCAGAAGCCGATGGTGAACTGCGGGCTTTGCGTGATATCGGCAGCGTTGTACGCCAGCTTGTAGCTGTCGACACGCGAGTCCAGCTGCAGCGACTGGCCGCTGAAGTTGTCGGCAGCCAGCGTGCCGCCGTCAAGGCTTGCCACCCACGGGCCGAGCGTGGCGGCGTTCTTCGCGTCGGCGAACGGCTTGCTGTCGAGGCTGAAGTACGTGGCCAGGCCATTGAGCAGCGTCGGCACCAGCGTGACCGGCTTGACGTAGTGGATCTGCGCCAGGTACGACACCGGCACGTCATTGCGCACCAGCGTGTAGTTGAACTGGTACAGGCCCGTGGCCATGTTGAAGGCCTTGTCGGTGAACTGCCCCACCTCCGGTCCCAGCGAGGCGATCTGCACGCCGTCGCGCAGCACGCGGGTGACGCCGAAGGCTTCGGTCGGGTTCTGCCAGCTCAGCGTGATGGCATCGTTGTACTGGCTGATGCTGGCGCCGATGGCTCGCACGCCTGCGGTGGCGGTGATCAGCGCGGAACCGTCCAGCCGCGTGGTGGCTGGGTCAAGCGCCACGCCGGCATGGGCCAGCACGGTGGGGACGATATCGGCTTCGGTCGGCAGCGCGGACAGGTCCGCCGGGGTGTCCGGCGCCGCTGCGCCAGGTTTGGCCAGCGCGCCGTTGAGCGACTTGTTGGTGGCGAGGAAGGCGGTGCGGTTCTCCACCGTCGGCACCGTGGTGGTGGCACCGGTGGCATCCAGGCCGTGGCTGGTGGTGACCATCACCAGCCAGTCTTCGCCCGGCTGCCCCTGGCGGCGCGCGGCGACGGCGCCGAGCAGCTCGCCCAGGGCCTTGTCGATGCCGGCGAGGGCCGTGGCATAGGCGCCGTTGCCGAAGCCGCCGGCTTCTGCCGCCTGTGCCGGCGCGCTGTATTGCGCAAACACCACGCCATAGCCGGACTGCACCTGCCGCACGGCGTTCTGCGTGACGCAGCTGTCGACCCCGGCGCAGTCAACCAGCGTATCGAGCATGCCCGCTTCCTGCTCGGCCTTGAGCAGGCCCGGCAGCGCCCCCGAACTGGTGGATGCGCCTTGCTGCAGGCCGGGTTTGCCGGCCGCGCGCAGGTAGCGGAATACGGTAGGGGCCTGCAGTGCGGTGCTGCCGGTGTCGTCTTCGATGCCGTGGCGGTTGGCCCAGGCGCCGGTCAGCACCGTGGCCCAGCTGGGCGCGTCCAGCGGCGGCTGCGCGGTGATGGTGCCGGGCATGCCGCCGGTGGCGGTGGGCACCAGGTTCAGCTGGGCCAGGTTGGGCAGCTCACGCCGCAAGAGCGCGCCTTGCACCTGGGCATAGGTGGCGCCGTCCACGCCGACCAGCAGCACGCGCGGGCCGCCCGCACCGGCAGTCGGCGGGGTCTTGATGGTGGTGTCGTTCGGTGCGGTTGTCGGCGCGGCGTCATCGCCGCCGCCGCAGCCGGCCAGTGTTGCTGCCAGTGCGGCGATCACGGTGCCGGCCAGCACACGGCCGCGCGTCATCCCCGCCAGCCTGCCCGGTGCAAGGTTCCCTGCCATCTTTCATTCCCCTGTTCATCTGCGTTGTTTTGTGCCGGCGGCAGATGCCGCGTGGCCGATTGCGTTTGCCGCAATGCGCTCGCAGAGTAAGAACCGGGGTTGTCACCGTGGTGACAGCGGGGCAAAGAATGCTGATGGGGCTATTCGGATTCTTGGGGTAAGGGTGGCGCCAGCGTGCTAAGAACCCGTTTCAGAATGAAAAAGGGGACGCGTTCAAGCCAGGCGCGGCGCAGGCTAGGCGCGGGCCGCCGGCCTTGGTCATTCCAAGGTCAAGGCCCGTAACGACGCATGCGCCGCGCCTGGCTTGAACCCGAAGGGAAGGCTGCTGCCGGGCCGCATGGCGTTGTTGCGGCCTCCTTGCGTGGAATAACCACGCCGCGTCGGCCACGCCTAGCCCTGCGGCCCGGCAGCAGCCTTCGCGCCCCTTTTTCATTCTGAAACGGGTTCTAAGCCTGCGGCGTGCCGCCGGCATCGCCTGCCTGGATCAGCAGCACCGCATCGCGCTTGTCCAGCAGGTGCTGGCGCAGGATTGCGGCAAGCCGCTTGCCATCGCGCGCTTCAAGTGCCTGCAGCATCTCTTCGTGGTCGTGGATGGCGCTGTCCCACTTCGGCTTCTGATAGTTGGAGCGGAAGCGCAGCGCCTGCAGCCGCCGGTTCACCGACAGATAGGTCTGGCGCAGCGCCGTATTGCGGGCCGCCAGGTTGATGCGGTCATGGATCTCGTGGTTGATCCGGTAATAGCCGGGCAGGTCGTCATTTGCCCGGCAGGCCAGCATCGCATAGTGCAGGGCCTTGATCTCGGCCAGTTCGACGGCCGTGATGCGTTCGCAGGCCAGCTCGCCGGAAAAGGCTTCCAGGCCGCTCATCAGCTCAAACGTGTCCTGGATCTCCGCTCCGGACAGGCGCGATACGGTCGCCCCGCGGTTGGGCGAGATATCGATCAGCCCCTCTGCCGCCAGCACCTTCAGGGCCTCGCGCAGCGGCGTGCGGGAGATGCCCAGGGTCTCGCACAGTTCGCGCTCATTGAGCTTCCTGCCCGGTTCCAGGGTGCCCTCGACAATGAACGTGCGCAGGTGGGCCACCACGGTGTCGTGCAAGCGTTGCCGTTCGAGCCTGGGCAGTACCGGAGCCGGCGAATCCGTGCCGGAAGTGGCGACAATTTGCATTCAAAATTCCTATCACGTGATTGTGTTCAATTTTAGCAGACTCTTAACTGGAACTCAAAAACGCAGGTAAACCCTTATTTTGTGGGGTAAACGCTAAAGAATTTCCGCACAATCTCCCCTGTTTTTCCGTCACTCCTCTGATAAAGTATTTTGCATTCAAAACTCAACAGGAGGAGTCAAATGCTGAATCTCAACTTCCATCCCGCCGGCCGCCACTTCCTGCAGATCCCCGGACCGAGCCCGGTTCCCGATCGCATCCTGCGCGCCATCAGCTATCCGACTATCGACCATCGCGGCCCGGAATTCGGCGCGCTGGGCCTCAAGGTGCTGGACGGCATCAAGAAGATCTTCAAGACCGAGCAGCCGGTGGTGATCTATCCGGCTTCGGGCACGGGGGCCTGGGAAGCGGCGCTGTCGAACACGCTGAGCCCTGGCGACACGGTGCTGATGTTCGAGACCGGCCACTTCGCCACGCTGTGGAAGAAGATGGCCGAGAACCTGGGCATCCGGCCCGAGTTCCTCGGCCTGCCGGGCGTGGAGGGCTGGCGCCACGGGGTGCAGGCCGGCATGATCGAGGCCCGCCTG
Source organism: Cupriavidus sp. CP313 (assembly GCF_054072015.1). NCBI lineage: Bacteria > Pseudomonadati > Pseudomonadota > Betaproteobacteria > Burkholderiales > Burkholderiaceae > Cupriavidus > Cupriavidus sp. CP313. The sequence continues at coordinate 141,588 of NZ_JBSVZB010000017.1, read as the reverse complement.
CGTGCGGACACCGCGCATGCGATCAAGGCAGTGTGCGTGGTGCACAACGAGACCTCGACCGGAGTGACCTCGGATATCGCCGCCGTGCGCCGTGCCATCGATGCGGCCGGACACCCGGCGCTGCTGCTGGTCGACACCATCTCCGGGCTGGCGTCCGCCGATTACCGGCATGACGAGTGGGGCGTGGATGTGACCGTGTCCGGCTCGCAGAAGGGCCTGATGCTGCCGCCTGGCATCAGCTTCAATGCGGTGTCGCCCAAGGCCATCGAAGCCTCCCGCACGGCCCGGCTGCCGCGCAGCTTCTGGGGCTGGGATGAAATCATCGAGATGAACCGGACCGGCTACTGGCCCTATACCCCCAGCACGAACCTGCTCTATGGCCTGTCCGAAGCCCTCGACATGATCCTTGAGGAAGGGCTGGACAACGTCTTCGCCCGCCACCAGCGCCTGGCCGAAGCCTGCCGCCGCGCGGTCAAGGCCTGGGGCCTGGAGATCCAGTGCGCGGACCCCGCCGTCTACAGCCCGGTGCTGACCGGCGTGATGATGCCCGAGGGGATCGACGCGGACGTGGTGCGCAGGAACATCTATGACCGCTTCAACATGTCGCTCGGCGCCGGCCTGGGCAAGGTCAAGGGCCGCATGTTCCGCATCGGCCATCTGGGCGACTGCAACGACCTCACGCTGATGGCCACGCTGGCCGGCTGCGAGATGGGCCTGAAGATCTCGGGCGTTCCGCTCGCGGGCAGCGGCACCGTTGCCGCCATGGACTATCTCGCCGCGCACGCCACGCCGCTGTCGCTCAAGGCTGCCGCCTGACGCAGTCACTGCCATCCGAGACGGGGGCGGGCGCCGCGCGTGCGCAACGCCCCCGCCGGACTGATCGCAACGGATCAGCGCAGCACTGCCGTACCTGACAAAAAACAGAGGAGACGCTGTGGAAACAACCCTGCAGGCGGGAACAAAGATCAGGACGTTCGAGGATGCGACCTATCGCAAGGTGAGCTGGAGGCTGGTGCCATTCCTGATGGTCTGCTTCCTGATCGCTTATCTCGATCGTGTCAACGTAGGTTTTGCCAAGCTCCAGATGTCGCAGCAACTGGGCTTCAGCGAGACGGTCTACGGGCTGGGCGCCGGGATTTTCTTTATCGGCTACTTCCTGTTCGAGGTGCCGAGCAACCTGGCACTGCACAAGTTCGGCGCCAAGGTGTGGATCGGCCGGATCATGATCACGTGGGGGATACTCTCCGCGTGCTTTGCGTACGTGGAGACGCCAACCCAGTTCTACACGCTGCGCTTCCTGCTGGGCCTTGCGGAAGCCGGCTTCACGCCAGGCATTGTGTACTACCTGTCGTGCTGGTACCCGTCGCACCGGCGCGCCAAGATCATGGCGATCTACTGCATGGGCTCGCCGCTGTCCGGCATCATCGGCAACCCGCTGTCCGGCTTCCTGATGGGCAGCATGGCCGGCGTGTCTGGCTGGGGCGGCTGGCAATGGATGTTCATTATCGAGGCGGTGCCGGCGGTGCTGCTGGGTTGCTTCTGCTTCTACTACCTGGACAACTCCATTGCCAAGGCCAAGTGGCTGACCAGCGCGGAGAAGCAGGTCCTTGAACTGGCCAAGTCGGAAGACGTCAAGGCGGTGGACCCGCAGGCACGCGTCGGCAAGGTGTTTACCGATCCGCGCGTCTGGCTGATCAGCCTGATCTGCTTCTGCTATGTCACGGGCCAGTACGGCATCACGCTCTGGCTGCCCACGTTCATCAAGTCGACCGGTGTCAGCGACCCGCTCCATATCGGCTTGCTGAGCGCGATACCGTATATGGCGGCCATTGTCGCGATGTACTTCTTCGGCCGCAGTGCCGACAAGCATCGCGAGCGGCGCTGGCACCTGATCATCCCGTGCATGATGGGCGCGATCGGCTTCCTGGCGTTGCCCTGGGTCATGCACAGCACCGCGCTGTCCCTGGTGTTCCTGTCGATCGCCGCAGCCGGCATCCTGACCTGCACGCCGCTGTTCTGGTCCCTGCCGACGGCTTTCCTCAGCGGCGCGGCGTTGGCCACGGCCATCGCCATGAGCAACTCGATTGGCAACCTTGCCGGCTTTACCAGCGGCTACATGATCGGCTACCTGCGCGACGTGACCCAGAGCGGCAACAGTGCTTACTACATGATTGCCGGGATGCTGATGCTGGGTGCGTTCTGCATCTGGACAATACCTGCCCGCCTGGTCAACCGATAGCGAGACAAAGCGGGGTGCGGCACCGTGCCGCTGCCCCGCCTGCCCATCACCTCGCAAACACTTCGCGCCCTTGCCGGCGCATGGAAGGCTCTCATGACAAACTCGTACCAACCGGTGCCGGACGGCCCGGGCCATCACGCGCCGTTCAGCGTGGTGGAAGCTACCGTTGCCGGCGCGCATGCCGCGATGCGCGGCGGCGGGCTGACGGCGCGCCAGTTGGCCAGCGCATGCCTGGACCGCATCTCGGCCTATGACCAGGGCGGTCCCGCCCTGCGTAGCATCCTGCAGCTCAACCCGCAGGTGCTGGAAGAGGCCGCCCGCATCGATGACATGGCTGAGCGCAACCCGGCGCAGGCGCTGGCGCCGCTGCATGGCATCCCGGTGCTGGTCAAGGACAACATCGAATGCGGCGGCATGGAAACCACCGCCGGCGCCGCCTGCCTGCGCGGCAACCTGTCCGCCGACGATGCCTTCGTCATCCGCCGGCTGCGCGAGGCGGGCGCCATCGTCCTGGCCAAGACCAACCTGCACGAGCTTGCCTCCGGCGGCGAGACGGTCAGCACCTTGTCTGGCCAGACCCTCAATCCTTATGACCTGACCCGCACGCCCGGCGGTTCCAGCGGCGGGACCGGCGCCGGTATCGCAGCCAGCTTCGGCCTGCTTGGCATCGGCACCGATGGGGTCAATTCCATCCGCTCGCCGGCCTCGGCCAACAACCTGGTCGGCCTGCGCCCGACCATGGGCCTGATCAGCCGGGCCGGGCTGGTCCCTTGCGGGCTGACGCAGGACACCATCGGCCCGATCACCCGTACTGTTGCCGATACGGCGCTGCTGCTCGATGTCATCGCCGGCTATGACCCGGCCGACCCGGTCACCAGCCAGGGCGCGCCCCACATCCCGGCGAGCTATGCCGCCAGCCTTGACCGCGACGGACTCAGGGGCGCGCGCATCGGCGTGCTGCGCCATTTCTTCGGCGACCAGGATGTGCACCGTCCCGTCAACACCGTGATGCAGGCAGCGCTGGCCGTCATCGCTACACAAGGCGCCGAGCTGGTCGCCCTTGACGACGCCATCAGCCCGGATGAGCTGCTGGCCTCCACGCTTGTACACCACTACGAGATGGAGCGCGATCTCGATGCCTACCTGGCGGGGCTGCCCCCCGGCGTCCCGGTGCGATCGATGCAGGACATCATCGCTGCCGGTTCTGTCCATCCAAGCGTGGCGGGAACCCTCGCCACCGCAGCAGCGCTGAGCGAGCGGGAAGGGGAGTACCGCGAACGCCTGCAGCGCCAGCAGGCATTGCGCCAGCGGCTGCAGGACCTGATGGCGCGGCATCGGTTTGACGCCCTGGCATTTCCGCACCAGCGGCGCCTGGTGGTGCCGGTCGGCGAGACCCAGGCAGAGCGCAACGGCGTGCTTGCGTCGGCCACCGGCTTTCCGGCCATCGTGATTCCGGCCGGATTCTCAGCGCCGGACGGCAACGCACCCCAGGGTGTGCCGGTCGGGCTGGAGTTCTTTGGCCTGCCTTTCACCGAACCCGTGCTGATACGGCTGGCCTATGCGGCCGAGCAGGCCTTGCGCGCCCGCCGGCCGCCGCACTCGACGCCCGCGCTGGAATAGGCCCGCGCCGGAACGAAGTTTTATCGCTGCTCTACAAACGCCAGCCGGACACGGCGGCGACAAGGTCGCGGACATAGCGCGACAACCTCGAAACGAGGAGGAGACAAAGATGGGCGCAGAAACTGTAGTTCAATCGCCGAATTCCCCACAGCAGCATGAGCTCGACCGGGCCATGGATGGCATCGGGGTGACGGCATCGCACAAGAAGATCATCTTCATGATCATGCTCGGGGTGATGTTCGATGTCTTCGAACAGAACGCCGTCGGCCTGATCGGCCCCATGCTGCGCGAGCAGTGGGGCATCTCGGTGGCGGAGATCGGCTTTCTCAATACGCTGACCTTCAGCGCCGCCGCGCTGGGACGCATCGGCTCCGGCTATATCGCGGACCGCTACGGCAGGCGCACGATGCTGAGCGCCAACCTGCTGCTGTTCACGCTGGGCGCCATCATCTGCGCGCTGGCGCCGAACTATGGCGCGCTGGCGGCGGGCCGCTTTATCGTCGGCATCGGCCTGGGCGGGGAGATCTCGATTGCCGTGACCATGCTGGCCGAACTGTGCTCGACGCGCTTCCGCGGTACCGCGGTAGGCCTGGTCAGCGTGGGCAGCGGCGGCCTGGGCAATATGCTGGCGCCGGCCTTCGGCCTGGCGGTCTTCGCCATGTTCCCGGGTCCGGACAGCTGGCGCTGGCTGTTTGCCTGCCTGGTGCTGCCGGCATTCTTCGTCGTGTTCTACCGGCGCTTTATTCCGGAGACGCCGCGCTTCCTGCTGTCCAAGGGGCGCGTGGACGAGGCCAACCGGGTGCTGTCGGTGCTCGCATCCGGCCGCCTGGGCAAGCTCGACGGCGAGCCGACGCCCTATATCAAGGCCGCGATCCAGGACGACGCGCCGCGCACCAAGGTGCGCCTGAGCGATATCTTCAAGGGCCGCCTGGGACGGCGCACGATCGCGCTGGGGATTGCGGTGTCCATGACGTATGGCGCGCAGATCTCGGTGCTGACGCTGATGCCGACCATCCTGATGTCGCAGGGCTACACCATCTCCAAGAGCTTTCTCTTCACCATGGTGATGCAGAGCGGCAGCCTGTTCGGCGCGCTCGCGGCCTCGTACTGCGGCTATCACTTTCCGCGCAAGCGGGTGCTGACGGTAGGCGCGGGCCTGGCCTGCGCGGCCGGGTTGTGCTTCGGCTTCCTGACGTATAACGTGGGCCTGGTGCTGCTGTTTGGCGCGGCCTTCACCTTCTGCGTGGTGTTGCTGAACACGTCGATCTGGATCTTCGCGCCGGAGCAGTATCCCACCCACGTCCGCGCGTTCGGCACCTCGCTGATCCTGGCGCTCGGCACCCTGGCCGGGGCGCTGACGCCGCTGATCAGCGGGCGCGTGTTCGAAACCTACGGCGTTGGCGGCATGTTCAGCATGCTGGCGGCGATGTACGCAGTGTTTGCGCTGGCCGTGCAGTTCGCGCCGGAAACCTTCGGCCGCGCCATGGGCGACACCGCCGCCGACGACGAAGCCGAGTCTGCCGTCAGTGGCACCGCGGCCAGCGCCAGCGGTTCCTGAGACCGGCCCGCTGCCGGCAGCGTGCTGCGCGCGCTTGCCGGGAGCGGGATACCGGGCGATATTCATCCCTCCTTCAAGGAAATACCCAAGGCATGACATCTTCCAATATCGATCGGGTCGCGCAGGCCCTGCTCAGCGCGCGTAGCGAACAGGGTTGCGCCGATGCAGAGCAATTTGCCACCGTGCTTGAGAATGCGGAACAGGCCTACGCCGTCCAGTCGGCCGTGGCCCGCTCGCTAGGCTGGCAAGCGACAGGCGCCGGCTACTGGAAATCCGGCGGAGCCTCGCGCGAGGCGGTGCTGACGCATGCCCAACTGCCGCCGGCCGGGGTCTGGACCAGCCCCGCGCATGCCGGCGACTGGCCTTTCACATGGCGCGGCATTGAGGCGGAGATTGCGTTGCGACTGGGGCAGGGCGTTGACACCGCGCAGGCTGCCGCCCTCGACTACGCCGGCGCGGCCGGGCTGATCGATGCGATGGCGGTGTCGATTGAAGTCGTCGATTCGCGCTGGCGGCAGTATCTCGCCGCGCCCGCGCTGCTGAAGCTGGCCGACCTGCAGTCCCACGGCGCCCTGGTGCTCGGCGAGTGGTGTGACTATGCCGCGCGGGACTGGGCGGCACAGCATTGCCGGGTGCAGATCGGCACGCAAACGACCGAGCGCCGCGGCACCCACGCGCTGGGCGATCCGGCCTATGGACTGGTCGCCTGGCTGCGCCACGCCACGCGCGACGGGCGACGCGTAGAGGCCGGCACGGTCGTTACCACCGGCACCTGGGTCGGCATCCTGGACGCATCGGCAGGCGACCTGGTGACTGCGGAATTCGACGGCATCGGCCAGGCCTCGGTCCAGCTCTGAGGACGGCGTTGCCCTTGGCGGGGCGTCAGCTGCGCAAGCCGACGCCCTGCATGATGATCCGCAGCACCCACGCGGCCACGCCCAGTGCTGCCACGCTGGCGGCCCAGATCAGCACCAGCCAGCCGACGCGGCGCAGCCAGGTGCCGCTGCCCGTCCCTGTCCTCGAGCGCTGTGTATCCATATCCATCAGTGGTAGCCCTCGCCGTGGCGCACCTTGCCGCGGAACACGTAGTAGGCCCACACCGTGTACATCAGGATGAAGGGGATGATGAACAGCGCCCCCACCAGCGCAAAGCCCTGGCTTTGCGGCGGTGCGGCGGCATCCCAGATCGAGATTCCAGGCGGGATGATATTGGGCCAGACACTGATCGCCAGCCCGCTGTAGCCCAGGAACACCAGCCCCAGCGCGTACATGAACGGCGAGATATCCGGCTCGTGCCGCAGCGCGCGCATCAGCATGAACATGCACAGCGCCACCAGGATCGGCACCGGCGAGAACCAGAACAGGTTGGGCAGGCTGAACCAGCGCTCGGCAATCTCGGGATGCGTCAGCGGCGTCCACAGGCTGATCACGGCGATCACCGCCAGCAGCAGCCACGCCAGCGTGCCGGTCAGCTTGATCATGCGCTGCTGCAGCTCGCCCTCGGTCTTCATGATCAGCCAGGTGCTGCCCAGCACCGTGTAGGCCACCATCAGCCCCACGCCGCAGAACAGCGGGAAGGGCGTGAGCCAGTCCAGCGGGCCGCCGACAAAGCGGTGGCCTTCCAGCTTGATGCCGTCGATATAGGCGCCCAGCGCCACGCCCTGGAAGAAACTGGCCGTGGCCGAGCCCAGGATGAAGGAGGCGTCCCACACCGGGCGCTCGCGGTCGTTGGCCTTGAAGCGGAACTCGAACGCCACGCCGCGGAAAATCAGGCCCAGCAACATCAGCATCAGCGGCAGGTAGAGCGCGCTCAGCACCACCGAATACGCCAGCGGGAATGCCGCCAGCAGCCCGGCGCCGCCCAGCACCAGCCAGGTCTCGTTGCCGTCCCAGACCGGCGCCACCGTGTTCATCATGACATCGCGGTCATGCCGGTCCGGCACGAACGGGTAAAGCATGCCGATGCCCAGGTCGAAGCCGTCCATCACCACGTACATCATCACGCCGAAGAAGATGATGACGATCCAGAGAAGCGAAAGGTCGATGCCCATGGTGTCAGCTCCGGGTGCGTGCAGTGGTGGCGGGGGCGAGCGCTTCGTCGTCATCCACCGCTGACAATGGCCGTGCCGGCGTATGCTCGCGTCCGGGGCCGCCTTCCGGCTTGGTTTCTTCCTGCGCCGGACCCTTGCGCACCAGCCGCATCATGTAGGCGATGCCCACGCCGAACACGAAGAAGTACGCCACCACGAAGATCGCCAGCGTCACCGCCAGCTCGGGCACGCCGTGCGGCGACACCGCGTCGGCAGTGCGCTGCAGCCCGTAGACCACCCACGGCTGGCGCCCGACCTCGGTGGTGAACCAGCCGGCCAGGATGGCGATCAGGCCGGTGGGCCCCATCCACAGCGCCATATGCAGGAAGCCGCGCGAGCGGTACATGCGCTCGCCCCTGCGCAGCAGCAGGCTCCACACGCCCAGCAGGATCATCAGCAGCCCCAGCCCCACCATCACGCGGAACGACCAGAACAGGATGGTGGAATTGGGCCGGTCCTGCGGCGCGAACTCCTTCAGGCCCTTGATCTGCCCGTCCCAGGTATGGGTCAGGATCAGGCTGCCCAGGCGCGGCACCTCGATCGCGAAACGCGTCTCTTCGCGCGCCATGTCGGGCCAGCCGAACAGCAGCAGCGGCAGGCCTTCATTGCCCTTGTTCTCCCAGTGGCCTTCCAGTGCGGCGATCTTGGCGGGCTGGTGCTTGAGCGTGTTCAGGCCGTGCATGTCGCCGATCACGGCCTGGATCGGCGCGACGATCAGCAGCATCCACATCGCCATCGACAGCATCTTGCGGATGGCGGGGTTGTCGCGCCCGCGCAGCAGGTGCCAGGCGGCGGAGGCGCCGACGAACAGCGCCGTGGCCAGGAACGCCGCCACGCTCATATGCACCAGGCGGTAGGGGAACGACGGGTTGAAGATGACTTCGAACCAGTTGGTCGGCACCACGCGGCCGTTGATGATCTCGAAGCCCGCCGGCGTCTGCATCCAGCTGTTGGAGGCCAGGATCCAGGTGGCGGAGATCAGCGTGCCGAGCGCCACCATCACCGTGGCAAAGAAATGCAGCCCCGGCCCGACGCGGTTCCAGCCGAACAGCATCACGCCCAGGAAGCCCGCTTCCAGGAAGAAGGCGGTCAGCACCTCATAGGTCAGCAATGGCCCGGTGATGCTGCCCGCGAACTCGGAGAAGAAGCTCCAGTTGGTGCCGAACTGGTAGGCCATCACCAGCCCGGACACCACCCCCATGCCGAAGTTGACGGCAAAGATCTTGGACCAGAAGTGGTAGAGGTCGCGGTAATGCGTGCGCTGCGTGCGCAGCCAGCAGCCTTCCAGCACCGCCAGGTAGGCGGCCAGGCCGATGGTGATCGCCGGAAAAATAATGTGGAAAGAAATCGTGAAGGCAAACTGGGTGCGGGCGAGGTCGAGCGCGGTCAAACCAAACATGTTGTTCTCCGTGGCGCTGGCCTGGCGCACGCCTGGGACGGGCGCGGCACTGCCGTCTGGCAGGCCGGGGCCGGTCGGCAGGGCGCGCCGGGGCGCGGGCCGTAGGCGCGTGCGGTAAAGCGTAGTGTACGCCGCGCGCGCAGCAAAGGGCACTGTTGCTGCCGGTGGCGTACGGGTGACATATCGCCGCACCCGGTGCCGTCGGCGCCGCTTCACGCGGCCCGGTGCCCTTGTTGATGGCGACCATGCTAACGGAGCCGGGATGAACAGAACAGCATCACCTCATTGAAAAAATACCGTATCAGTTTTGCGCGGCGCAGCAGAGGCAGCGGCTGACAAGCAGGGCAAAGAAGTGCATAGTCATGCGCTTCCGAGAAGCCTTGAACATCGCGTCCGCCACTGCCTGACGCGGCCCCGCCCGCCATGGATTCCACCTTGCTGATCGTGATCGCCGGCGCCGCCGTGGCCGGTTTTGTCCAGGGGCTGTCGGGCTTTGCCTTCGGCATGGTGGCGATGTCGTTCTGGGCCTGGGCGATCGAGCCGCGGCTGGCCTCGGCCATGACCGTGTTCGGCGCGCTTACCGGCCAGCTGCTGGCGGCGGCGTCGGTGCGGCGCGGGCTGTCGTGGCGGCGACTGTGGCCGTTCGTGGCCGGCGGCGTGGCCGGCATCCCCCTGGGCGTTGCGATCCTGCCGATGCTTGACGCGCTGTGGTTCAAGGTCGTGCTGGGTGGCTTCCTGACCCTGTGGTGCCCGGTGATGCTGATGGTGCGCAAGCTGCCGCATATCGGCGTGGGCGGGCGCGTCGCCGATGGCGTGGCCGGTGCGGCCGGCGGCGTGATGGGCGGTATCGGCGGCTTTACCGGCGTGATCCCCACGCTGTGGTGCACGCTGCGCGGCTTCGACAAGGACGAGCAGCGCGCGGTGATCCAGAACTTCAACCTCGCCACGCTGGCCATGACCATGGCCGCGTATGTGGGCAAGGGCATCGTCACGCGCGAGATGCTGCCGATGTTCCTGGTGGTGGCGCCCGCGATGCTGGTGCCCACGCTGCTGGGCACGCGGCTCTATCTGGGGATCAGCGAGGCCACCTTCCGCAAGGTCGTGCTGACGCTGCTGACTGTATCCGGCGTGGCGCTGCTGGCCACGTCGGTGCCGGTGTTGATGGCGCGTGCGGGGTAGACGGCCCTGATGCGGGCTAGACCGCCCTGATCTGCGCCGCAGCCTCGCGCAGGCATTCCACCAGCTGGTCGGTGCTGAGCGACGGCGCCCGCTCGCGCAGCGTGATGATGCCGACCGGGGGCAGGTCGACCGGCACGGCCATCTTCAGCACGTGCAACTGGCCTTCCTCCTGCAACGACAGCGCCACCGACTCAGCCATGAAGCCGGCCGCACCGCGCTGGCCGACAAAGGTGGCCTGCGCCAGGTAGGACGAGGTCTCGATGACATCCTGCGGCGGGTGCAGCCCGTGGCGATAGAAGGCCTGCTCGATCTTCACGCGCAGCGACGCCCACGGCGGCGGCAGCACGCAGGGCATCGCCGCCAGGTCGGCCCAACTGGGGCGGGCCTTGCGCGCCAGCTTGTGGCCGCGCCGGACCACGACCACCATCGGTTCTTCATAGAGGGCTTCGGTCAACAGGTCCGGCGCCGCATAGCCCGGCTCCAGCCGGCCCACGATCAGGTCCAGCTCGCGCAGCCGCAGCTTGGGCAGCAGGTGGGTCAGGTCGCCTTCCTCCACCAGCACGGTGGCGCGCGCGTGGCGGTCCTTGAGCGTGCCCACTGCCTGCGCCAGCAGCACCGGCAGCGCCGCCCCCATCGAGCCCACGCGGATGCGGCCGGAGGCGCCGCTCTGCACCGCGGCGATCTCGTCGCGGGTCTGCTCGTACTGGGCCAGCACCGAGCGCGCAAAGCGCACCAGCGATTCGCCGGCGGGGGTGGGCTCGGTGCCGCGGGTGGAGCGCGTAAACAGCGACAGACCCAGCATCTTTTCGACCTCGGTCAGCACCTTCGACACCGCCGGCTGGCTCACGGACAGGAACTCCGCGGTGCGGCCGAGGTGGCGGAACTCATCCAGCGCCACCAGCAGTTGCAGGTGACGCAGCTTGATATTGGAGCGCAGCGCGCGATCGATCTGTACCATGCCCGGCAGTCTACCTAACCTAAAGGTTATGAAGCAATGCCGTTCTTTGATTGGATTGTTATGTTGAGGCGCGACAGAATGCGGGCATGACGAGGCTGGCTGCGCCGGTCCCGCCGATAATGAAAACATCGGAGACTCCCGCAAATGACCCAAGGTTTCCCCATCGATTCCAAGCGCCGCCGCCTGCTCATCGGAGCCGCAGCGGGTGCTGCCGCGGGCGCCGCCGGCGTGCTGCTGCCTGCTGCACGGGCGCTGGCCGCCGAGTATCCCGAGCGTCCCATCACCTTTATCTGCCCATGGCCGGTCGGCGGCACCGCTGACCAGTCGATGCGCGCGCTGTGCCAGGTGGCCAGCGGCATCCTCAAGCAGTCGATCGTGGTCGAGAACCGCGCCGGCGCCTCCGGCATGATCGGCACCAAGGCCCTGGCGCGCGCCAATCCGGACGGATACACCATCGGCCAGATCCCGATCTCGGTGACGCGCTTCGCGCAGCTCGGCATGCTGCAGCTGGACCCGCGCACCGAGCTGACCTACCTGGCGCGCACCTCGGGCCAGACCTTCGGCATCGCCGTGCCGGCCAGCTCGCGCTACAAGACGCTGCAGGACGTGGTGGCCGCCGCCAAGGCCAGCCCCGGCAAGATCACCTATGCGCACGCCGGCATCGGCGGCGCCACCCACGTCGGCATGGAGCAGTTCGCGCTGGCCGCGGGCATCCAGTTCAATGCCATCGCCTACAAGGGCGGCGCCGCCGCGCTGCAGGACGTGCTGGCCGGGCAGGTGGACCTGCTGGCCGACTCCAGCTCGTGGGCGCCGCACGTGGAAGCCGGCAAGCTGCGCCTGCTGGCCACCTGGGGCGAACAGCGCGCGACCCGCTTCAAGGACACGCCGACGCTGAAGGAACTGGGCTACAACGTGGTGGTGGAAGCGCCCAACGGCATCGGCGCCCCGAAGGGCCTGCCGCCCGCCGTGGAAAAGAAGCTGCGCGACGCCTTCCGCGCCGCGGTGGCCAGCAACGAGTTCAAGCAGGTGGCGGCGCGCCTGGATGCGCCCGTGATGTACCTGGACGGCCCCGACTACAAGAAGTACGTGGCCAGCGTCTATGACCAGGAAACCCAGCTGATCCAGCGCCTCAAGCTGAAAGAACTGCTGCAGCAAAGCTGATTGCCGTCAAAGGCCAAGTCCAAGTGAATCCCAATCCCGTCATCCGCCTGCACGCCAACGACAACGTGCTGGTCGCCCGCAGCGACCTCAGCCTTGGCCAGCAGCTGGCCGACCCCGCCGTGCGCGTGCGCGCACAGGTGCCGGCTGGCCACAAGATCGCGGCCTGCGCCATCGCGGCCGGCACGCCGGTGCGCAAGTTCGACACCGTCATCGGCGTGGCCGCGCGCGATATCGCCCAGGGCGACCACGTGCATTCGCACAACCTGACCCTGGTCGATTTCTACCGCGACCCGGCGTTCTGCCAGGACGTGCGGCCGGTCGACTACGTGCCCGAGGCCCGGCGCGCCACCTTCAACGGCTTTGTGCGACCGGACGGGCGCGTGGGCACGCGCAATTTCATCGGCATCCTGTCGTCGGTCAATTGCTCGTCGACCGTGATCCGCCAGATTGCCGCGCATTTCACAGCGGAGCGGCTGGCGGCCTTTCCGAACGTCGATGGCGTGGTGGCCTTCGCGCAGACCAGCGGCTGCGGCATGTCATCGCCGAGCGAGCACTTCGACGTGTTGCGCCGCACGCTGGCGGGCTACGCGCGCCATCCCAACCTGGCCGGCGTGCTGATCGTCGGCCTGGGCTGCGAGCGCAACCAGGTGGCCTCACTTGTCGAATCGCAGGGCCTGGAGCCGGGCCCCGCGGTGCATACGCTGGTGATGCAGGATAGCGGCGGCACGCGTGCCACCATTGCCGCAGGCATTCGCGCGATCGAATCGATGCTGCCCGCGGCCAATGCCGCGGTGCGCCAGCCGGTATCGGCCAGCCACCTGAAGATCGGGCTGGAATGCGGCGGCTCGGACGGCTTTTCCGGTATCAGCGCCAACCCGGCGCTGGGCGCGGCGATGGATATCCTGGTGCGCCACGGCGGCACCGCCATCCTCTCTGAAACGCCGGAAATCCACGGTGTGGAATTCATGCTCACGCGCCGCGCGGTGACGCCCGAGGTCGGCCAGAAGCTGCTGGACCGCCTCGCCTGGTGGGAGCGCTACACCGCCGGCCACAACGCCCAGTTCAACGGCGTGGTCGGCCACGGCAACCAGCAGGGCGGCCTGGCCAATATCTTCGAGAAATCGCTGGGCTCGGCCATGAAGGGCGGCACCACGCCGCTGCAGGCGGTCTACGAATACGCCGAGCCGATCGACCAGGCCGGCTTTGTGTTCATGGACTCGCCCGGCTATGACCCGGTGGCCGTCACCGGCCAGATCGCCAGCGGCGCCAACCTGATCTGCTTTACCACGGGCCGCGGTTCGATGTTCGGCTCCAAGCCCGCGCCGACGATCAAGCTCGCATCCAACTCGGCGATGTACCACCGTCTGGAAGAAGACATGGACATCAACTGCGGGCTGGTGCTCGACGGCGAGCTGACCGTGCCGCAGATGGGCCAGCGGATCTTCGAACATATCCTGCGCGCGGCCTCCGGCGAGCCGACCAAGAGCGAAGTGCTGGGCCTGGGCGACAACGAGTTCGTGCCCTGGCACCTCGGCATCGTCAGCTAAGCCGCCTCCCGCCAATCTCTCTTCCTCCACACTTATGCTGACGCTTTCCGAGCAAGCGCTGCTGCGCAGCCAGAACCTGATTGACGACCGGTGGTGCGATGCCGGCCTTGGCGCCCGCCTGCCGGTCGCAGACCCGGCCACCGGCGAGACCTTTGCCAACGTGCCAGACAGCGATGCCGGCGATGCCCGCCTTGCCGTCGATGCCGCCGCCGCCGCTTTCCCGGCCTGGAGCCGCCGGCCCGCGCGCGAACGCGCCCAGTTGCTCAAGCGCTGGCATGCGCTGATCCTCGCGCACCAGGAAGACCTGGCGCGCATCATCTCGACGGAGCAGGGCAAGCCCCTGAAAGAGGCACGCGGCGAGGTGCAGTACGGCGCGTCGTATGTCGAGTGGTTTGCCGAAGAGGCCACGCGCATCTGCGGCGATATCGTCGCCGAAGCCGTGCCGGGCCGCAAACTGCTGGTGCTGAAGGAGCCGGTGGGCGTGGTCGCGGCGATCACGCCGTGGAACTTCCCGCTGGCGATGATTGCCCGCAAGATCGCCCCCGCGTTGGCCGCCGGCTGCACGGTGGTGGCCAAGCCCGCCGAGGACACGCCGCTGACCGCGCTGGCGCTGGTGTGGCTGGCGCAGCAGGCCGGCATGCCCGCGGGCGTGCTCAACATCGTCACCGCATCGCGCGAGCACACGCCGGGTGTGGTCGACGCCTGGCTGGCCGACAGCCGCGTGCGCAAGATCACCTTTACCGGCTCCACGCCCGTGGGCAAGCACCTCGCGCGCGAATCGGCGGCCACGCTGAAGAAGCTGTCGCTGGAGCTGGGCGGCAACGCGCCCTTTATCGTCTTTGAGGACGCCGATCTCGATGCCGCGGTCGATGGCCTGATGGCGTCCAAGTTCCGCAACGGTGGCCAGACCTGCGTGTGCCCGAACCGGGTCTATGTGCACGACACAGTGCACGACGCCTTTGTCGAGCGCCTGGCGCAGCGCGTTGGCGCGCTCCATGTCGGTCCGGCCACGGAAGAGGCCGCGCAGATCGGTCCCATGATCAATGCCCGCGCCGTCGACAAGATCGCACGCCATGTGGAAGACGCCGTCGCCCGGGGCGCGCGCGTGGTCACCGGCGGCAAGCGCGTGCGCACCGCCGATGGCCCGCACTACTATGCACCGACGGTGCTGGCCGATGCGACCCCCGCGATGGAGCTGTCGTGCGAGGAGACCTTCGGCCCGGTCGCGCCGATCTTCCGCTTCCGCGATGAAGCCGAGGTGATCCGCGACGCCAACGACACCCCGTTCGGCCTCGCTGCTTACTTCTACTCCAACGACATCCGCCGCATCTGGCGCGTGGCGCAGGCGCTGGAAACCGGCATGGTCGGCATCAACGAGGGCGCGATCGCGGCCGAGGCGGCGCCGTTCGGCGGCGTCAAGGAATCCGGCTACGGGCGCGAGGGCTCGCGCCACGGGCTGGACGACTATATGCATACCAAGTACCTTTGCCAGGGCCAGCTCGGTTGAAGCGCCGGGCCCATCGATCATCGATCCGGAACACACCATGCCCGCAAACAATCCCTTCAAGACCGCGCTGGCCGCCCGCCAGGCGCAGATCGGCCTGTGGCTGTCGATGGCAACGCCGTACCTGGCCGAAGTGTCGGCCACCGCAGGCTTTGACTGGCTGCTGATCGACGGCGAACACGCCCCCAACGACCTGCGCTCGACGCTGCACGCGCTGCAGGCCGTGGCGCCATACCCGGTCCAGCCCGTGGTGCGTGCCGTGGCCGGCGAAGTGCCGCTGATCAAGCAACTGCTCGACATCGGCGCGCGCAGCCTGCTGGTGCCGATGGTGGATACCGCGGAACAGGCCCGCGCGCTGGTCAGCGCCACGCGCTACCCGCCGCAAGGCATCCGCGGCGTGGGCAGCGCCATTGCGCGAGCCTCGCAGTGGAGCGCCCGCACCGACTACCTCGATGTGGCCGGCGATGAGATCTGCCTGCTGGTGCAGGCCGAAACCGTCACCGCATTGCAGAACCTGGAAGCGATCTGCGCGGTGGACGGCGTCGACGGCGTCTTTATCGGCCCGGCCGACCTCGCTGCGTCGATGGGCCACCGCGGCCGCCCCGGACACCCGGAGGTGCAGGCCGCCATCGAAGGCGCGATGCGTACCATCATCGCCAGCGGCAAGGCTGCCGGCACGCTGACGTCGGACCCGGCACTGGCACGCCGCTACCTCGACCTGGGCTGCACCTTCGTGGCCACGGGCGTGGACGTGATGCTGTACGCCAACGCCGCGCGAAAGCTTGCCGCATCGTTCCGTGCGCAGCCCGCGGATGCTCCCGCCGCACACAAGCCCTCCGCCGCGTACTGATCCGTATCTCCTTCGCCTTACACACATGCCAGCCGAAACCCCGACCCCAGACACCACCTTGCGCGCGATGCAGGCCATCGTCGGCGCCAACGCCTGCCGCAGCGGCGATGCCGATACGCAGGCATACGTCACCGACTACCGCGGCATCTACCGCGGCCAGGCCCAGGTAGTGGTGCTGCCGTCATCGACGGAAGAGGTCAGCCAGGTGCTGCAGTGGTGCCATGCCCAGCGCGTGCCGGTAGTGCCGCAGGGCGGCAATACCTCGCTGATGGGCGGCGCCGTGCCGGACGACAGCGGCACCGCCGTGGTCGTCAACCTGAGCCGCATGAACCGCGTGCTGGGCATCGACACCATCAACGACACCATGACCGTGCAGGCCGGCGTCACGCTGAGCGCGGCACGCGGCGCCGCCGAGGCCGAGCAACGCCTGTTCCCGCTGCGCATCGGCTCCGAAGGTTCGTGCCAGATCGGCGGCAACCTGTCGACCAATGCCGGCGGCACTGCGGTGCTGCGCTACGGCAATATGCGCGACCTGGTGCTCGGCATCGAAGTAGTGCTGCCCGATGGCCGCATCTACTCGTCGCTGCGTGGCCTGCGCAAGGACAACACCGGCTACGACCTCAAGCACCTGTTCGTCGGCGCGGAAGGCACGCTTGGCATCATCACCGGCGCCGTGCTCAAGCTGATGCCGCAACCGCGCAGCAGCGCCGTGGCCTTTGTCGCCGTGCAGAACCCCGCCGCGGCGGTTGCCTTACTGGGCGAAGCCAAGCGCCTGTCCGGCCAGGCCGTGACCGCGTTCGAGCTGATCTCGCGGCCCGCGCTGGAACTGGTGCTTGAATATCTTGGCAACGTCGCTTCCCCGCTGCAGGACAAGCACGACTGGATGGTGCTGATCGAGCTGACCTCCGGCACCGATGCGGAAAGCCTGAACGCCACGCTGATGGAAATCCTCGAATCCGGCTTCAGCCAGGGTCTGGTGCAGGACGCCGCCGTGGCCGCCAGCCTGTCCGATGCCCAGACCTTCTGGCGCATCCGCGAAGAGATCTCCGACGCCCAGACCCGCACCGGCGGCAGCATCAAGTGCGATGTCTCGGTGCCGCTGTCGCGCATCGCCGCGTTTGTCGAGGAAGCCTCGGCCAAGGTGCTGGAACTGGTGCCGGACGTGCGCATGGTGATCTACGGCCATATGGGCGACGGCAATGTGCACTTCAACCCGCTGCGCCCCAGGGATCAGCCAGGTAAAGAGTTCCTGGCGCAATGGTATGAGCGGGTCTCGGTACTGGTCGATGGCATGGCCCATGCGGAAAACGGCTCGATCTCGGCCGAGCACGGCATCGGCGTGGCCAAGCGCGATGACCTGACGCGCTACAAGTCCCAGGTGGAACTGGAGCTGATGTGGCAGGTGAAGCAGGCGCTTGATCCGTTGAACCTGCTTAATCCGGGCAAGGTGCTGCCGGCGCCGGCCCGATAGCTCACTGCCATTCCACACCACGGAACGCGGGCAGGGCGCGCGTAGCACGAATCGCCCATCTGGGCTAAGGTGTCAGCTATCCAGAACGCGCGGAGCCGGGGCATTGCCGCACCGGCCACTGCGCACAGCACGGCCGGCCCACCGGCCCAGATACCGATGAGCGCCCAATCCCCCGACATCGCCCTCGCAGCTGCCCCCATCTCCCTCGAAAAGCCCGAGCTCGACTACCCCTGTGGCGACGCCCCCGAACCCGGCCGCGCCCGTGAGGTAGCCCCCGGTGTACTGTGGCTGCGCATGCCGATGCCGCTGGGCCTGAACCACATCAACCTGTGGGCCATCCACGATGGCAATGGCTGGGCCGCCGTAGACGCCGGCCTGCAGACGCCGGAAACCGCCCAGGCTTGGCGTGCGCTGTTCGCCGAAAGCGGCCCGCTCGCCGGCGGCCTGACGCGCCTGTTCGTGACCCATATGCACCCCGACCACATCGGCATGGCCGGGTGGCTGACCGGCAAGTTCGACTGCCAGCTGTGGATGACGCGGCTGGAATACCTGATGTGCCGCGTGCTGGCGGCGGATACGGGGCGCGCGGCGCCGGATGACGCGATCGAGTTCTATCGCCGCGCAGGCTGGGATGACGAAGCGATCGAGGTGTACCGCACCCGCTTCGGCGGCTTCGGCAAATATGTGCACGCTTTGCCCGAGAGCTTCCACCGCCTGTCCGATGGCGACACCGTCCGCATCGGCGCGCACGACTGGCAGATCATCGTCGGCACCGGCCATTCGCCCGAACATGCCTGCCTGTACTGCCCGGCGCTGAAGCTGCTGGTGTCCGGCGACCAGGTGCTGCCGCGCATTTCTTCTAATGTGTCTGTGTTTCCGACCGAGCCGGATGCCGATCCGATGCAGGACTGGCTGGCTTCACTGGACAAGGTGCGCGCTGCCGTGCCCGACGATGTGCTGGTGCTGCCGGCGCACAACGAACCGTTCCGTGGGCTGCATGCGCGCATCGACTATCTGCGGGCGAGCCAGATGCAGGCGCTGGATCGGTTGCGTGGGGCGTTGGGGACGCCGAAGCGGGCGGTGGATGTGTTTGGGGAGTTGTTCTCGCGGCCCATCACCGGAAGCGGCGGGCTGTTGGGGATGGCTACCGGCGAAAGCATTGCGCACCTGAACTACCTGCTGGAGCGGGAAGAGGCGGCGCGCGAGACCGGTCCCGATGGCTGCCACTGGTACCGCATGAGGTAATCCCGGGCGGCGGGACTTGCCGCGTCGCCTTGACTTCCGCTCTTACGATATATATCGTAAGATATGTTTTACGACATATCGGAGTAGTCATGCGCCATCATTCCCACCCATTTGGCTTCTCAGGCCACGGCCGCCACCTGTTGATGCGCCTTGCGCCGCACTTTGAGCATCACTTCGCCCACCACGCCATGGGTCGCCACGGCGGCGGTTTCTGGGGCGGCGGCCATGACGACGGCTTCGGCCCTGGCGGCCCCGATGGTCCCGGCAGCTTCGACGGCGAAGGCTGGCGCCGGGGCCGCAAGTTCAGCGCCGATGACCTGCAGTTGCTGCTTCTGGCCATGCTCGAAGAGAAGCCGAGCCACGGCTACGAACTGATCAAGGCGATCGAGACCCGTACCAACGGCTTCTACAAGCCGAGTCCCGGCGTGGTCTATCCGGCCCTGACTTACCTGGAGGAAGTCGGGTACGCCACCGTCGATACGGAAGGCAACAAGAAGCGCTACCAGCTGTCCGAGACCGGCAAGGCCCACCTGGCGACCAACCGCGAGCGGGTCGAGGTGATGATCGCCAAGCTGCGCCACGTGGCGCGCAAGGTGGAATGGATGCGGCGCGCCATGAGCGGCGAGCCGCAGCCTGAGCCCGAGCAGGGCGGCTGGCTGCCCGAGCTGATGCAGGCCCGTGCCGCGATCAAGCGTGCCATTGCGCTGCGCAGTGATGCGGGCGCCGACGAGCAGCGCCGCATCGCTGAGATCCTGCTGCGCGCCGCGGCTGAGATTGAAGCGGTCCGCAAGGCCTGACGCGTGGCACTGACGCTGGCTGCGGCCATCGGCAACCTGACCCGGCAAGCGCCGGGTTTGATCCAAAGGAATTTGAATATGAGTGAAAACAACCAAGCCTCCGCACGCGACCTGAATGTGCAGCGCGTGCGCCATCCGCTCAAGATGCGCCTGCTGCAAGTGGTGCGCACCACGCAAGTGTCACCGCAGCTGCTGCGCGTCACGCTGGGCGGCGCTGACCTGCAGGACTTTGTCTCGGCGTCGTTCGACGACCACGTCAAGGTCTTCTTCCCGGTGGATGGCGCAGACAAGCCGGTGCTGCCGCAGGTCTCCGCTGACGGCATCACCTTCCCCGAAGGCCAGCCGCGGCCGGCCGCGCGCGACTACACGCCGCGCCGCTACGACGCAGCGAAGCAGGAGCTGGATATCGAGTTCGTGCTGCATGGCGATGGTCCCGCGTCGACCTGGGCCGCGCAGGCGCAGCCGGGCCAGTACCTGGGCGTGGGCGGGCCGCGCGGCTCGTTCGTGGTGCCCACGGCGTTCGACTGGCACTTGCTGATCGGCGACGATACCGCGCTGCCGGCAGTCGCCCGGCGCCTGGAAGAGCTCGGGGCCGATACGCGCGCCATCGTGGTGGTGGAAGTGGGCGATGCCGCGGGGCAGATTTCGCTGTCGACGCAGGCGCAATGCGATGTGCATTGGCTGCATCGTGGCGATGCGCTGGAGGGCAGCCTGCTGGAAGGGGCGCTGCGCAAGCTCACGCTGCCGCGCGGCGAGGGCTACGTGTGGGCCGCTGGTGAAGCGGCGGCGATGAAAGCGGTGCGCCAGTACCTGGTCAGCGAGCGCGGCATTGACAAGCGCCGCATCCGTGCGTCGGCCTACTGGAAGCGCGGCGATTCTGCCGTGCATGAGACGCTGGACGACTGAAGCGGGCAGGGTGCCGGTAAGATAGCGCCATCGCCATCCGCCAGGGAGACCCTGCCGTGCAGCCTTCGTCCATCTTTCGCCGCTTCACGATCAGCCGGCGCTTCGCGCTGGCCTCCGCCTGCGTAGCGTTGCTGGTGGCTTGTGCTCCGGACTCCGTGCGCAATATCCAGGCCAAGGGCTTTAATGCCTATCTTGATTCGCTGCAGACCGCTTGCCCCAACATGATCGTTGGCTCCAGCAATATCAGCGACTGGCTGCGCACCAGTGGCAGCAGGGGCGACGACAACTACGTCTACTGGCTGGACCAGACCTCGCGGCTCTACTACCAGCGCATCTCGCCGGCACAGTATCGCGATTCGGTCAGCGCGGCGCTTGGCGGCAAGTCCGATTCGCGCGCGCTGGACTGCATCGTGCGCAACCTGCCGGCGGAGCGGCCGACGCGACCGCCGGGCGGCAAGCTGCTTTGATCTGTTGCATGCGGGTTTACATGGTCGTTGTGCATTCGCCGCATCCCCGCTAACATGAGTCCCGGCAGCTGAGACAACGGCTGCCGACGTCGCTCGGACGGTTCCGGGCGCTTACGTAAAGGACTCCCTACATGACTGCCGCCTCTGGCAAGCGCCGCTTTGCGCGCATCGATCGCCTTCCCCCGTACGTTTTCAATATCACCGCCGAGCTGAAGATGGCCGCCCGCCGCCGTGGCGAGGACATCATCGACATGAGCATGGGCAACCCCGATGGCGCCACGCCGGCGCATATCGTGGCCAAGCTCACGGAAGCGGCGCAGCGGCCTGATACGCACGGCTACTCGGCCTCCAAGGGCATCCCGCGGCTGCGCCGCGCGATCGCGCACTGGTACCGCGAACGCTATGACGTCGAGATCGATCCGGATACCGAGGCCATCGTCACCATCGGTTCCAAGGAAGGCCTGGCGCACCTGATGCTGGCCACGCTGGACCGCGGCGACACGGTGCTGGTGCCCGATCCCAGCTACCCCATCCATATCTACGGCGCGGTCATTGCCGGCGCGGATATCCGCTCAGTGCCGCTGGTGCCGGGCATCGATTTCTTTGCCGAGCTGGAGCGCGCCATCCGCGGCAGCTATCCCAAGCCGAAGATGATCGTGCTGGGCTTTCCGTCCAACCCCACCGCGCAATGCGTGGAGCTGGACTTCTTCGAGCGCGTCATTGCGCTGGCACGCAAGCACGATATCTTCGTGGTGCACGACCTGGCCTATGCCGATATCGTCTTCGATGGCTGGAAGGCGCCGTCGATCATGCAGGTGCCGGGCGCCAAGGACATCGCGGTGGAGTTCTTCACGTTGTCCAAGAGCTACAACATGGCGGGCTGGCGCGTGGGCTTCATGGTGGGCAACCCGGACCTGGTGGCGGCGCTGACGCGCATCAAGAGCTATCACGACTACGGCACCTTCACGCCGCTGCAGATCGCGGCCATTGCCGCGCTGGAGGGCGACCAGCAATGCGTCAGCGAGATCGCCGCGCAGTACCAGTCGCGCCGCGACGTGCTGGCGCGCGGGCTGATCGAAGCGGGCTGGCCGGTGGAGATCCCGAAGGCGTCGATGTATATCTGGGCGCGGATTCCCGAGCCGTACCGCGCGCTGGGCTCGCTGGAATTCTCCAAGCAGCTGTTGGCCAAGGCCAAGGTATCGGTCTCGCCGGGCATCGGCTTTGGCGACTATGGCGACGACTATGTGCGCTTTGCCCTGATCGAGAACGAATCGCGCATCCGGCAGGCGGTGCGGGGCATCAAGGCGATGTTCCGGGCGGACGGGCTGGTCAAGCCGCAGTCGGCCGCGCAGGCATGAACGTGCGCTGCGCTCAGTAGCGGCGCAGCGCCTCCAGGTCGAGCACATGTACCACGCCGTGCTCGACCGCCAGCAAGCCTTCACCCTCCAGCACCCCTAGTGCAGCATTGGCGCGCTGGCGCGAGATGCCGGCCAGCAGGCCGACTTCTTCCTGCGTCAGGTGCAGGCTCACGTTCTCGCTGTCCAGCGGACACAGCACTGGATGGAACAGCGTAGCCAGCGCCCGCGCCACGCGTCCTTCGATGCCGTGCAGCCGCTCATGCTCCACGGTAGCGATAAACAAGCCCAGCCGTTCATTGAGCTGGTCGAGCAGATAGCGGTTGAAGGGCAGGCTGGTCTCCTGCAGCCAGCGGAAGGTCGCCGCCGGCATGCAGGCGATGCGTGAATCGCGCAGGGCCACCACGTCATAGCGCAGCGCTTCGCGCTTGAGCAGGGAGCCTTCGCCAAGCCAGCCCCCTGCCGGTACACCGGTCAGGGTGGCGCGCTTGCCCGAGGGCGAGGCGGAATGCACCTTGACCAGGCCTTGTGCGATGCCAAGCCAGCTGTCGGCCAGATCGCCCTTGCGGCTGACATAAGCGCCTTGTGGCACCGCACGTTCACGCAGTTCGGCGCGCACGCGCTGGCGTTGCTCCGGGGTCAGTGCTGCCGCCCAGGGGCTGCGCGCCAGCAGCGCGTCGAGGCTCACAATGGCGCATCCGCTCAGGCGGGCAGGACGAGGGGCAGCGGCTGTTCGCCCGGTGCCCACCACGGCCGGAACAGCGCCTGCACGGCGGTGTCATCGACGGCGTCATAGCTGGTGATGCGCCAGTTCGGCGTGTTGTCCTTGTCGACGATCAGCGCGCGCACGCCTTCGATGAAATCCCCCTGCGAGAATGTGTTGACCACCACCGCCAGTTCCATGCGGAAGCAGTCGGCCAGGTCCATGCGGCGGCCGCGCAGCAGCAGTTCGCGCGTGGCGCAGGTGGACAGCGGCGAACGGGTGCGCAGCACGTCGATGGTGCGGGTGGCCCAGGCGGTGTAGGCCGGGCCGTCCTGGCAAGCCAGTCCGGCCAGGATCTCGGGCAGCGTTGCATGCGCGGGGAAATGCCGCAGCAAGGCTGGCAGCACTTGCAGCAGCGGCGCGTCGGCGGCGCTGGCGACGTGCTCGCGCACCAGCGCATGGCGCAGGTCTGACAGCGCGTCATCGCCCCAGGCGATGCCGGCGAGGGTCTGCTCCAGGCCGGCCAGCGTGGCGCTGTCGACCGCGGCATCGGCCAGCCCGCACAGCAGGGCATCGGCCGCGCCGATGGTGACCCCGGTCAGCCCCAGATACAGGGCCAGCTGCACCGGCAGCTTCGACAGGAAATGGCTGGCGCCTACGTCCGGCACCAGGCCAATGCCGGTCTCCGGCATGGCCACGCGCGAGCGCTCGGTGACGATGCGCAGGTGCGCGGCTTGCGCCAGGCCCATGCCGCCGCCCATGACAATGCCGTCCATCAGCGCCACCAGCGGCTTGGGATAGCGGTGCAGGCGGTAGTCCAGCGTGTATTCGTCGATAAAGAAGCGCTGGTGCAGCGGGGTGCCGTCGCGGTAGCTGTCGGTCAGCGCGCGGATATCGCCGCCGGCGCAGAAGGCCTTGGGGCCGGCGCCGCGCAGCACCACTGCACGGATGGAGTCATCCTGCGCCCAGGCTTCCATCTGCGCACCGAGCGCGACGATCATCGGGTACGACAGGGCATTGAGCTGGCGCGGCCGGTTCAGCGTGGCAATGCCGACACCGTTGACGACCTGGAACAGCACCTCCGGTTCGGCGGCATCCAGGTTGGCGGCCTTGGTCTCTTCAGTCAGGCGCATGGCGGGCTCCTAGGCGTTGCGCCATTGCGGCGTTCGTTTCTCGAGGAAGGCGTTGACACCTTCGCGCTGGTCGGCATCGTCGAAGAGGTCGACAAAGCGCTCACGCTCCAGCGCCAGCGCAGCCTGGCGCGGCACGCCCTGGCGCGCCAGGTGCACCAGCCGCTTGCTGTGGGCGGCGGCGCGCGGGCTGACATTGCCGGCGCGCTGCGCCATCGCCAGCGCCGTGGCTAGCGCCTGGCCGCGCGGCACGACTTCTTCCACCAGCCCGATGCGCAGCGCCGTGGCGGCATCCACGCGCTCGTTGGTCAGGATCATGCGCTTGGCCCAGCCTTCGCCTACCAGCCACGGCAGCGTCTGCGTGCCGCAACCGCACGGCAGCAGGCCGACGGCGGCTTCGGGCAGGGCCATCTGCGCCTGTTCCTCGGCGATGCGGATATCGCACGCCAGGGCGCATTCCAGCCCGCCGCCCATGGCATAGCCGTTGATCGCGGCGATCACCACGGGCCGCGCGTTCTGCAGGGCTTCAAAGGCGCTGCCGAACTGCTGCGCCATCACGCGGGCATGGGCGCGGTCGCCCTCGGCAAAGCCGTTCAGGTCGGCGCCGGCGCTGAAGAACTTCTCGCCGGCACCGGTGACCACCACGGCGCGCACTTCGGGGTTCGCGTCGATCCTTGCCACCAGCTCGCGCAGCTGCTGCAAGCCTTCTGCAGTGAAGGCGTTGGCGGGCGGGCGGCTCAGCGTCAGCGTGGCGACGTGGCCTTGCAGGGCGAACTCGATCATTGCTTGCCCTCCTTGTCGGCGGCGGCCAGGTACTGGCGGATCACGCCGGAGAAGTCGAGCTGGCCGTCGCCGGCATGGCTCACGGCCTGGTAGACCTGTTGCGCCAGCGCGCCCAGGAACAGCGGCTGCTTCACGCTGCGCGCGGCGTCGTTGGCCAGGCCCAGGTCCTTGAGCATCAGGTCGGCGCCAAAGCCGCCGGTGTAGCCGCGCCCGGCCGGCGCGGTCTCGATCACGCCGGGCCAGGGGTTGCAGGTGTCCGAGGCCCAGCAGCGGCCGGTGGAGGTATTGACGATGCCGGCCAGCACGTTGGCGTCGATGCCGAGCTTGACGCCCAGCGCCATCGCCTCGGATACGCCGATCATGGAGATGCCGAGGATCAGGTTGTTGCAGATCTTGGCAACCTGGCCGGTGCCGGTGCCGCCGCAGTGGACCAGGTTGCGCCCCATGCCGGCCAGCACCGGGCGCACCTGGCCGAACAGCGCTTCGGTGGCGCCGACCATGAAAGTCAGCGTGCCGGCCTGCGCGCCGACAGTGCCGCCGGAGACCGGTGCATCGGCCAGCGCATTGCCGTGCGCCTCGGCGGCAGCGGCCAGTTCGCGCACGGTGGCGGGGTCGATGGTGCTGGAGTCCACCAGCGGCACGCCCGGGCGCACGCCGGCCAGCACGCCTTCCGGGCCCAGGTAGGCGCTGCGCACATGGGCGGCGGCGGGCAGCATGGTGATGACAAAGTCCGCTTCGGCCACCGCCTTGCGGGCGGAATCCGCGGTGGCCGCGCCCTCGGCGCACAGTGACGCCACCGCCGCGGCGTTGAGGTCGAATACGGTCAGCGTATGGCCGGCCTTGAGCAGGTTGCGCGCCATGGGCGCGCCCATGTTGCCGAGGCCGATGAAGGCGATATGCATGGGGTCTCCTTCCGTGTCGTTCTTGAATGCCGCCCGATTACTTCAGGCTGATGGTGGTGTTCACCCCATCGTTGACCGTCGCGTCGTCAAACCACCGCGCCGTCACCGTCTTGGTCTGCGTATAGAACTGCACCACCTGCTTGCCATACGGACCCAGGTCGCCCAGCTTGGAGCCACGCGATCCGGTGAAGCTGAAGTAGGGCACGGGCACCGGGATGGGGATGTTGATGCCGACCTGGCCCACGTCGATCTCGCTCTGGAACTTGCGCGCCGCGGCGCCGCTCTGCGTGAACACGCCGGTGCCGTTGCCGAACGGGTTGCGGTTGACGAGGGCGATGGCCTCGTCCAGCGTATCGACGCCGATCACCACCAGCACCGGCCCGAAGATCTCCTCGGTGTAGATCGACATGTCGGTCCGGACATCGGTAAAGATGGTCGGGCCGATGAAGTTGCCCTGCGGGTAGCCCGGCACTTCCACGCCGCGGCCATCCAGCACCAGCGTCGCGCCTTCGCGCTCGCCGGCGGCGATGAGGCCGAGGACCCGTTCCTTTGCCGCCACCGATACCACGGGGCCGACATCGGTGCCAGCCTCGGCGCCGGCGCCGACTTTCAGGGTCTTGGCGCGTTCGACCAGGTCGGGCCCCCAGTCGCGTGCCGCCCCCACCAGCACGACCACCGAGGTGGCCATGCAACGCTGGCCGGCCGCGCCGAAGCCTGCACCGGCCAGCGCGTTCAGCGTCTGGTCCTTGTGCGCATCAGGCAGTACGACAGCATGGTTCTTGGCGCCCATCATCGACTGCACGCGCTTGCCGTGCGCGCCGGCGAGGTTATAGACGTGGGTGCCCACGGCGGTCGAGCCCACGAACGACACGGCCTTGATGTCCGGGTGCGTGCACAGCGCGTCGACCACGTCCTTGGCGCCGTGCACCACGTTCAGCACGCCTGGCGGCACGCCGGCTTCCAGCGCCAGCTTGACCAGCTCCACGGTGGACAGCGGGTCCTGCTCCGACGGCTTGAGCACGAAGGTATTGCCGCACACGATCGCCATCGGGAACATCCACAGCGGGATCATCGCCGGGAAGTTGAACGGCGTGATACCCGCGCAGACGCCGATCGGCTGCTGCAGCGTGTAGGTGTCGACGGTGGCGGCCACGTTCTCGGCAAAACCGCCTTGCTGCAGGGTGCCGATCGAACAGGCGTGTTCCACCACCTCCAGGCCGCGGAAGATGTCGCCCTCGGCATCGGCCAGGGTCTTGCCCTGCTCGGCGGTCAGGATGGCGGCGATACGCTTGCTGTGCTCGCGGATCAGTGCCTGGAAGCGCAGCATGACGCGCAGCCGTGCGCCGATGGGCGTGTGGCGCCACGTGGCAAAGGCGCGGTGCGCGGCGCCCACGGCAGCGGCGACCTCGCTTGCGGTGGCCAGCGGCACGCGTGCCAGCACCTCCTGCGTGGCGGGATTGACCACGTTGCGGAATTCGGTGGCGGATGAATCCACCCATTCGCCGTTGATCAGCAGCGGCACGGTCGGCACGGCAATGTCGGTCTTGGGCACGGCACTCATGGTTGTCTCCGGAAGGTCTGGTTCTGTTGGCAAGGGATGGTGGGACTACAGGCTGCGCGCGATCAGCATGCGCTGGATCTCGCTGGTGCCTTCGTAGATCTGGGTGATGCGGGCGTCGCGGTAGTGGCGCTCGACCGGGTAGTCTTCGAGATAGCCGTAGCCGCCGTGGATCTGCAGCGCCTTGGAGCACACGCGCTCGGCCAGTTCCGACGCATACAGCTTGGCCTGCGAGGCTTCGGACAGGCACGGCACGCCTTCGCTGCGCATGCGCGCGGCGCGGTGCACCAGCAGGCGCGCGGCGTTCAGCTCGGTGGCCATGTCGGCCAGCATGTTGGCGATGGGCGGGTGTTCGCGCAGGGCGCGGCCGAACTGTATGCGTTCCGATGCATAGCGACGTGCGGCCTCGAAGGCCGAGCGCGCAATGCCGATTGCCTGCGCGGCGATGCCGATGCGTCCGCCTTCCAGGTTGGACAGCGCGATGCGCAGGCCCTCGCCTGGCTCGCCGAGCAGTGCATCGTGCGGTACCGTGCAGTCTTCCAGCGTGATCGCGCAGGTGTCCGAGGCGCGGATGCCGAGCTTCTTCTCCGGAGCGTGGACGATAAAGCCAGGCGTGTCAGTCGGCACCAGGAAGGCCGAGATACCTTTCTTGCCACGCTCGGGCTCGGTCGAGGCGAACACCACCGCCACACCGGCGCGCTGGCCGTTGGTGACGAACTGCTTGCTGCCGTTGAGCACCCAGCCGTTATCGGTGAAGCGCGCGCGCGTGCGCAGGTTGTGCGCCTCGGAGCCGGCCTGCGGCTCGGTCAGGCAGAACGCGCCGATCAGCTCGCCGCTGGCCAGCCGCGCCAGGTAGCGTTCTTTCTGCGCATCGGTGCCATAGTGCAGGACCGGCCCGCAGCCGACCGAGTTGTGCACGCTCATCATGGTGGCGCAGGCGGCGCAGCCGGCGGCGATTTCTTCGATGGCCAGCGCATAGGCAACGTAGTCGGTATAGGTGCCGCCCCATTCCTCGGGCACGATCATGCCCAATAGCCCCAGCGCGCCCATTTCGGCGACGACCTCGTCGGGCAGGCGGCCGTCGCGGTCCCATTGCGCGGCGCCCACGGCCAGCCGTTCGCTGGCAAAGGCGCGCGCGCTGTCGCGGATCATGGTTTGCTCTTCGGTGTAGTCGCTGTGCATGGCAGGTAGGGGTGGGCGTTTGGAGCCGCGCTGCAAGTCAGGCAGAATGCGCGTCGGCGTTTGACCTGCGAGCAGTGTAGGAACGCCGGGGGCGGGCTCCTATGCCAAAATCCGCCAATCTTCGTGAACTCGTTTGCCACCCGCCAGCGCCATGGAAAAAGGCAGTGTCGCCATCTGTTTC
Organism: Cupriavidus sp. CP313; assembly: GCF_054072015.1. Taxonomy (NCBI): domain Bacteria; kingdom Pseudomonadati; phylum Pseudomonadota; class Betaproteobacteria; order Burkholderiales; family Burkholderiaceae; genus Cupriavidus; species Cupriavidus sp. CP313. The sequence continues at coordinate 112,803 of NZ_JBSVZB010000017.1, read as the reverse complement.
GTCCACCACGCCATTGGGGGGCTGCGCGCGCGCGGCGTCGACCCCGATCCGGTGCTGCGCGGCGCCGGCATTGCGCCGGCGCTGCTGGCGGTGCCGCAGTCACGCGTCTCGGCCGCCAGCTACAGCGAGCTGTGGATGGCCGTGGCGGCGGCGCTGGACGATGAATTCTTCGGGCAGGATTCGCGCAGCATGAAATGCGGCAGCTTTGCCATGCTGTGCCACGCGGTGGCCGGCAGCCGCACCCTGGGGCAGGGGCTGGAGCGCATCACGCGGTACTTCCGGCTGCTGCTGGACGACATCGGCGTGCGGCTGGAGCGCCACGGCGATGAGGCCGCGCTGGTGCTGACCGCGCCCTGCGCGCACCTGGGGCGGCAGCCCGGCGTGTTTGCCAAGGAAACCATGCTGATCATGCTGCATGGCCTGATGAGCTGGCTGCTGCGGCGGCGCGTGCCGGTGCGGCTGGCGGCCTTCGACTACGACGAGCCGCCGTACAGTGCGGAATACCGCGTCATGTATTCGCGCCAGCTGGCGTTCGGGCAGCCGGCCACGGCGCTGGTCTTCGACGCGGCACTGCTGGAGCAGCCGGTGCGCCAGGACGAGCGCAGCCTGAAGGCCTTCCTGCGCGATGCGCCGCACAACGTGGTGGTGAAGTACTCCGACCGCGCCAGCGTGGGCGCGCGCGTGCGCAGGCTGCTGCGCAACCAGCGTCCGGATCAATGGCCCACCTTTGAAGACCTGGCGATCAGCCTGAACCTGTCCGCATCATCGCTGCGGCGCCGGCTGATGGAGGAGGGTGTCAGCTACCAGGACCTGAAGGATGCGCTGCGGCGCGATCTTGCCATCGAGGCGCTCAGCCATTCCGGCCGCCCGGTGGCGGATATCGCGGCTGAGCTCGGCTTTGCCGAGCCGGGCGCATTCCACCGGGCGTTCCGGCGCTGGACCGGATCGCGCCCGGGGGCTTACCGCCGGGTGGCGGAAGGTTGATGGGGCGCGTCTACAGCTGCGCCGCGTGGTGGCGGATGTGATCGGCGATAAAGCTGGTGATGAAGTAGTAGCCGTGGTCGTAGCCGCTATGCCGGCGCAGCGTCAGCGGCTGGCCGACGGCCTGGCAGGCTGCCACGAATGCTTCCGGATGCAGCTGGCTTTGCAGGAACTGGTCGTCCAGACCCTGGTCGACCAGGATGCCAGCCGGGAAGGGCGCGCCCTGCTGGCGTGCCATCAGCTCGCTGGCGTCATATTCGGCCCACACGGCGCGGTCGCTGCCCAGGTAGCCGGTAAAAGCCTTCTCACCCCACGGGCAGCGCGACGGCGCGGCGATCGGCGCAAACGCCGACACCGAGCGGAAGCGCTGCGGATGGCGCTGTGCCAGCACCAGCGCGCCGTGCCCGCCCATGGAATGCCCGAAGATGCCGACGCGGCTGGCATCGCCCGGCAACGCGGTGGTGACCAGCCCGAACAGCTCGTCGGCCACGTAGCTTTCCATGCGCCAGTACTCCTGCCACGGCGCCTCGGTGGCATCGACATAGAACCCGGCACCCACGCCGAAGTCCCAGGCATCGGCCTCGCCCGGCAGGCCCGCGCCGCGCGGGCTGGTATCGGGCGCCACCAGCATCAGGCCGTGCTCGGCGGCAAAGCGCTGCGCACCGGCCTTGACCATGAAGGTTTCCTCGGTGCAGGTCAGGCCGGCCAGGTAGAACAGCACCGGCACCCTGCCGCCTGCCTGCGCCTGCGGCGGCAGGTAGACCGAGAAACGCATCGGCAGCCCGATGGCCGCCGAGTCATGGCGATAGAAGCGCTGCACGCCGCCGTGGCAGCCGTGGTGCGAGATCAGTTCCATGTCGGCGCCGTCCTCAGTACAGCACCACGGAGCGGATCGACTCGCCGCGCTTCATCAGGTCGAAGCCCTCGTTGATGCGCTCCAGCGGCAGCGTGTGCGTGATCAGGTCGTCGATATTGAGCTTGCCTTCCATGTACCAGTCGACGATCCTGGGCACATCGGTGCGCCCGCGCGCGCCGCCGAAGGCCGAGCCCTTCCACTCACGCCCGGTCACCAGCTGGAACGGGCGCGTGGAGATCTCCGCGCCGGCCTCGGCCACGCCGATGATGATCGACTTGCCCCAGCCCTTGTGGCAGCACTCCAGCGCCTGGCGCATGACCTGCGTGTTGCCGATGCATTCGAACGAGTAGTCGGCACCGCCGTCGGTCAGCTGGATGATGTGGTCGACCACGTTCTCCACGTCCTTCGGGTTGATGAAGTGGGTCATGCCGAACTTGCGCGCCATGGCTTCGCGGCCAGGGTTCAGGTCCACGCCGATGATCTTGTCGGCGCCCACCATCTTGGCCGCCTGGATCACGTTCAGGCCGATGCCGCCCAGGCCAAACACCACCACATTGGCGCCGGCTTCCACCTTGGCGGTGAACAGCACCGCGCCCACGCCGGTGGTGACGCCGCAGCCGATGTAGCAGACCTTGTCGAACGGCGCATCCGGGCGGATCTTGGCCAGCGCGATCTCCGGCACCACGATGTGGTTGGCAAAGGTCGAGGTGCCCATGTAGTGGAAGATCGGCTTGCCATCGATCGAGAAGCGCGAGGTGCCGTCCGGCATCAGGCCCTTGCCCTGGGTGGCGCGGATCGCCTGGCACAGGTTGGTCTTGCGCGACAGGCAGAACTTGCACTGGCGGCATTCCGGCGTGTACAGGGGGATCACGTGGTCGCCAGGCTTGAGCGAGGTCACGCCCGGGCCGACGTCGGTGACGATGCCCGCGCCCTCATGGCCCAGGATTGCCGGGAAGATGCCTTCCGGGTCGGCGCCCGACAGGGTGTAGTAGTCGGTATGGCAGATGCCGGTGGCCTTGACTTCCACCAGCACTTCCCCGGCGCGCGGGCCGTCCAGGTCCACGTCTTCAATGGTCAGCGGGGCGCCGGCTTTCCAGGCGATGGCGGCTTTGGTTTTCATGGGGGAGTCCTCCGGGATCAGGAATGTGGGGGGGGCTTGCGGGCTGCGCGGCGAAGGCCGGCGCGGCGCGGGGGCAAGCCAGGTCCGAGGACGTGACTATACGATTTTCCTGTGGCAGAAGGCCAGCTTTGGCCGATCAGCGGTCAGCGTCTGAGGGGAGAAGGTTCAGCCGCATGGTTGGCGGCACGGCCGAGTCCGGCATCCGGCGGGCCAAGCTGCCCCTCATGCCGCCGCCCCAGCCACCACCCCAGTCCCGCCCATGCCAGCGCCAGCACAGCGCCTGCCAGTGCCACCGTAGCGGGATGGCCCGACAGCGCATCGATCCCCGTCTTGACCCACGCACTGACCGCATCGCCCGCACGGTAGACGGCGGTGTCGATCACGTTCTTGGCCTTGTACTTGGTCTCCGGATCGACCACGGTGAACAGCATCTCGCGCCCGGGGCGCAGCAGCGCGTATTCGCCCACGCGCCGCAGGATCATCACGCCGGCCAGCACGCCGAAGGTCGGCAGCATTGCCAGTACGAGGAAGCCGCAGGTCACCGCCAGCGGCACCGCGGTCAACAGCACCGTGACGCCATAGCGGCGCGCCATGCGGCCGGTGAAGAAGAGCTGGACCAGGATGGTCAGCGCCTGCACGGTAGCGTCCAGCGCGCTGAAGACCTGGGTCTGGCGGGTGCGTTCCGGGAAGGCCTCGGCCACCAGCCGTGCCTGCTCGAAATACAGGAAGGTGCTGGCCGTCGCCAGCAGGATCACGAACAGGCCGATGCCAAGTAGGTAGCGCGAACGCAGCAGCAGCGACAGCCCGGCCAGCAGCCCGCCGCCGATGGGGTTGGCCGGATCCTGTGCCGCGCCGGCCGGGGCTTCGCCCGGCTGCACCACGCCCGCGCCGGCGCGGCGGCGCCAGCCGAACAGCCAGCCCACGCCGGGCAGCGTTGCGGCCAGCAGCGCGGCCGACAGCAGCATCAGCCCGGTCAGGCCGATCTGCGGCACCAGCCAGCCGCCCAGCACGGGGCCGGTCAGCCCGCCCGCGCTGGCGCCGGCGGCCAGCAGTGCGAACAGACGGCGCGCCTGCTCGGGGCGGAACACATCTGCCATCAGGCTCCATGCCACCGATACCACAAACAGGTTGAACACCGACAGCCAGACATAGAACACGCGCGCCAGCCAGACGTTGTCAGGCAGGACACGCGTGGCCAGCGCAAAGCCCAGCAGGTTGGCGATAAAGAAGGCGTACACCCAGGGCACGAAGCGGCGCCGCGGCAGCCACGCGCAGACCGCACCGTACAGCGGAATCGCGGCCAGCATCACGACAAAGGTGGCGGTGAACAGCCACTGCAGGTTCTTCACGCCGCCGGCAATGCCCATGGTCTCGCGCACGGGCCGCAGCATGAAATAGCTGGCGAACAGGCAGAAGAAGAACAGGAAGCCGGCCACCACGGCGCCGCCCTCGCCAGGGCGGATGCCGAACCCGCGCCGCAGCCGGGCCAGGCTGCCGCTGGCTGGTGGGTCGCGGGCGGGATCGTCCACGATCGATACGGCTCAGCGCAGCAGCGCGGCGATGCGCTCGCGCTGGCCGGGATCGGGCATGCGGCCCAGTCCGGCGCCGAGGTTGTCGGCCATGTTGCGCGGCTTGGAGGTGGCCGGGATCGCCGCGGTCACGGCGGGATGGCTGACGATGAACTTCAGGAACAGCTGGGCCCACGAGCCGCAGTCGATATCGCCAGCCCACGGCGGCAGCGGGCGGTCCTTGACGACGCGGAACAGGCGCCCGTCCTGGAATGGCCGGTTGACCAGCACCGCCACCCCACGCGCTTCGCACAGCGGCAGCAGCGTACGCTCGGCATTGCGCTCGGCCACTGAGTAGTTGATCTGGACAAAGTCCACGCGCTCGCTGCGCACGATCTTCTCCAGTGCCTCGTGCGCGTCCTCGCGGTAGTGGGTGATGCCCAGGTAGCGGATGCGGCCTTGTTCCTTCAGCTCGCGCAGCCAGCGCAGGTTGGCCTGCCAGTCGATCAGGTTGTGTATCTGCAGCAGGTCGATCTTGTCCACGTGCAGGTCGGCCAGCGAACGCGCCCATTGCGCCTGCGCGGGCGCGCCGGACTGGGCCGAGATCTTGGTGGCCAGGAACACCCGGCTGCGCGCATTGGCCGCGCGCAGCAGGTCGCCGGTCACGGCTTCGGCGCTGCCGTAGCTGGGCGCGGTGTCGACGACCGAGCCTTCGCTCTGCAGCAGCAGGCCCATCACCTCCGCCAGCGGCTTGCGTTCGTCAGCACCGGTGCCGACGTTGAAGGTGTCGGCGGTGCCCATACCGACCACGGGCAGGGCTTCGGTCGTGCCCGGGATATTGCGGCGCAATGGGGCGGCGACGGTGGCGGCATGGGCCGGCAGCACAGGGCCGAGGCCGGTAGCGGCCAGCCCGGCGGCCAGGCTGAGGAAGGAGCGGCGGTCGATCGACATGGGGTGGTTCCCGGCAAGTCACTGACTGGTTGACCTTAGGAGGTGGGCGGACCCTTGTAAACCGTTGCGTTGATCAGTTGCGCGGCCGGTGGTGCATACATCGGACAGCGCTGAGTTGCTGGCAGACAAGGCGCGGCTGGATGCGCTGGTGAGTGTGGGCGGGGTGTGACGTGGCCAAAAACCGTCGCGAACCTGGCGCAGATTAACCTGCCGGTCGCTTTCAGCGGCCAGTGCCTCGTTGCTGAATAGAGTCGCGGCGCTTCACGTGACCTAGTGAAGCCTGGGGCGATGCGCCACACGAAAACGCACTGACAAGTCGTTGAGACGCTGGTCCAGTGTCCATAGCCGTGCGCCTGGCGTGATCAAAGTGGAAGCCAGCAATGAGACATCCACCAGGCCGCAACCCAGTCCATGCAATTTCTCGTGCTCGATGAACGCCATTACCTCTGCCAGGCTCGCCTGCCTTGCGGGCTGCAACAGCCCGATGTCACCGAGTGTCCGCGCACGCGGTGCCGGGGGCGTCCCGCAGGCTAGTTCAACCAGGACCATGGGGTGGGTCAGTGCTTGATCCGACACGATCAAACTGACCAGTGCGTCATTGCGGTTCTTGAAATGATCCACCCACACAGAGGTGTCGACGAGCACGCTCATTTCGATTCGGGTTCCATGCGGCTACGTGGCACATCTTCCATGTCGGGAGCGGTGCCACCCAGCGCCGCGAGGCGCTTGGCTGCTTGCACCCGCACGAAAGTCTTGATTGCCTCACGAAAAAGATCAGATTTGTCCATGCCAGGGTCGGCTATCTCTAGTGCTTGTTCATAAAGGGCGTCGTCGATAGTGACGGTCGTGCGCACAGCATGCTCCTTGCCTCAGATTTGATGTCATAGTGCATCAAAAAAAGCATCTAGGCAAGGTTGCCCGCAGGATAGTGTGACGGTGACTGCCCCGTCACATCAACGAGCCGCTACAGCATCCGCTCCCGTTCGGACAGCAGTCCATCAAGCTGCGCCTTCACCATGCCAAGCAGGCAAAGCGCGCTGAAGCAGCCTTCCGAGCGTTCGCTTTCGTGATCCAGAAGTACGAGAACTCCGTCAATACCAGCGCGAACCTGCTGCAGGCATTCGTTAGTCATTTCATCGATCGTCGTCATTGATTCCTCACAAGTGAGTGCGCGCCACTCCTTTCCACGTGAGGGCGGCGGGCCAGTCAACGAGGGTGGAAAGACCGGTCTGACGAGGGGAACCGGCCAGCCTTGCGGCTGCCTCGCTTGGCCCGCCATGGAACCATGCGAGCGCACAGGCGTTGCATGCTGCAAGCGCAACGCCTGTCCTCGTCAGACATCCGGGCTTTCCACACCCGATCATCGGTGATCCGATGACGCGACCAGTATTTGCTGTCGGTGCCGGGGAATCGATGAGAGATGTCGCATTTCCAGGGGCGGGCGAAGTTTGAATCCATGCAGTGGATCCAGAAATCGCTGACTCTTGAAAATGCGCGTGCAGCTTTCGTAGACCGCGCCCATGCCGTCGAAGGCAGCCACGGCCATGAAGCTGGGACGGCCGGCGCAGGCAAGCCAATCCCGGTTGATACCGGGGCCTGCCGGGGCCGCCCGGCGCGCCCCCGGGGCGGGGGCGCGGGGGGTAACGCTCAGATCAGCGTGGCCAGGCCCAGCGTCAGCAGCAGTGCCACGACGGAGATGATGGTTTCGCAGACCGACCAGGTCTGGAAGGTCTGGGTCACGGTCATGTTGAAGTACTCCTTGACCAGCCAGAAGCCGCCGTCGTTCACGTGCGACAGGATCAGCGAGCCGGCGCCGGTGGTCAGCACCAGCAGCTCCGGGCGGGTGCCCGGCACGCTGGCGGCGATCGGCGCGACGATGCCCGCGGCGGTGGTCATGGCCACCGTGGCCGAGCCCGTGGCGATGCGGATCATCACCGCCACCAGCCAGCCCAGCACCAGCACCGACACGTTGGCGCCGGTGGCAACATCGACGATGGCGTTGGAGATGCCCGAGTCGCGCAGGATGCGGCCAAAGCCGCCGCCGGCACCGACCACTAGCGTGATGATGGCGGTGGGCGCCACGCACTCGTTGGTGAACTTGAGGATGGACTCGCGGTTGAAGCCGCGCGCCTTGCCGAAGGTGTAGAAGCTCACCAGCGCGGCAATCAGCAGCGCCATCACCGAGTTGCCGATCAGCTTCAGGAAGTCGTTGGCAAAGGTCTTGGGCGTGGTGAACACGTCGGCCCAGCTGCCGATCAGCATCAGGATCACGGGCAGCAGGATGGTGAACACCGTGATGCCGAAGCCCGGCAACTCATGCGATGCCTTGACGCGCTCATCCTCTTCGGTGAACTGGTCCGCCAGCGGGTTGACCTCGGGCAGCTTGACGTAGCGGTCCATCAGCTTGGCGAACAGCGGGCCAGCGAGGGCTGCCGTGGGAATGCCAACGATCAGCGCGTACATGATGGTCTTGCCGATGTCGGCGCCATAGGCGGTCACCGCCAGCAGCGCGGCCGGGTGCGGCGGGATCAGGCCGTGCACCACGGACAGGCCGGCCACCATCGGGATGCCAACCAGCACCATCGACGTGCCGGTGCGCTTGGCCACGTTGAAGGCGATCGGCACCAGCAGCACGAAGCCCACCTCAAAGAACACCGGCAGGCCGACGATAAAGGCGATGGTGGCCATCGCCCAATGCACGTTCTTCGCGCCGAAGAAATCGATCAGTGTGTTCGCGATGCGCTCGGCGCCGCCGGATTCGGCCATCATCTTGCCGAGCATGGTGCCGAGACCGACCACCAGCGCGATATGGCCCAGCGTGCCGCCGACACCGGCTTCAAAGGACTTGACGATGTCGCCCATCGGCATGCCCACGGCAAAACCGAGCAGCACCGAAACGACCACCAGGGTAATGAAGGGGTTGAGCTTGAAGCGCGCGATCAGCACCACCAGTGCGATCACTGCGATCAGCGCATACACCAAGAGCGTGGTTCCGGTGACGGCACCCATATTGTCTCCTTGTGTGAAAAAAAGGCCGCTTGTGGCGGCAGGGGTTAGTTTTTTGGTTTTCTCCCCTCTCCCGCTTGCGGGAGAGGGGTTGGGGGAGAGGGCGGGCGGTTCGTCTGGCGCTGTCGCACCCGGATGCTCCGGCCCTCTCCCCCGGCCCCTCTCCCATTTCATGGGAGAGGGGAGAACACAGTCAGCAGGCGATCGGCTCAGGCCGCCGGCTTCTTGTAGGCGATGCAGTCCACTTCGACCTTGCAGTCCACCACCATGCTCGACTGCACGCAGGCGCGTGCGGGCGGGTTGGCGCCGAAGTATTCCTTGAAGATCTTGTTGAACGAGGCGAAGTCGCGGGTGTCGTCCAGCCATACGCCGCAGCGCACGACGTGCTCGGGGCCGTAGCCGGCCTCGGCCAGGATGGCCAGCACGTTCTTGATGGCCTGGTGGGTCTGGGGCACGATGCCGCCGTCGATGACCTCGCCGTTGACCATCGGCACCTGGCCGGAGACGTAGAGCCAGCCGTCGGCCGCGACCGCGCGGGCAAAGGGCATGTGTTGGCCGCCGGTACCGGTGCCGCCTTCGACGCCGAATCGTTTGATGTCCATGGGTACTCCTGGGATGTGTTGGATATGGGAAGGAAGAGGGCAGCGCGCCGGTCAGGCGGCGCCGAACTCAGGCCGCGAGCCTCGCGGCAGGAACCGGCCGGCGCGCACGCCGGTGGTCTGGCGCTGCTGCCATGACAGCTCGCCGTTGACCCAGACCGAGGCAATGCCCTCGGCCGGTTGCATGGGATCGGTAAAGCTGGCCGCATCGCGGATGGTGGCGGCGTCGAACAGCACCAGGTCGGCCCAGTAGCCTTCGCGCACGAAGCCGCGCTCCTGCAGCCCGAATCGCTCGGCGGACATGCCGGTCATCTTGTTGACGGCCACCGTCAGCGGGAACAGCTCGCGGTCGCGGGCGTAGTGGCCCAGCACGCGCGGGAAGGCGCCCCACAGGCGTGGATGCGGCAGCGGGTCGTTGGGCAGCCCGTCCGAGCCGACCACCGTGGCCGGATGGCTCAGGATGCGGTCGACGTCGGCGTCTTCCATGCAGTGGTAGACCGCGCCCGCGGGCATCAGCCGGCGCGCGGCTTCGTGCAGGTCGACCTGCCATTCGGCGGCGATATCGGCCAGCAGGCGGCCGCTCATTTCGGGCGCGCCTTCGGACCAGGTCACCATGATGTCGAAGTCGCTGGTGACCTGCTTCAGGTCCAGCGTGGACGAGCTGGCGGTGTAGGGGTAGCAGTCGCAGCACACCGGCTGCCAGCGCTGCGCGCCGTCGAGCGCGTCCAGCACCTCGGTGCTGCGGCCCCAGTTGGCCACGCCCGCGCATTTCAGGTGCGAGATCACCACCGGCACGCGCGCATGGCGGCCGATGCGGAAGGCCTCGTCCATGGCGTCGAGGATCTCGGCGAACTCGCTGCGCAGGTGGGTGGCGTAGAGCGCGCCGGCCTTGGCCAGCGGCTCGGCCAGCGCCAGCACCTCATCGGTCGGCGCGCTGAAGGCGTTGGCGTAGGCCAGGCCCGTGGACAGGCCCAGCGCGCCGTGCTGCAGCGCTTCTTCCAGCTGTGCGCGCATTGCCGCGATTTCTTCCGGTGTGGCAGCGCGGTCGAAGCGGTCCATATGGTTGCTGCGCAGCGCGGTATGGCCGACCAGCGCGGCAACGTTGACCGCGGGCTGCGCGGCTTCCACCGCATCGACGTAGGACTTGAAATCCGGGTAGCGGAAGGCGTCGGCATGGCCGAGCAGGTTCATCGGGTCGGGCGGCTCGCCCGCCAGCGTCACCGGCGCGGCGCTGATGCCGCAGTTGCCGACCACCACCGTGGTCACGCCCTGCGACAGCTTGGGCGTCATCTCGGGCTGGCGCACCACGTTGGTATCGTCGTGCGTATGCACGTCGATAAAGCCCGGTGCAAGGACCAGGCCGTCGCCTTCGACCACATGCGAGGCGGCGTCGGGATCGATCGCGCCGGCTTCATCGATGCGCGCGATGCGGCCGTCGCGCAGGGCCACGTCGGCCAGGCGCGCGGCGGCGCCGGAGCCGTCGATCAGGGTGACGCAGCGGATCAGGGTATCGAACAGGTGTGGCATGGTCAGTCTCCCAGCGGCTGGCGGCTGTCGGGGCCCTTGGTGGGGCCGCTTTCACCGCGGTGGGTGTCCAGCACGTACTTGAGCCGGCGCAGTCGCTCCTTGCTCTGGTCCGGCTGCAACAGCGCACATTGCGTGGCGAGCACGTCCAGCACCATCAGCATGGCGTAGCGTGATGCCGACGGCTTGAAAATGAAATCCGTCTCCAGCGTGCGCACCGGCAGCAGCACGTCGGCGCGTGCGGCCAGCGGCGAGCCCAGCGCGGTCACGGCCACCAGGCGGGCACCGTACTCGCGCGCGATATCGCAGCTGGCCAGCATCTCCGGCACGCGGCCGCTGGCCGAGAAGGCCAGCACCACGTCGTCGCGGCCCAGCGTGGCCGCCACCATCTTCTGCAGCAGGGCGTCCTGGTAGCTCGCCACCGGCTGGCCCAGGCGTGCCAGCCGGTGGCGCGCCTCGTCGGCCATGAACGACGAGCCGCCGCCCATGCCAAAAGCGTAGACCATGCGTGCGCCGAGCAACAGGCGCGCGGCCTGCTCGATGCGCTGCGCATCAATCAGGCCACGGTTGGCTTCGAGCGCGTTGATGATCTCGGCATGAATGCTGTCGGCCAGCGTGGCCGGGGCTTGTTCACCGCCGGGCACGCCGCCCGGCTGCAGGAAACGCGCGCCCACCGCGGTGGCCTGCGCCAGCCGCAGCTTCAGGTCGCGCACGTCGCGGCAGCCGATCGCCTTGGCAAAGCGCGTCACGCTGGCCTCGCTGACGCCGGCCTTGCGCGCCAGCTCATTGATGCTGGCGGCCGCCGCGCCGGCCAGGTCTTCCAGCACCACCTGCGCCACCTTCTGCTCGGCCAGGCGCAGCGCGGGGCCGCGCTCGGCGATGCGGGTCAGGATGTCGAAGGGCGCGGTCATGGGTGGCAGGTCTGGTCGGAAGACGGGTCGGATTGAAATGTGACGGAAGCTGCAGTGCCCGCGGGCAGGGGCTATAACTGTGATTGGCGCACGTGGCGGGTGCCAATCGCGTTGTCCCGGCTAGCCCTTCCGGGCATCTGCGTGTTACTTTATAACAAGGATGAAATATCTTATTTTCAGGGCTATCATTACGTCAATCAGATTTTTTCAGGGTGATGACAAGCATGCGTGAAATAAAGTATCAGGCCGGCGTGATCGATCCGCTCAACAAGGCGCTGGGCCGGATGGAAGCCCCCATCGCCCCGGATGCGGCCGGACAGACCGGCTGGAACCTGTTGCAGGAAGAGCTGAGCCTGCCGGCCGCGGTGCTCTATGAAGACCGGCTTGCGCACAACCTGGAATGGATGCGCCGCTTCATGAACGAATACGGCGTGCAGCTTGCGCCGCATGGCAAGACCACCATGGCGCCCAAGCTGTTTGCGCGCCAGCTCGGCGCTGGCGCGTGGGGCATCACGCTGGCCACCGCGCACCAGACCGCGGCCGCGCATGCGCACGGCGTCAAGCGCGTGCTGATGGCCAACCAGCTGGTGGGCCGGCGCAATATGGAAATCATCGCGGACCTGCTGCGCGATCCGGATTTCGAATTCTTCGCACTGGTGGACTCGGCTGCGCTGGTCGACCAGCTCGGCAAGTTCTTCCAGGAGCGCGGCCAGAAGCTGCAAGTGCTGCTGGAGCTGGGCGTGGAAGGCGGGCGCACCGGCGTGCGCGACGACGCGCAGCAGCAGGCCGTGCTGGACGCGCTGGCGCGCTGGCCGCAGGCGCTGTCGCTGGCCGGCGTCGAGATTTATGAAGGTGTGCTCAAGGAAGAAGCCGATATCCGCAAGTTCCTGCAGCGCACCGTGGCGGTGACGCGGCAACTGGCACAGGAAGGCCGTTTCGGCCGCAGCCCGGTGGTGATGTCGGGCGCGGGCTCGGCCTGGTACGACGTGGTGGCCGAGGAATTCGCGCGCACCGAGATCGGCGCGCCGATCGACATCGTGCTGCGTCCGGGCTGCTACCTGACGCACGACGTGGGCATCTACCGCGCCGCGCAGCAGCGCATCCTGGCCAGCAACCCGGTCGCGCAGAAGATGCGCGAGGGCCTGCTGCCGGCGCTGCAGTTGTGGGCCTATGTGCAGTCGATCCCTGAGCCGGACCGCGTCATCATCGGCATGGGCAAACGCGATGCGGCCTTCGACGCCGGCATGCCGATCCCGGCGCGGCTGTACCGCCCCGGCACCGAGGCGCCGGTGGACGTGCCCGCGCACTGGGAAGTCACCGGCATGATGGACCAGCACGCCTACCTGCAGGTCAAGCCGGGCGACGACGTGCAGGTTGGCGACATGATCGCCTTCGATATCTCGCACCCGTGCCTGACCTTCGACAAGTGGCGCCATATCCCGGTGCTGGACCGCGACATGCGCGTGATCGACATCGTGCAAACCTTCTTCTGAGGCAGGCGGCACCATGAGCATCGACATCCTGGCCTACGGCGAACCGCTGGTGGAGTTCAACCAGCAGCCCGACGATCCGTCGCGCTACCTGCAAGGCTTTGGCGGCGACACTTCCAACTTCTGCATTGCCGCTGCGCGCCAGGGCGCCAGCACCGGCTATATCTGCGCGGTCGGCGCCGACACCTTCGGCGAGCGCCTGCGCGCGCTGTGGACGCAGGAGCGGGTCGATACCCGCCACGTGCGCGTCGACCCGAGCGCGCCTACCGGGGTCTACTTTGTCTCGCACGACAACCACGGCCACCGCTTCGACTACCTGCGCGAAGGCTCTGCCGCCAGCCGCTACCAGCATGAGCATCTGCCGCTGGGCGCGATTGCGGCGGCGCGCTACCTGCACCTGTCGGGCATCAGCCTGGCCATCAGCACCAGCGCCTGCGATGCCGGGCTGGACGCGATGGAGCATGCACGCAAGGCCGGCACCAAGGTCACGCTGGACACCAACCTGCGGCTGCGGCTGTGGTCGCTGGCGCGCGCGCGCGGCATCATGCGCGAGGCCCTCACGATGACCGACGTGTGCCTGCCCAGCTGGGATGACATCACCGTGCTGACCGGGCTGGACGACCGCGACGCCATCGTCGACTACCTGCTGGGCTGCGGCATCGGCCTGGTCGCGCTGAAGCTGGGCGAAGAGGGCTCCTATGTGGCCACGCCCGAGTCGCGCGCGCTGGTGCCGCCTTATCCGGTCAAGCCGATCGATGCCACCGGCGCCGGCGACTGCTTCGGCGGCAGCTTTGTCGCGCGCCTGGCCGCGGGTGCCGATCCGTTCGAGGCGGCGCGCTATGCCAACGTCGCGGCCGCGCTGTCGACCACCGGTTATGGCGCGGTGGCGCCGATCCCCGACGCCCAGACCGTGCTGGGCCGGCTGGCGCAGTCGGTGTCGGTGATCGCGTGACCCGGTTGGCCTGAACTCCTGCTTCCCTGAAACCCCGCTTCTGCACTCCTTATTCCGAGACAGCCATGCAAAACCAGACTTCCCCGCTGCTTCAACGCCTTGCCGACGTGCCGGTGATCCCGGTGCTGGAATTCCACTCGGTCGACGAAGCCCTGCACGTCAGCGAGGCACTGGTCACCGGCGGCTTGCCGCTGCTTGAAATCACGCTGCGTACGCCGGTGGCACTGGAAGCGATCAAGGCGGTGGCGGCAGCCTTGCCGCAGGCCTGCGTCGGTGCCGGCACGGTGCTGAACGTCGAGCAACTGCACGCCGTGCGCGATGCGGGCGCGCAGTTTGCCGTCTCGCCCGGCCTGACCCCGGCGCTGGCCGAGGGCGCGCAGGGCGCGGGCATCTCGCTGCTGCCGGGCGTGGCCACTGCCAGTGAGGCGATGGCGGCGCTGGAAGCCGGCTTCACCTTCCTCAAGTTCTTCCCGGCGCAGGCCGCGGGCGGGGTGCCGATGCTGAAGTCGCTGGGCGGGCCGCTGCCGCAACTGCGCTTCTGCCCGACCGGCGGCATCGACGCCGCGCTGGCGCCGACCTACCTGGCGCTGCCCAACGTGGTGTGCGTGGGCGGTTCATGGGTGGTGCCCAAGGACGCCGTCGCCAGTGGCGACTGGGGCCGCATCCGCACGCTGGCCGAGCAGGCCAAGGCACTGCGCAACAAGGGCTGAGCACCGGCAGCGCAAAAAGGAAACGGCACGCCATGCGGCGTGCCGTTTTCATATCGACGCGGTCCGGGCCGCATCAGACTTGGGGGGCTGGCGGCTTACTTGTGACGGTCCGCCGAGCTTTCGAGCTTCTGGCCACCGCGCTGAATGTCCTGGCCGAGCCCCGCCATCGTGTTGCAGCCAGCCAACAGGGTGGCAAACAAAACGCACCAGATCCAACCTTTCTTCACGCCGGGCTCCTTTTGAGGACTTTAAGAATCGAGAGATTCAGGGATTGAGGGATTGAGGGATTTGCGCCGATTTTACCGCTGCTGTGAGCGGGTTTGCCATCTGGTATGTGCCAATTTGTAAATCGTGCAACGGCCGCAACGCCAGCCGGTTCTCAGGCGTGGGGCGCCAGCAGCTCCCGGGCGCGCTGCTGGATTGCCGCATGGGTCTGGAGCAGCCAGGTCGCGGGGAATGGCTGCGCCAGCAGGTAGCCCTGCACGCTGTGGCAGCCCCAGGCACGTACCGCCTCGAGCTGCTGGCGGGTCTCGATCCCCTTGGCACAGACCGACACGCCGGCGCCCCGGGCCAGCCGGCAGGCGGCGCGCAGGCTGTCGGCACGGTTGGCGGAATCGCCGGGCCGGGGTGCATGGCCCAGCCGGCGCGCGTCCAGCGTGACGCGGTCCGGGTGCAGCGCCGCCAGCAACTGGCGGCAGCCCGGGCTGTCGTCGAAATCGGCCAGCGTCAGTTGCAGCCCGCGCCGGCGCAGGGCGGCAAAGCGGGCAATGATGTCGGCGTCGGCCGGCACCGCGCTGGCCGACACTTCGATGCACAGGCGGTCCGGTGCGATGCCGCCCGCGTCGATGGCGTGGGCCAGTGCCTCCACCATCTGCGGGCGGTGCAGCTGCGCGCTGGAGGCCAGCAGGGTGAATTGCAGCGGGGCCACGTTTTCGGCGGCGCGTACCAACGGCAGCACGCTTTCCAGCAGCCAGCTGCCAATCCGGCCGACCAGCCCCAGCGACTCCACCGCCGGCAGGAAATCCTGCGGCGCCACGCGCCCGAGCGCCGGATGGTGCCAGCGCAGCCGCACGGTGTAGCCGCTGACAACGGCGCTGGCGAAGTCGGCGCGCGGCTGCAGCTGCAGGCTCAGCTCGCCGCGCTCCAGTGCGTCGGGCAGGGCTGCCAGCAGGGGCGCGGTCGGCGGCGCGGCGGGCTTGTCGGCGCGCGCCAGGCCGTCGCCCCCCCGTCGATCGACCCGCAGCATGGCGTCCAGGGCCTGCTGCAGGCTGCGTTCAGCCGGGATATCCGGATGGTCGGTGGCCACGCCGATGCTGCACGAAATAAACAGCTCGAAGCCCTCCAGCGCGAACGGCCTGGACAGGTCGTCGGCCAGCCGGCTGGCCACCGGGCCGGGGTCGGGCACGCCGTCCGGCAGCGCGGTAATGACCACCAGGTCTGCCGGCGCCATCCAGTGCATGATGGCGCCGGGCGGCAGCAGGCAGGCGATGCGTGCCTGCACGATGGCCTGCAGCCTGGCCGCGCGCCGGGGGCCCAGGGTTTCGCAGGCGCTGGCAAACCGGTCCAGGCGGATCGAGAGGATGGTCGCCGGCTGCCCGGTGCCGGAGCGGCGTGCAGCAAGCGCGGACACCAGGGCGGAAGGCTGTATCGCGCCAAGCGCGCCCGCGGCCGCTGGCGCGGCGATGTCATCGGCATCAGGATGCATGGATGGTCTTGCGGACAGCCGGTTGATGGCCTTGCGATGCCCGCGTCTCCCCGGTAGCAGATTTGGTCGACCGGCTGGCCGCTGGGGCGGCTGCCGGCGCTTGTCGTCAGGCCTGGGTGATTCATGCCTGCCACGGCCGCATGCGGGCCGCACAGGCCGATCATAAGCGAAGGGGAGGGGCGGAACATTGCAAATTGCGCCAAGGTGACTTGGTCGCAACTTGCAACTTGATATGGATCAAGATGGCCTTAATCGGCTGTGATCCTGGATTGACGCCGCCGCCGGAATCCGGCAGCGGCGGATTGGCTGGCCTGATCAGCCGGTGGTCTCGTCCTCAGGTCCTTCCTGCGGGGGCAGGCGCGCGGCCAGCACCTTGTCGATGCGTTTGCCGTCCATGTCGACGATCTCGAAGCGCCAGTCGCCCCATTGCACGCTGTCGGTGATCTGCGGCAGGCGGCCCAGCAGCAGGAGCAGCATGCCGGACAGGGTGTGGTAGCGCTCTTTTTCTTCCTCCGGCACCTGGCGCAGGCCGATGCGGTCCTTCAGTTCCGGGATCGGGATCAGGCCGTCGAGCAGCCACGAGCCGTCGTCGCGCTGCACCGCCCATTCCTCGCCGGCGGCGTCGGCCTTGAATTCGCCGGTGATGGCCTCGATCAGGTCCTGCAGCGTGACCAGGCCCAGCACTTCGCCGTATTCGTCGATGACAAAGGCCATCTGGCCGCCGGAGCCGCGGAAATTCTCCAGCAGTTCCATGCCGGTCACGCTCTCGGGCACGAACACCGCCGGCTGCGCCGCGGCCTTCAGGTCGGCTTCCTCGCCGCGCAGCCGGCGCGCCAGCAGCTGGCGCGCGCTGACCACGCCGATGATGTCGTGCATGCCGCCGCGCACGACCGGAAAGCGCGAGTGGTCGGATTCTTCGATGCGGAGCAGGTTTTCATCCAGCGTCTCTTCCACGTCCAGGTACACGACATCGCCGCGCGGCACCATCAGCGATGCCAGCTGGCGGTCGTCCAGCCGGAACACGTTGCGCACCATGGTGTGCTCGTGCTGCTCGATCACGCCGGCCTCGGAGCCCTCGACCAGCAGTGCGTGGATTTCTTCCTCGGTCACGCCCGGGCCGCGGTCGACCTTGGTGCCGAGCAGCCGCAGCACCAGCCGCGTGGAGCTGGACAGCAGCTTGACGAACGGGGTGGAGGCCACGGCCAGCCAGCCGATCGGGCGCGCCACCATGCGGGCGATGGCTTCCGGGGCCATCTGGCCCAGGCGCTTGGGCACCAGTTCACCCAGCACGATGGAAAAATAGGTCAGACCGGCCACCACGATGGCGGTCGCCACATAGCCGGACGTCGTTTCTGAGATGCCGAAGCCCTGGAGCCAGATGCCCAGCGGTTGGGCCAGCGTGGACTCGCCGACCACGCCGTTGAGCACGCCGATCGACGTGATGCCGATCTGCACCGTGGACAGGAAGCGGGTGGGGTCCTCACCCAGCTTGACCGCCGCAATGGCGCCGCGGTCGCCGTTCTCGATCTGGCGCTGCAGACGTGCCTTGCGGGCCGTGACCAGTGCGATTTCGGACATCGCGAACAGGCCGTTGAGCAGAATCAGCGCCAGTAGTATGGCAATTTCCATCAGGGTACGCGCCCTTCGCGTGTAAGTTGAAAGCACCAAGCATACCATCCGCGCATGACGACTCGGCGCCGGGCAGCCTGGCGATGGTGGCGGTTGCTCCGGTCGCGGAGCGATAACCAGCGGAGATAGCTCGATGCCAAATATTCAATAGATAGTTATCGTTGGCCGCGCCAAACTTCTGTCCGTGGCAGTACCTGTGCCCCCTGACGAAAAGCCTGGAGCCCACAGGCGTGCGAATCACAAGGAGACAGAATGGACAACCGATGGACGGCCGTGCTGGTGGAGAAATTCGGCCATAGCTTCAGCGCCTACGAACTGGCTAGCGGTGAGCGCCGCTTCAGCGTGCAGTTGCCGGACTATCCCCATGAATTCGTGGTGGACCGCGAGCGCCTGTGCGGCTACGTCGGCCACTATGGTGTGCAGACCTTCGCACATGCCGGCGACGGTGGCGCCGCGGTGATCGCTGTCGACCTCATGCGCGGCGCGGTCGGGGCACGGCTGGATTGCTCGCCCTATCACCGCATCCATGGCCTGCAGATCGACCGGCAAGGGCGCGTCTATGCGCTGAGCGAGCGCGACAATATGCTGCTGGTGTTCGAGGCGCCCCTGGAGCGCCCGGTGCCGGACCGCGCCGTGCCGGCGGGCGGGGTGAAAAGCCATCTGTTCGTGTTGTCGGCCGATGGCGAGCGTGCCTACGTGACCAACCTGCTGTCGCATACCGTGACACTGGTGCACCCCTACGATGCCACCCGCGCACCGCGCGCGGCCAACGCCGGCAGGCGCCCCGAAGGCTGCTACCTGAGTCGCGACGAAGCTGCGCTCTACGTCGCCAGCCGCGACGATCACAGTCTCACCCGGCTGGACGCGCGCACGATGGAAGCGGTGCGCACGGTGCCGACCGGCGAGGACCCCACCCGCATCTACTGGTCGCCGGACGACCGCCTGTTCGTGCTCAACTATGGCGAGCGCAGCATCCGCATTTTCGACCCCGACACGCTCGCCGAGACCGGCCGGGTCGACACCGGCGCCAAGCCGATCGCGCTCGCCTTTCATCCGGCCGACCCGAGCCGCGCCTATGTCGCGCTCAACGACCACACCGTCGGCCAGCTTGACTTGCCTGGCCTGACCCTGCGCCATGCCTTCACTACCGGCAAGGAACCGGACGGCCTTGCCATCCTGGCTTTGCCGCCGCGGTAGCAACCGGGCGCTTCAACCGACAAGGCCGCGAAGGCAGCGCAGACGCCGGCGGCCGATACCCAGAAATCACGGAGACAGAGTATGAAAGGCTTGGATCAAGCCGGCGCCGGCACGTCCGTCGCTATCGACGCGGCACCCGTCACCGGTGCCGCCAGCATTCCCGCCCAGCGCTGGTGGCGCATCATCCCGCCGATCCTGATGGTCTGCATCGTCTCGTACATGGATCGCGTCAATATTGCCTTCGCGATGCCGGGCGGGATGGGCGACGCGCTTGGTATCGGCGCCAGCATGGCCGGCCTGGCCGGCGGCATTTTCTTTGTCGGCTATCTGTTCCTGCAGATTCCCGGCGGCAAGCTGGCCGTGCGCGGCAGCGGGCGCAAGTTCATCGCCTGGTCGATGCTGGCCTGGGCCGTCATTTCCGTGCTGACCGGACTGGTGCGCAACGAGACCGAACTGCTGATTCTGCGCTTTGCACTGGGGGTGGCCGAGGGCGGCATGCTGCCGGTGGTGCTGACCATGGTCGGCAACTGGTTTCCCGACCACGAACGCGGACGCGCCAATGCCCTGGTGATCCTGTTCGTGCCGATCGCCGGCATCATCACCGCGCCGTTGTCGGGCCTGGTGATCGCGGCGCTCGACTGGCGCTGGCTGTTTATCGTGGAAGGCCTGATTTCGCTGGCCTGCCTCGGGGTGTGGTGGATGCTGGCCTGTGACCGGCCGGAGCAGGCGCGCTGGATTTCGGCCGAAGAGAAGGCTTATCTGCTGGCGCGATTGCGCGAGGAAGAGCAACAGGCAGCCGCCGCTGGCGTGGGCGCGGGGCAGGGCGCGGGCGGCACGCGGGCGGTGTTGGCGCACATCCTGTCGCAGGACGTGATCTGGCGCCTGATCGCCGTCAACTTTCTCTACCAGATGGGGATCTACGGCTACACGCTGTGGCTGCCCACCATCCTGAAGGGCCTGACCGGAGGCGGCATGGGGCAGGTAGGCATGCTGGCCGTGCTGCCGTATCTGGGCACCATGGCCGGCATCCTCGCGATCTCCTCGCTGTCCGACCGCACCGGCCGGCGCAAGGTCTTCGTGGTCTGGCCGCTGCTGGGTTTCGCGGCCTGCCTGGCCGGTTCCGTGTGGTGGCACGACAATACCTGGCTGTCCTATGGCCTGCTGGTCGGCAGCGGCTTCTTCCTGCAATCCGCCGCGGGGGTATTCTGGACCCTGCCGCCGCGGCTGCTGGCCGCCGAGCACGCGGGTGTGGCGCGTGGCGTGATCAACGCGCTCGGCAACCTGGGCGGATTCTGCGGCCCCTATGCGGCGGGCGTGCTGATCGAGCGTGTCGGCGCGGGCGCCGGTGTCTACCTGCTGGTCGCCGCGCTGGTGCTGGCCGGCGCCCTGGCCGCCACGCTGCCGAGGCGGTGCCGATGAACCGGGTAACAGCTGGCGCGCTGCCCACAGGCCTGGCCATCGTCGACGCCCACCACCACCTGTGGCAACTCGGGCACGGCCGCTATCCCTGGCTGCAAGACGAATACCGGCCGCAGAGCTTCTTTCTCGGCGATTACCAGGCCCTGCGCCGCGATTACCTGGAGGCGCAGTACGCGCATGACACCAGCGCCGTCACCGTGCTGGCCACCGTGCATGTGGAGGCCGAACGCGACCGCCGCGAAGCCGTCGACGAGACCGCGTGGCTGCACCGCCAGGCCTGGCGCCCCGGCATGGCTGCGGCGGTGGTGGCCTACGCGCCGTTCGGCACCCCCGGATGCGCCGAACTGCTGGCTCGCCAGGCTGGGTTCGCGCGGGTCAGGGGAATCCGGTGCAAACCGCTGACGGCGTCGGCGCCGGGCGAGTCGGTGGCAGGGCGGCCCGGGTCGATGCAGGACCAGGCCTGGCTGGATGACCTGGCGCGGCTGGAACG
The DNA here is from genome assembly GCF_054072015.1 of Cupriavidus sp. CP313. NCBI lineage: Bacteria > Pseudomonadati > Pseudomonadota > Betaproteobacteria > Burkholderiales > Burkholderiaceae > Cupriavidus > Cupriavidus sp. CP313. The sequence continues at coordinate 91,755 of NZ_JBSVZB010000017.1, read as the reverse complement.
CCATGGCCTGTCGTGGGACCTGCGGGTACCGTTCTGGCACTTGCGCGAGGCGGCCCAGGTGGCGGCCGCCTTGCCGGGCGTGCACATCGCGCTGAATCACGCGGGCCTGCCGCTGGACCGCTCGGAGGAGGGCCTGGCTTGCTGGCGCGCCGGCATGGAGGCGTTGGCTGCCTGCGCCAATGTGTCGGTCAAGCTGTCGGAGTTCGGGCTGGCCGGCGGGCACTGGGATGCGCAGGGCAACCGCCGCATCGTGCGCGAGGTGCTGGCGATCTTCGGGCATGAGCGGGCGATGTTCGGCAGCAACCTGCCGGTCTCGGGCCTGAGCGCGGACTTCGGCACGATCCTGGGCACGGTGTGTGAGGGGCTGCCGGATCCCGTGGCCAGGCAGCGCGTGCTGGCTGGAAATGCGGCCAGGTTCTATCGGATCAGTGTTCCAAAGCCGCCCGAGCTGGCTTAAGACCAGCGGCAATCACAAGCATGCTATAAGTCCCAATCTTCGCCGAAGCCGCGGCCACCATGCCAGACCTCCCAGCCACCCTCTCCAGCGCCGCCACCCTGCGCAAACGCCTGCATATGCGGCATCTGCGCCTGGCCCTGGCCCTGGCCGAGCACCGCTCGCTGCGGCGCGCCGCCGCACAGATGGCGCTGTCCCAGCCAGCCGTTACCAAGGCATTGCACGAGCTCGAGAGCGTGGTCGGCACGCTGCTGTTCACGCGGCATGCGCGCGGCATCGAGCCGACGGTATTCGGCGAGGCGCTGATCCGCTACGCGCGCGTGGTGCTGGCCGACCTGGATGCCCTGCATGATGAATTTGCCGCCATCGCGGCGGGAGAGGTGGGCAAGGTGCGGCTCGGCTCGATCCTGGCCCCGGTGCCTTCGGTGCTGTCCGGCGTCATCAACGCGCTCAAGGCGCGCTATCCGCATTTGCATATCGTGATGCAGGTCGATACCAGCGACGTGCTGGTACAGGCGCTGCGGCAGGATGCGCTGGACGTGGTGATCGGACGCATCCCCGAGGGTACGGTGGCCGACGATCTCGATTTCGAACCACTGTTCGAAGAGTCGCTGTCCATCGTGGCGCGCGCCGGCCATCCGCAGGCAGGCAAGCGTAGCGTCAAACTGGCTTCCCTGGCTGGCTATCCCTGGATCATCCCGCCGGCGGCCGTGCCGATGTGGCAGATCATCGACCAGACCTTCCGCGACAACCGCGTGTCGCTGCCGGAAGACATCATCGAGACCTCGTCGATCATGGGCACGCTGCCGCTGCTGGCGGACAGCGACCGCATTGCTGTCGTGCCGGGTGCCATCGCGGACTACTTCGGCTCGCTGGGCGCGCTGGCGGTGCTGCCGGTACCGATGCGCGGGCGGATGGTGCCCTATGGGATCGTGGTGCGCCGGCGCCGTGCCGCCACGCCGGCCATGCGCCTGCTGATCGACGCGGTGCGTGCGGCGCGGCCAGGCGCTCCGCAGGCGGTGACTGAATTGGAGCCATTACCTCCAAGGTAATGGTCATACGCCGCGGTGCATGCTGTAATGCATGCCATGGACACGCTGACCCCAGCCTCCGAGGCCACCCTCGACTTCCCCGGCCTGCTGCGCTACTGGCGCGGCAAGCGCGGCTACAGCCAGCTGGCGTTGTCGCTGGCGGCCGGGGTGTCGCAGCGCCACATCTCCTTCCTGGAATCCGGCCGCGCCCGCCCCAGCCGTGAAATGGTGCTGGCGCTGGCCGAGCGCCTGGGCGTGCCGCTGCGCCAGCGCAACCGGCTGCTGCTGGCCGGCGGCTTTGCCCCGGCCTACAGCGAACACGCGCTGGCTTCGCCGCCGCTGCAGATGGTGCAGCAGGCGATCGCGCTGATCTTGGCCAAGCAGGAGCCGTACCCGGCCGTGGTGCTGGACCGCTTCTGGAACCTGGTGGATGCGAACCCGGCCTACCGGCGCATGCTCGAGACCCTGCTGGGCGGGCGCGCGCCTGCATCGCTCACGGTAGGCAGCCACAGGATCAACCTGATGCTGACCGTGTTTGATCCGGAGGGCCTGTGGCCGGTGATCGAGAACGCGCGCCAGGTCGGGCGCTACCTGTTGCGGCGCGTGTGGCAGGAGCTGCAGGTGCAGGCCCACGACCAGACCGCGCGTGAGATCTTCGGGCGCATCGCCGCCTGGCATCCTGACATGGTCGGGCCGGGCGGCATGCTGCTGCGCGAGGACGACGGCACCGATGGCCCGCCGGCGCCATTGCTGCCGGTGGTGCTGCATGCGGGCGCGTTCCGCGCGTCGCTGTTCTCGACGCTGACCACGCTCGGCATTCCACAGGACATCACGCTGCAGGAGCTGCGCATCGAATGCTTCTTCCCGGCCGACGATGCCACCCGCACCCTGTTTGAAACGCAGGGCGCGCTGCAGCGGCCGGCGCTCAGAAGTGGTAGCGCAGGTAAATGACGTGGAAGGTGGTGCCGGGATTGGGCTGCTTGATGCCAGCATTGGACAGGTGCTGGAAGCGGTAGCCCGCGGTAAAGCGCCGGTCCTTGCCCACCGTCACGCCGATCCCGGCGTACTCCGAGAACTGGAAGGCAGTGGAGATGTCGTGGTCGCCCGAGGTGTGCGTGCTGGTCAGCAAGCGCGGCCCGACCGACAGCTCAAGGAAGGGCACCCAGGTGTGGCGCCACCATGCGATCCGCACCACCGGCGAGGCACCAAACTCCCATAGGTCGTTGGGTTGGTTGTCGCTGCTGCTGTGCCAGCGCGCAACGTTGACCTCCCATTGCAGGTCGACCTGCCAGCCTTGCGGATTGCCCCACGCAAAGCCCGAATCCCACAACATGGCGACCTCCGCCTTCTGCACGTCGTGGGTATCGTCGAAGCCGTAGCCAAGCTGCACGGCAGGCGCGGCGCGCGCCGTCGCTCCCAGGCACAAGGGCAGGGCAAGCAGGCCCGCGGCGACGGTGCGGCGTGCCCGCTGTTGCCACGCACGCCGGCAGGGCGGGGGCGGATGGAAGGAGGAACAACTCACACGGTGGTCTTGTCTGGCTTCTTGTTCGTGTCGGCGCATGGGAAGCACGGATGAAGAGGTGCTGCGTTGTTGTCCGGCAAGGCATGAGGCGGCCGCCACTGCGGGCACCGCTTGCACATGCGCTGCCTCCCTCCCTTATTTGTAGTACACGGGAAGGCACCTTGCGATGGTGGGACATGGCCAAACGTGGGCGAGCGCCCGCGCAAAGAAAAAAATAACAATCGTGCTAACATTCGCGGGCCGGCGCCGGCTACATGGCCGCACCGGTTCGTTACGTCTTCAGGGCGGGGTGAAAGTCCCCACCGGCGGTATGCCGCGGCGCGCAGTGCGTGTCCGGCGAGCCCGCGAGCGCTCGCATTCCCGTGCGAGGTCAGCAGACCTGGTGAGAGGCCAGGGCCGACGGTCATAGTCCGGATGAAAGAAGATGGACGGAGCTTGCCCGCGCGGCCTGGCGCCTTGCCCGGCCTTGCGGTTTGCTGTTGCCTTGCGCCGCGCGCAGGGCGCGGCTGTTCGTGCGTGCGCTTCAGGCGCGGCGTGCGGCGCTGCAACTCCGTTGATCCTTCCCCTGGAACGCCCATTGATGCTGAACAAGGAGCGTTTCATGTCTAGCCTTTCCACCGAAGCTGTTGCACCCGAGGTGTCTGCGGATCTTGCCGCCGATGCCGACCCCCGTTCCCTGGCCGCGCGCATCGCGCAGGCGCTGGACGCCATGCGCGAAGGCCGTCCGGTCGTGCTGCTCGACGATGACGACCGCGAGAACGAGGCCGACCTGATCCTGGCCGCGGAACGCCTGACCAACGCCAACATGGCGATGATGATCCGCGAATGCAGCGGCATCGTCTGCCTGTGCCTGACCGAGGACAAGGTGCGCAGCCTCGGCCTGCGGCCGATGGTCGAGCACAACCGCAGCCAGTACGGCACCGCCTTCACGGTATCGATCGAAGCCCGCGAAGGCGTCAGCACGGGTGTCAGCGCCGCCGATCGCATCACCACCATCCGCGCTGCCATTGCCGGGGATGCGGGCACCGATGCGGTGGTCAGCCCGGGCCATGTGTTTCCGCTGGTGGCGCGCGACGGCGGCGTGCTGGTGCGCCGCGGCCATACCGAGGGCTCGGTCGACCTGGCCCGCATGGCAGGCCTGTCGCCGGCCGCGGTGCTGTGCGAGCTGATGAACCCGGATGGCACCATGGCACGCCGGCCGGAGGCGCTGGTCTTTGCCGAGATGTACCAGTTGCCAGTGCTGACCATCGAGGACCTGGTGGCCTGGCGGCGCCTGCACGACTAAAAAGTCGCCGCCTGCACGCATTTTCGGCATGCAGACGCGCCGGGATGCGTGCTTCCTGTGCGACAATGCGGATCGTTTTTTCCCGTCTATATGAGGGCAATTCCATGATGTTCCGCATTTTTAGGCACGCAGCCGCGTTTGCTGGCTGCCTGCTCGGACTGGCCGCACCGCTGGCGCATGCCGAAGGCAGCGCCACGCCGGCCCAGTCCCCCGTTCCTCCCAGCACGAGCCGCCCGGCTGCAGCCGCTGGCCTGTACGAGTGCCAGATCGCCGGCACCGGCACTGTGTTCCGGTCCACGCCCAGGGAAGGCTGCCGGCTGGTCGCGGCACCCGATCCGGCCGCCCCCGATCCGCAACGATGGCTTCCCCTGATGGGCGCCAATGGCGTGATTTCCTATTTCGACCAGTCCGCGGTGCGTCGCCAGGGCACCGAAGTCGGCGTGGTGGTGATGCGCAATTCGCCGTCGGGCGTGATCCGCACTGCCAGCGGCGAGCCGATCCGCTCGTCGCTCAAGCGCATGGTGCTGAACTGCGCCACGTCGATGTTCGCCGTGGTCGAGCAGACGCTCTACAGCAAGCGCTTTGCGCGCGGCGACTCGCTCTATACGATCCGCGCGCCGCAGTACGGCACCTTCCAGGTCGCCGGCCCTGGCACGATTGCCGGAGAGTTGCTGCGCAAGCTGTGCAGGTAAGCCTGGCAGCGACCCGCGATCCACAGCTCCCTATCAGGGTTTGTCCCGGTCAACGGCGCGCAAGCCTTCCTCGTTGATGCTGGTGACAGGGCGCGAGCCAAAAGCGCCAGTCATGGCAGGCATCCCTGCCATACCTATCCGCAGGGCAAACGAGGAGACGGAAATGAAGAAATGGATCGTCATGCTGTCGATGGCAATGTTTGGTGCGGGCGCGATGGCGCAGACGCCGGCTACTCCGGCCACGCCGGCGGCAGCGTCGACTGACAAGGCCGCGCCGGCCAAGGCGGACAGCAGCAAGGCCAAGGCCAAGAAGACCAGCACCAAGAAGAAGAGCCACGCGCCTGCGGCCAAGGATCCGATGAAGAACAAAGGCGCCTGAGCGCGCTGACGATGGCGGCGGGCGCACGGCTCCCCGGCAAGCGGGGATGCAGGCTGTGTCCGTGACTGCTATGCCGCCACGCAAATAATGGCCGGCCGCGCCTGCATGGCGCGGACCCGCCGCGCACAGGACAGCCCTGCGGCACGCGTTGCGTGCTTCCGGGGGGATAAAGCAAGGCATGTCCGGGCGGATCGCAACAGGAGGCTTCGGCCTCCTTTTTTTCGTCCACTGCCGCAGGCGGCCGCCGCCTCGCCGGCTTTGCGCCTGCGCCGCCGCACGCTATGCTTGCGGGCATCGTGCCGGGCAGGGCGTGGAGCCCTCGCGCCGGCGCAGGCGAACTCGGACGGGAGCGGTCTTATGGCAGCGCTAGCAGTGTGGCGGCGGTGGCGGCGATTGGCGGCATTCTGGACGGCGGGACTGGGCTGGGTGATAGGCGCGCTGTGGATGCAAGCCAGCCTGGCCGCGCCGGCGTCCGCGGCCGTGCAGGCTCCGATTGCCGTGCGCAGCGGGGCTGCGGTCGAGCTGCGCCTGATGGACCGGCCCATCGCCACCATGCGCGCCGAGATCGCGGGTGCCACCCCGGCCATGCGCGTCGCGCGCGCGCAGCTGGTGTTCGACGACCTGACGGAAGGCGAACTGGCACTGCCGCTCGGACAGGTCAGCGGCACGTTCGGCGACGCGCCGATGATCGCCTTCCGGCTGGGCGACCGGTTCTTGTTCGCGCTGACCTCGCAAGACCTTTCCCCGGAGGACCACCTTACGCTTGAGGCTGCCGCAACGCGCACCGCGGCGGGCCTGCGCCAGGCCATTGCCGCGCGGCGCGCGCACCTGCACTGGCCCAACCTGCTGCGCGGTGCCGCGCTGAGCCTGCTTGGCCTGGCCGTGCTGGCCGCGCTGACATGGGGCGTGGCGCGAGCCGGCGTGGCCCTGCGCGCCCGCCTGCAGGTGGCACTGGAGCGGCACCTGGCGCAGCGCGTCGGCGGCCAGTTCGACTGGACCGGCGCGCTCTACCAGCTGGTTGCCCGCATCGTGCAGATCCTGGCGATCGGGCTGATGCTGGTGCTGGCCTTTGCCTGGCTGGAGTTTGCGCTCGAGCAGTTTCCGCTGACCCAGCCCATGGGCGACCGCATGGGCGCCTTTATCGTCGGCTTGCTGTCGCAGATCGCGCTGTCGATGGTGTCGTCGGTGCCGGGCCTGGTCACCGTGGCGGTGATCCTGCTGATTACCCGCGCGGTGCAGCGGCTGGTGTCGAATATCTTCAAGGCTGTGCAGAAGGGCCAGATCACGGTGCCCGGCATGCATCCGGAGACGGCAGGCGCCACGCGGCGGCTGGCGGCGGTGGTGATCTGGGCGCTGGGCTTTACCTTTGCCTACCCCTATATCCCGGGCTCGGAGAGCGATGTCTTCAAGGGGCTGTCGGTGCTGCTCGGCTTCATGGTGACGCTGGGATCGGCCAATGTGGTCAACCAGCTGATGAGCGGCATGGTGGTGGTGTATTCGCGTGCGCTGCGGCGCGGCGACATGGTGTGCATCGGCGATACGGTGGGCACCGTGGCTTCGCTGGATGCGCTGTCGGTGAAGGTGATCAACCTGCGCAATGAAGAGGTGACGCTGCCCAATGCGGTGGTGGTCGGCAGTGCCATCCATAACTACACCCGCCATGGCAGCGTGCGTGATCCCCATGCGCGGGAAGGCTGGCAGGCTGCACTGATCTCGACTTCAGTCACGATCGGCTACGACACGCCCTGGCGGCAGGTCCATGCGATGCTGCTGGCAGCCGCCGCCGAGGCGGCGCATATTGCGCCGTCGCCGACGTCATTCGTGCTGCAGCGGGGGCTGTCCGACTTCTACGTCGAGTACGAACTGTTCTGCGCGCTGGACCATCCGCGCAATCGCTTCTACGCGCTGTCGGCCCTGCACGCGGCGATCCAGGACCAGTTCAACACCCACGGCGTGCAGATCATGTCGCCGCATTTCATGGCGCAGCCGGACAAGACCGTCTACGTGCCCGGGACCAGGTGGTACGAGGCGCCCGGATCGCCGCAGGTCGATCCGGCAGCGCGGCCGCATCGCGCGCCGTCGCGCGCGGCATGAGCACCGGCGGCGCGAGCGCTCAGCGCTGCTTACTCAGCCACGTGGCGCGACTTCCATTGTCCGTTGGACTGCTTGCAGAACCAGCCGCTCCAGTGCTCTTCAGCGCTGCCGCGCTTGAGGTCGGATTTCAGGCGCCGGCAGGGCTGGCCCTTGTCGGTCTTGCTTTCGATCGGCGTGATGGTGCCGTCGATCTGCTGGCGCCGCCCCGCTGCGGGGAACGTCCATTCAACGGTCTTGCCGTCGGCCGTATCGTTCAGTGCCGTGCGCACTGACTTGGCCAGCGACGCGCCTTCCTTGTCGTTGAGCGTGCCGATGATGGTGCCGCTCAGGTAATTGTCGAAGTACGCCTGCGCCGGTGCCGCAGCGGCAAACAGCAGGGCGGCACCAAGCGCGCCAGTGACGGCGGCGCGCAGGGCAGGGCGGACAGGGCTGACGGTAGGGTCGGATGGCCGAGGCAGCATGACGATTCCTTGTGGCTTCGTGGTGGCGTTTGGGTGGCATTGTAAGCGCAATGCAGCGCCGCAGCAGCGCGCGGTGCGGTTGACACCTGCCAGTCGCTGACCTAGCGTTGATTGTTGCCCCCGCGCTTCGCGTCGGCCGGCAGCGGCGCCTGCTGTGCGCTTTGCAAGGCAAGCGCCTTTCCCCCTGCGAGAGGAGATCCCATGAAGCTGAGCTATCTGACCATCGGCCTGGCCTTTGCCTGCGCATTCGGCACGCTGCACGCCCAGACCACGGGCAAGGCCGACAAATTCAATCCCTACACCGACGGCGCCAAGCAAGACCAGTTCAGTCCCTACTCCGATGGTGCCAAGCAGGACAAATTCAGCCCGTACTCGGATGGCGCAAAAAGCGACAACGTGACTTCGCTGAACCCGGGTGCCCGCCCTGACCAGATGGAGCCGATCCAGGGCGGCGCGCAGAAGTCCTTCGACTCATATAGCCAAGGTGGCATGAAGAGCGGGAAGTTCGATCCGTATTCCGAAGGCGCCAAGAGCGGCAAGTTCGATCCGTACAGCGAAGGCGCTAAAAAGTAACACCGTATTAAAAGGGCCGGCTGCCGGCTGGCCCCGATCTGCACCAAATTCTCGCAGCCGGCAGGCGTTGGCCTCGCCGGGGCTTGCGGCCGTGTGACCCCGGCGCCCGCAAAGCCTTGTCCGGAGCGGCTTTCGGGCAACCTGGCCAACATTTTGTTTCAAACCTTGCGTGATCGAAACGTGACTTTTGCGTCTCGAATTGTTATGGTTTATTGCGCATCGCAACAAACCGGACACAGTGCCCCGCGGGCCGTCTGCCTCGTGTCCGGGCCTCGCCACTCGGCGCCGGGCCCGTCTCTTGCTGTGTCGTCCTTCGTTCCGACCGCCGATGCCGGTCACCCCGATTCAACCGCTCACCCTGGCATACATGTCACAGATCGCCACGCCACGCCTGTCCGTTACCCATACCTTGCCCGCCGCCGGGCCGGTGGCCCGCCGCCGCGCGGCGCGGGCGGGTGTGCGGATCGCAGCCTGGCTTGGTGGCAGTGCGCTGGCGCTGTGTGCCATGGCAGCCCATGCGTTCGATTTCGACACCGTGGCGGCGCGCGCGCGCCAGCTGGCGGCCTCGCCCTACAAGGCGCCGCCGCAGGACCTGCCGCGCGAGCTGCGCGAGCTCTCGTACGAGCGCTACCGCGAGATCGAATACAAGCCCGAGCGCTTTGCCTGGCGCGGCACGCGCTCGCCGTTCGAGCTGTCGTTCTTCCACGAGGGCATGGTGTTCGACCAGCCCGTGCGCATCCATGAAGTGGTGGGCAACAGCGTGCGTGAATTCCGCTTCGACCCGTCCGCGTTCAACTACGGCCCGCACAAGGTCGATGCCGGCAAGCTCAAGGGCCTGGGCTATGCAGGCTTCCGCATCCTGTATCCGTTGAACCAGGGCAAGCGCAAGGATGAGCTGGCGTCGTTCCTGGGCGCGAGCTATTTCCGCGCGCTGGGCAAGGACCAGTGGTACGGGTTGTCGGCACGCGGACTGGCGGTCGACACCGCGCTCAATTCGGGCGAGGAGTTCCCGCGCTTTGTCGAATACTGGATCGAGCGTCCCGGCCCCAATGCCAAGGAGATCACGATCTACGCGCTGATGGATTCGCGCCGCATGAGCGGCGCGTACCGTTTCACCATCAAGCCCGGCGCCGAGACCGCGATGGAGGTCAAGTCGCGCCTCTACCTACGCGAGAACGTGACCAAGCTGGGCCTGGCGCCGCTGACCAGCATGTTCCTGTTCGGCGAGAACCAGCCGTCGGCCGCGCAGGATTTCCGGCCCGAGGTGCATGACTCTGACGGCCTGTCGATCCACCTGGGCACCGGCGAATGGGTCTGGCGCCCGCTGGTCAATCCCAAGCGCTTGCTGGTCACTTCGTTCGCGGCGACCAATCCGCAGGGCTTCGGGCTGATGCAGCGCGACCGCACCTTCAACAGCTACCAGGAGATCGGCTCATGGTATGAGCGCCGGCCCAGTGGCTGGGTGCAGCCGCGCGGCAACTGGGGCTCGGGCCGGGTAGAGCTGGTGCTGATCCCGACGCCGGACGAGACCAACGACAACATCGTCGCGTACTGGGTGCCGGACAACCCGCCCAAGCCGAAGCAACCCTTCGACTATGAGTACCGGCTGCTGTGGCAGAAGGACGGCGAACAACAGCCGCCGCTGTCGTGGGTGACCCAGACCCGGTTGGGGCAGGGCCAGACCCGCAACAAGGAAGACACGAGCTTTTCGCTGGTGGTGGACTTCGAAGGCCCGGCCTTCGGCAAGCTGCCGGCGAACGTGCGCATCGACCCGGTGGTTTCGGCCGATGCCAACGGTGAGCTGCTGAAAACGTCGGTGCAGCGCAATGAGGCGACCGGCGGCTGGCGCATGACCATGGTGATGCGCCGCAAGGACGAAACCAAGCCGGTTGAGTTGCGCGGCTATCTTCGCAACGGCAATACAACCCTATCCGAGACATGGAGCTACATCTTACCCCCAGGCTAAAGCAGCGACCGGCCCAGGCGGCGGCATGCGAGCGCTATGTCGACCGCCTGCCGGTATCGCCTGAAGTGCGCAGCGAACTGCTGGCGGACGGCGCGGCCGCGACGCCGGTCGCACCGGTCACGCCCGTGGCATCCGTTGCCCCCGTGATCTCCGTTACCGCCGACGGCCGCGATGCGCAGGACGCGATCACGCGCCTGCAGTCGCGCCTGGCTGCCAAGGACACGCCGCCCGCGCAAGGCGGCAGTGCCTACGGCTCTGTCGGCCGGCGTTTCACGATGGCATACGGCAATCCCCAGGTGGATGGTGCGCCGCTGCTGCAGCGGCGCGAAGACGGCACCGTGAAGGTCGACACCGGCCCCGAGCCCGAGCGCAGCTCGATGGTGCCGCGCCAGTGGCCGCCGCATATCGTCACCGGCTGGCTGCGCAATACCTGGCGCCGCATGCTGGGCCGTCCGCCCGTGCCCGAGACCTGGGACACGCTGCACGACGGTCCCGATGCCGAAGGCAAATGGCACCCGGCCGGCTCGCACCGCCGCTGGTTCCTGCTGGGCCTGGTCGTGATCCAGACCGTGCTGGCCACGTACTTCATGACCAACGTGCTGCCGTACCACGGCGCCGATCCGCTCGAGATTGCCATCCTGGTGCTGTTCGCCGTCCTGTTCTCATGGGTGTCGGCCGGCTTCTGGACGGCAATGATGGGCTTCCTGGTGCTGGCCAAGGGCGGCGACCGCCACCTGATCTCGCGCTCGGCTGCGCCAGATGGCCCGATAGCGCCCGAGGCGCGCACCGCGATCATCATGCCGATCTGCAATGAGGACGTGACGCGCGTGTTCGCGGGGTTGCGCGCCACCTATGAATCGCTGGCGCGCACCAGTCACCTGTCCAACTTCGATTTCATCGTGCTGTCGGACAGCGGCAACCCGGACCTGCGCACCGCCGAGCATGACGCGTGGATGGAGCTGTGCCGCGCCGTCGGCGGCTTCGGCCGCATCTTCTACCGCTGGCGCCGCCACCGCGTGAAGCGCAAGACCGGCAACGTGGCCGACTTCTGCCGCCGCTGGGGCAGCAAGTACCGCTACATGGTGGTGCTCGATGCCGACAGCGTGATGAGCGGCGACTGCCTGGCCACGCTGGTGCGGCTGATGGAAGCCAACCCCGGCGCGGGCATCATCCAGTCCGCACCCCTGGCAGTGGGCCGCGAGACCCTCTACGCGCGCGTGCAGCAGTTCGCCACGCGCGTGTACGGGCCGCTGTTCACGGCCGGCCTGCATTACTGGCAGCTGGGTGAATCGCACTACTGGGGCCATAACGCCATTATCCGCGTGCATCCGTTCATCGAGCACTGCGCGCTGGCGCCGCTGCCTGGCCGCGGCCCGCTGTCGGGCGAAATCCTGTCGCACGACTTTGTCGAAGCCGCGCTGATGCGCCGTGCCGGCTGGGGCGTGTGGATTGCCTACGACCTGGAAGGCTCGTACGAGGAACTGCCGCCCAACCTGCTGGACGAGGTCAAGCGCGACCGCCGCTGGTGCCAGGGCAACCTGATGAATTTCCGGCTGTGGCTCAAGCAGGGCTTCCACGTGGTGCACCGCGCGGTGTTCCTGACCGGCATCATGGCCTACCTGTCGGCGCCGCTGTGGCTGCTGTTCCTGCTGCTGTCCACGGCCATGCTGGCCAAGCATGCGCTGGTGCCGCCGGAGTACTTCACGCAGCAATACCAGCTGTTCCCGACCTGGCCCGAATGGCATCCGGAAAAAGCGCTGGCCTTGTTCTCCGCCACGGCCACGCTGCTGTTCCTGCCCAAGCTGGCCAGCGTGGTGCTGCTGATGAAGCAGGCGCGGCGTTATGGTGGGGCGGTGCAGCTGATTGCCAGCATGCTGATCGAGGTGCTGCTGTCCGCGCTGCTGGCGCCCACGCGCATGCTGTTCCACACCAAGTTCGTGATCGCCGCTTACAGCGGGTGGGGCATCTCGTGGAAGTCGCCCCCGCGCGAAGACACCGAGACCACCTGGGGCGAAGCGTTCCGCCGCCACGGCTGGCACACCGCGCTGGGCCTGGCATGGGGTGGTTTGGTGTACTGGCTGAACCCGTCCTACGTGCTGTGGCTGTTGCCGATCGTGGGCTCGCTGGCGCTGTCGATCCCGTTGTCGGTGATGCTGTCGCGCGTGTCGTTCGGGCGTGCCTCGCGCAATGCGGGCCTCTTCATGATCCCCGAGGAGACGCGGGTACCGCGGGAGATCGTCGAGACGCAGCAGCATGTCGAAGCCGCGGCCGAAACGCCTGACTTTGTCGACGCCGTGGTGGACCCGGTTACCAATGCGCTGATGTGCGCGACCGCCACGCCGCGCGTGGTGCAGCCGGAATCGGCACGCAGGCGCCATGAGGCCCTGGTCGAGCATGCGCTCACGCATGGCCCGCGCGCGCTGACCCCCGCGCAGAAGCATGTGCTGCTGGGCAATCCGTTTGCACTGGCACGCCTGCATGAACTGGTGTGGGGCTCGCCGCTGGCCGATGCTGGCTGGAAGGACACGCGCATCCTGGTGCGGCGCGCGGCCAACGTGCTGCCGCTGCGCCCGCGCGCTGCCTGAGCGGGACTGTCCCAAACGAGAACGGCCCGCATCTGCGGGCCGTCTTTCTTTTGCGCGGGCGGCATGCCGTCCCGCGTCAATTGCAATCGATTCTTGTTTGTGTTGGCTAGCGCAGCGCCGCCGTGCAGATGGGCGCGTTGATGTAGACATCGCCGATGCGGCGCTCGCCACGGTCCTTGCGCGTCATGTAGCGGAACATCAGGCTGATGCCAAGCTTGGTCAGGATCTCGACGTCGCGGTTGGCGCAGATGTTGCGCTGCAGGGGCGCGGCGTAGTTGACCTCGAAGCTGGCCAGGTCCAGCATCGGCCCGCGGTAGTTGGTGAGCTCCAGCTGGAACAGCACATGCTTGCCGGGGATCGACTGGCAGCGGCGCAGCCGCGTTTCGCCGTCGATTTCGATCGGCAGGGCGTCGTTGAGCTGGCGGCAGGCGCGTGCCAGCACGTTGTCGGGCCGCGTGGTGTTGCGCAGCAATTCAGGCACGCCGGCGGCGCCGGTGTTCTGGCCAGTGGCAGCGCCCTTGAGCATGCGTGACAGCGGGTCGGCCTCATCGATAGCAGGGGCCGGCGCCGAGGCGGCGACATTGCGCGCCTGCACCGGCGCGGCGTTGCCGGGCAGGGGCAGCGGCAACAGCAGCGCAGCCGCGAGTGCGGCCGGGCCAAGCGAAGCGGGAAGCGGCGTGTGTCGTATTCTCATGCAGGCTAACGTTGCCGGGACCGATACTGTCGTCCGTCTCTGCGTGGCCGACGGTGTGGCTTGCGCCGACAGGCTGGCATTGTACCCTCCACCTTGCCGCAGGTGAAAGCCGCGCCACCCGGCAAGGGCATCTGCAGCGCCGGATTCGCACTGCCGTGATTGCAAATGACCTGACACCACTATTCACCAATAGCGCCAACTTCGCCAGCACCATCGAACCCGTGGCAGGGCAGTTTTTCTGAACGACTGTTTCAAAACCCTATACGCCAGTGCCGTACTGCCTTCGTTATGCTGTGCAACAATTGCGCCTTTTCACGGGTTGCAGGCGCGGGCCGCGGCGCAAGCAGGCTGGCCGTGCGTGACAACGCCGTTCCCCGGATACTTTCCATGCCCCGTTCCACCAGCGCGGCTTCGCCCGCGCGCTTTCCTGCCTGGCTGCTGATCTGCGGTTCGCTGATGGCGATCGCGCCGTTGTCGATCGACATGTACCTGCCGAGTTTTCCGTCGCTGGCTGGCGATCTCGGCGTGGACATCGGCCAGGTGCAGCTGACCCTCGGCACATTCCTGGTGGGGCTGGCGCTGGGGCAGGCTTTCTATGGCCCGTTCAGCGACCGCTTCGGGCGCAAGCCGCCGCTCTATGTCGGCCTGTGCCTCTACGTGGCCGCCGCGGTGGGATGCGCGCTGGCACGCAGCGTGGAGTCGCTGATGCTGTGGCGCTTCCTGCAGGCGCTGGGCGGCTGCGCCGGCATGGTGATGGCACGCGCGGTGATCCGCGACCGGCTTGAGGCGCATGAGTCGGCGCGTGCCTTCTCGTCGCTGATGCTGGTGATGGGGGTTGCGCCGATCCTGGCACCGATCGTCGGCGGCGCCATTCTCTCGGTGTCGGGCTGGCGCGCGATCTTCTGGGTGCTGGCGGTGGCAGGGATGCTGATCCTGCTGCTGGTCCACCTGCGCATGGAAGAATCGCTGGACCGGCGCCATGCGGCGCCGCTGCGGCTCGGCACGGTGGCGAAAAGCTACGCCGAGCTGCTGCGGGATCGCGAATTCCTCGGCTACTCGCTGTCTGCGGGTTTCGGCTCGGCGGGCATGTTCGCGTATATCTCCGGCTCGCCGTTCGTGCTGATCGAGCTGCACGGCATTGCGCCGTCGCACTACGGTTTTGTGTTCGGCGCCAATGCGCTGGGCCTGATCACGATGTCGCAGCTCAACGCCAGGCTGGTGCGCGGCCGCTCGCTCGATCAGGTGCTCGGGGGCGCGCTGCTGGCGGCCTGTGCAGCGGGCCTGGCGCTGGCTGTTGCCGCGCTTGCCGGCGTGGCGGTGCTGCCGGTGCTGCTGGCGGGCTTCTTCGTCTTTATCGGCGCGCTCGGTTGCGTATCGCCGAATGCGTCGGCACTGTCGCTCGCCCATCAGGGCCATCGCGCCGGCACGGCCTCGGCGCTGATGGGCACGCTGCAGTTTTCACTCGGGACGCTGGGCGGCGCGGCCGTCAGCCTGTGGCGCGACGGCACCGCGCTGCCGCTGGGCGTGGTGATGGCGGCCTGCGGCGCGGGCGCAGTGCTGATGCGCTACTACGGGCGCTCAGGCCCCCGCTGATACCGGCTGCGAGCCGTCGTCAGGCAGCCTGTTGCGCGGCGGCTTGCTGCGCGGCAGCCTGTTGCACCACCACCATCTGCGCCGGCATCGGTGCGGCATAGCCGGCCTGGCCGAAGCTCTCGCGGATGATGCGGTTGGTATCGAAATAGACTTGCCAGTAGTGGTCGTTGTGGCAGTGCGGACGCACCGCCAGCACCGGGCCGACCAGCGTGAACTCCAGGATCTCGACATCGACCGGGGGCTCGGCCAGCACGTTGGGGATCTCAGCGATGCTGGCCTTCAGCAGCGCTGCCGCATGGGCGGTGTCGGTGCTGCCGGCAAGCTGCGCTTTCAGTTCCACGCGCCGGTACGGGTTGGCCGTGAAGTTCTGGATGGTATCGCTGAAGATCTTGTTGTTGCCGACCACGGTCTGGACATTGTCTGGTGTGTCGAGCGAGGTCGCGAACAGGCCGATCTCGCGCACCGTGCCGGTCACGCCGCCGATCGTCACGAAGTCTCCCACCTTGAACGGGCGCAGCACCACCAGGAACGCACCAGCGGCGAAGTTCGCCATCAAGCCCGACCAGGCCATGCCGATGGCCACGCCAGCGGCGGCGATCAGTGCGGCAAAGGTCGTGGTCTGGATGCCGAAATAGCCAAGGATGCCGATCACCAGCACCACGTTCAGCGTCACGGTGACGATCGAGCCGACATAGCGCAGCAGCGTGGGATCGACCTTCTGCTTGCCAAGCGCGTTCTGCACCATGCGCACGACAAAGTGGATCAGCCAGCGGCCGATGACCCAGAAGGCAAGGGCCGCCAGGATCTTGACCCCGAATTCCGTCGCGTAGGTGACAACCAGGGCCTTGAGGTTATCGAAGGTAGTGGCATCCATCGGCGTATTCCTTTCATGTTGGTGTCCGGCCGGCCGCCGGCACAACATTCCCCGATTCAGCCGGCAGCTGCGTGCAAGCCCTGCGCGCTGTTGCGGCGCAATACATGGGCACGGCAATTATTGAGACGCCGTACCGGAAGTGCAAGCAAATTATTGTTAAGACAAGCCGCTTTGCGCAGCTTGTCTATTTAAATCAGGACGGCCCGAACGCCATTACCAGTTGGTTTCCCGTTCCGGCGTTGCCGAAATCCGGTGCAAGGTCAGGTCCGCACCGTTGAATTCGCCTTCGGCATCCAGCCGGATGCCAACCAGCTTCTTCAGCGCGCCATATACCAGGGTGCCGCCGGCCAGCGCCACCACGATGCCAAGCACGGTGCCGATCGCCTGCGCGCCCAGCGACACGCCGCCCAGCCCGCCCAGCGCCCTGGCCCCGAAGATGCCTGCGGCAATGCCGCCCCAGGCGCCGCACAGCCCGTGCAGCGGCCACACGCCGAGCACGTCATCGATATGCCATTTGTTCTGCGCCAGCGTGAACATATAGACAAAGAGCGCGCCGGCCACCGCGCCGGTGATCAGCGCGCCGAGCGGGTGCATCAGGTCCGAGCCTGCGCATACCGCCACCAGCCCGGCCAGCGGGCCGTTGTAGGCAAAGCCCGGGTCGTTGCGTCCGGCCGCCCAGGCCGCCAGCGTGCCGCCGGCCATTGCCATCAGCGAGTTGATCGCCACCAGGCCGCTGACCTTGTCGACGGTCTGCGCGCTCATGACGTTGAAGCCAAACCAGCCCACCGCCAGCACCCAGGCGCCCAGCGCCAGGAACGGGATGTTTGAGGGCGGATGGGCGCTGATGCGGCCGTCCTTCTGGTAGCGCCCGCGCCGCGCGCCCAGCAGCAGCACCGCGGGCAGCGCGATCCAGCCGCCCAGCGCATGCACCACCACCGAGCCGGCGAAGTCATGGAACGGTGCGCCGGCCACGCGCGTGATCCAGTCCTGCACGCCATAGCGCTGGTTCCAGGCGATGCCTTCGAAGAACGGATAGACAAAACCCACCAGCACGAAGGTGGCGACCAACTGCGGATTGAAGCGTGAACGCTCGGCAATACCGCCCGAGATAATCGCCGGAATAGCCGCGGCAAATGTCGCCAGAAAAAAGAACTTGACCAGTTCGTAACCGTTTTTCTGCGCCAGCGTTTCGGCCCCGGACATGAATTGCACGCCGTACGCAATGGTGTAGCCGATAAAGAAATAGGCGATCGTCGAAACCGCAAAATCCACCAGGATCTTTACCAGTGCGTTGACCTGGTTCTTCTTGCGCACCGTGCCCAGTTCCAGGAAGGCAAAGCCGGCGTGCATGGCCAGCACCATGATGGCGCCTAGCAGGATAAACAGGGCGTCGGTGCCGGTCTTCCAGTTGTCCATAGTGACCTCATGCTCAAAATGGGAGCGTGGGTATGCAAAAAGCATTCCAGCAATGGCCGCATCCTGGTGCCAATTGCACCTTGTCGGGTAAAACCGCACCGGAATGCCGCGCGCAGGCAGTGGCGGCGCTGTTGGCAGCCTTGCCACTGGCATCCCCGAGGTGGTGCGAATGCGCCGAAATGGCGCGCGACGGCGGCACAAGCTGAACCGTTATGGTGCGTCGCCCCATTTGTGGGAATTTGTCCTATGCTGTTTGTTTGCCCCAGCCGCGGGCCGGCCCGGCGTTGCCGCGCGGCAGGGCGGCCTGGCAAAGCCGGCTTCTGGCAAGTGGGAAAAGCGAGGGAAATTGCCCGCTAACCGGCCTCAAGCAAGGATTTGCGGTTTTTTTGTCGCATTGGTGCCACTGGGGATTGCTCTACGCGCAACGGGCAGATTAGACTGCGCCGATCGATGGCTTTGCCGCGAGGCACGCACATCGGTGACGACGACCAACAAGGGAAATCAGCCATGAATAAAGGTGAACTGGTATCGGCCATCGCCGCGGAAGCAGAACTGAGCAATGCCGCCGCCGAGCGTGCGCTCAACGCAGCGCTGGACAGTATCAAGAAGGCAGTGGCAAAGGGCGATTCGGTGACGCTGGTGGGCTTTGGCAGCTTCAGCGCCGGCAAACGCGCCGCCCGCACCGGCCGCAATCCGCGCACCGGTGAAACCATCAAGATCCCGGCCGCCAAGACGGTCAAGTTCTCTGCCGGGCAGGGTTTCAAGGACGCGGTGAACAAGAAGAAGTAAGCAGTTTGCGTCCACAGCGTGAAAAGCGGCCTTGCAGGCCGCTTTTTTGTTGCCTGGCACGGCCACGCCTGTCGGCACCGGGCTGCCGCCGGCAACGGCGGGCGCGATCCGGGTTAAACTGCCGGCGCCAGCGTTCCGGCAATTGCATTCAGGCAATGCCCTCGCAGGTTCGCCCCCGAAATCCCGCCCCGCAATCCGTACCCCCATCATGAACGACCAGTCCCACCAGCTTTCCATGACCGTGCTGATGACGCCGGACATGGCCAACTTCTCCGGCAACGTCCACGGCGGCACCATCCTCAAGTACCTGGACATGGTTGCCTATGCCTGCGCCAGCCGCTACGCCGGCCGCTACGTGGTGACGCTGTCGGTCGACCAGGTGGTGTTCCGCCAGCCGATCCACGTGGGCGAGCTGGTGACCTTCCTGGCTTCGGTCAACTTCACCGGCCGCAGCTCGATGGAAATCGGCATCAAGGTGGTGACCGAGAACATCCGCAGCAAGCTGGTGCGGCATACCAACAGCTGCTACTTCACCATGGTGGCCGTGGACGACAATGGCGCGCCGGCCGAGGTGCCGCCGCTGGAGCCGCGCGACGAGGTGGAGCGCCAGCGCTTTGCCGCCGCCCAGCAGCGCCGCGCGCTGCGCCAGGAAATGGAAAAGCGCCACGACGACATCAAGTCGTCGGTGACCTGAATACCGACCCCGCCATGAAGCGCAACTGCAATCGCATCCGCACGGTCCTGGCCGTCGCCTGTCTGGCGGCTGCCTCGGGCGCCCACGCCGAGGAGATCGGCAGCGTCAGCACCAATTTCCGCATGACCGGCTCTGACAAGGTCGTGATCGAAGCCTATGACGACCCCCAGGTGGACGGCGTGACCTGCTATGTGTCGCGCGCCCGCACGGGCGGCATCAAGGGCCAGCTGGGCATGGCCGAAGACCCGCCGGAGGCATCGATCGCCTGCCGGCAGGTGGGCACGATCGCCTTCAAGGGGCCGATCCGGCAACAGGACAACGTCTTCTCCGAACGCATGTCGATCCTGTTCAAGGCCCTGCATGTCGTGCGCGCGGTCGACCGCAAGCGCAATACGCTGGTGTACCTGACGTACTCCGACCGCATTGTCAGCGGCAGCCCGCAGAACAGCGTCACCGCCGTGCCGGTGCCGGCCGGCACGGTCATCCCGGTGAAGTAACCCGTGCAGTAGCCGGCCCCGGCAACCGGTGGATCAGGGGGCCAGCGCTGCGCTCTCCGCCTGGCAGTCGCGCGACGGACGCGCGCCGCTGGCGCGTGCCGCCGCCACTTCGCGGCGGGCCTTGTCCAGGTCGGCGCGGAAGGTCGGATCGGCATGCAGCCGCGCCACCGTTGCCGCGGCCATCATGCGGCCCTCGTTGACATCGCTTTGCCAGTGCACGTTGCAGACCACGCGGCTCTGGCCGAACGCGCGCCCGCGCGCCAGGATGTCATTGGCGCGTTCCGGCTCGACCTCCGCCAGGATCAGCGCCCAGGCCCAGCCGATGGCGCTGTGGCCGGACGGGTAGGAGCCGTCTTTTTCCAGCTTGGCGGCCTCGGCCGGCGTGCACATCGGCGTCTTGTTGGCCACAAAGGGGCGGGTGCGCTTGTAGCGGTCCTTGGCGCCGTAGGTGGACAGGCCGGCATCGACCAGGCTGCGCCGCAGCAGGATGTTCAGGTAGGGCGTGTCTTTCTCGCTGACCGGCACGCCCAGCGCGCATGAGAACGCGCTGGCGGCCTGCGGGAACGTCAGCACGGCATCTTCGGTGGCCAGCTGCCAGCGCGGCGAGCCGCGCAGCGTGCCGGCCTGGCGCGCGGCGTCTTCATCCAGCGCCAGGGCGGGCGAGCCCTGCGCCGGCGGCGCGGGCAGCAGCTTCAGGCTGTCCGGGCGCGCATCGGCCGCCAGGTACCCTGCCGCCACGCCGGGGCGCAGCTCAGGCACCGCGGACAGGTTGGTGCCGCCGGCGGCGCAGCCCGCCACCAGGGCGGCGAGTGCCACCGCGATAGTTGCCCGCACCGGGGCGGACAGGGAGTGGTCACGCTTTGCTTGTTCCGTCAATTTGTCGTTCCTTGTTGTTTTTGCCGAGTCAGCTGCCCTGCCGCAACTCAGGCGGCCGCGTCGAACAGCTTGCGCAGGTTCGACTTCAGGATCTTGCCATTGGCATTGCGCGGCAGCATCTCCTGGTAAATCAGGATACGCACCGGCACCTTGAACGCCGCCAGCCGCGTGCGCACGAAATCCTGCAGCTCGGCCTCGCTCGCCTGCATGCCGGGCTTCAGGCTGACCACCGCGGCCGGCTCTTCGCCCAGCGTCCTGTGCGCGAGCCCGACCACCGCGGCATCCATCACCGCCGGATGCTCGTACAGGGTGCTTTCCACCTCGATGCAGTAGATGTTCTCGCCGCCGCGGATCAGCATGTCCTTCATCCGGTCGACGATATAGACGTAGCCTTCCTCATCCAGCCGCGCAATGTCGCCGGTGCGCAGCCAGCCGTCGGCAAAGGTCTGCGCCGTGGCCTCGGGCTTGTTCCAGTAGCCGCGCACGACATTGGCGCCACGCGCCATCAGCTCGCCGGCTTCGCCGGGCGGCAAGGCGCGGCCGCGCCCGTCCACCACCTTCATCTCGCCGATCGGCAGCGCCGGGCCGCTGCTGTCCGGGCGCATCACGTATTCCTCGGCGCTGTGGCTGGTGAAGGTGGACGACGTTTCCGTCATGCCCCAGCCGATGCCGGGTGCGGCCAGCGGGAATATCTCGCCGATGCGCCGCACCAGTTCGGGCGATGCCGGCGCGCCGCCGTAGTTGACGTTCTCCAGCGAGGACAGGTCGAAGCGGCCGCGCTCCGGATGCTCCAGGATCTGCCACGCGATGGTGGGCACGCCGCCGGCCGCGGTGCAGCGCTCACGCTCGATCAGTTCCATGCCGCGCAGCGCGTCCCAGCGGTGCATCAGCACGATCTTGCCGCCGGTGGCGATGGCGCCGTTGAGCACCGCCATGCAGCCGGTGACGTGGAAGAACGGCACCGCCAGCAGCATGGCCTTTTGCGGTGCGGCGGGGTCCGGCGCGGGAATCGGCTCGCCCCGGCGCAACAGGTTGCGGATCGGGCTGAAGCTGCCGGCGACTGCCACATTGGTGGAGTTGCGGTGCGTGCCGAGCGCGCCCTTGGGTTTGCCGGTGGTGCCCGAGGTGTAGAAGATGGTGGCGTCGTCGTCCGGATCGATATCGACCTGTGGCGGCGCCTGGTCTGGCAGCGCGGCCCAGTCAGCCGGGCTGCCGATCACGCTCTCCAGCGGAGCCACGCGCGGCTCGGCCGCGGTGCCGCCGGCACGTGAGGCATAGACGCGTTCCAGCGCCGGGCAGCCCGGCAGGTGTTCCAGGATGCGGTCGAGCCGTTCGGCATCGACGATCGCCACGCGGCTGCCCGAATCGGCCAGGCCGTACTCCAGCTCGGCCCCGGTCCACCAGGCATTGAGCGGTGTCACGATGGCGCCGGCCAGCAGCGCACCGTAGAACGCCACCGGCCATTCAGGCAGGTTGCGCATGGCCACGGCCACGCGGTCGCCCTTGCGCACGCCGTCGCGCACCAGTGCATGTGCCAGGGCGACGGCGGCGCGCCGGAAGGCATCGTAGGAAACGCGCTCGTCCTCGTAGACCACGAAGGTGCGGTCGGCAAACGCGCGCGTGGCCAGCAACAGCTCACGCAGCGTGGGCGGTGCGTTCTTCCAGACGGTGGTGGGGATGCCGCGGATCACGCGCGTTTCGGTTTCGAACGGCGCGCCGGGCGCGGTAAGCCGGGCGTGGGCCTCGGCCAGGGACATGACCGGCCAGGTGCCGGCCAACTGCGGATTGCTCGACATGACTGCCTCCCGGAACTGCACTGCAGGTTGAGGGAAATGCAGGAAAGCGGCGGGCGCCGGCGTTCAGGCCGGCGCCCGCCACGCTGGGGTCNAGGTCTCAGCCTTCCGGCCGGCCCCCCGCAACGCTGGGGTCAGACGCTCAGATGGTCACGCCGCCGTCCACGACCAGCGCCTGGCCGGTCATGAAGGTGCTGGCTGCCGACGCCAGGTAGACCGCCGCCCCGGCGATCTCGACGGGTTCGCCGATGCGGCGCAGCGGGGCGCCCTGGGTGGACTGCTTGTAGCGCTCGGGATCTTCCCATAGCGCGCGCGCAAAGTCGGTCTTGATCAGCCCCGGCGCGATGCAGTTCACGCGCACGTTGTGCGGCCCGAACTCGACGGCGAGGTTGCGCGCCAGCTGGAAGTCGGCGGCCTTGGAGATGTTGTACACGCCGATGGTGGGCGAGCCGCGCAGGCCGCCGATCGACGACACGATGATGATCGAGCCGTCCTTGCGGTCGATCATTTGCGGGGCCACCATCTGGATCAGCCAGTGGTTGGAGATGACGTTGTTGTCCAGCACCTTGCGGAACTGGTCGTCCGACACGCCGCTCATGGGCCCGTAGTACGGGTTGGATGCGGCATTGCAGACCAGCACGTCGATCTTGCCGAAGGCGCGGTTGGTCTCGTCGACCAGGCGCTGCAGGTCGTCCTTCGAAGAAATATTGGCAGGGACCGCGATCGCGG
Organism: Cupriavidus sp. CP313; assembly: GCF_054072015.1. Lineage (NCBI taxonomy): Bacteria > Pseudomonadati > Pseudomonadota > Betaproteobacteria > Burkholderiales > Burkholderiaceae > Cupriavidus > Cupriavidus sp. CP313. The sequence goes on along the minus strand of NZ_JBSVZB010000017.1, from coordinate 68,758 downwards.
TGCCGGCGCCGTGGCGGGCGTTGATGGCATCCACCACTTCCTGGCAGGCCTCGATCTTGCGCGAAGAAATGACCACCTTGGCGCCCTGGACGGCCATCTGCTCGGCGATGGCGCGGCCAATCCCGCGCGAGGAGCCGGTGACGATGGCAACCTTGCCCGTCAGATCAAACAATGACATGGAGTCTCCTGTATGGCTGCGCCGGCGTCAGGGGCCGGCTTTGTCCTGGCGACGTGCCCGCAGGCAGCATCGCCGGGACATTATGGTGGTGCCGCTGGCCCCAGTCCACAGGCCCGGGTGCCGTGCGCCGGCCATATCAGGATTCTTTCTGCGGGCAATGCGCGCCGTGCATGGCAGGCATGCTGCATAGCAGAATCATGGCGCCTCAGGTGCCGGAGGATGCCGTTGCGGGCGCCAGCAGCGCTGGCAGGGCGTCGGCCAGGCCACGCCGCAGGTCATCGTCCAGCAGCACGCCAAAGCGATCCGACAAGGCCTGCACCACCGCCTCGGGCGAGGCCAGCCGCGTTCGGTGCACGGTGCCGTCCGGTGCGCGCTCGGCCAGGTCGCCGTCGGCCAGCGTCACGCGGGTGCCGCCGTCGGTGCGCGCGGCCATCAGCCGCTGCACGAACACACTGTCAGGGTGCGTCGATACATACCAGTTGCGCGGCACGAAATCGATCCACGGCTGCGGCGTCAGGTCGAAGCGGTAGACCTTGATCCAGCCGGCGTCGCCGCGCGCCTCCAGCTCGTAGCTGTGGAACGCGGTGGCGGCGGCCTCCGGCGGCGCAGGGGCCAGCCGGTATGGAAAGCTGTCATCGCAGGGCTCGGACAGCGGCATCGCCCGGTATGGCGTGGGGCCGCCGAAGCCGACATCGGCCAGGTAGCTGCGATGCGCCACTTCCACGCGCAGCAGCATGTGCGAGGTCGCGGTCGGCACATCGACGGGAACGCCCCAGCGCACGCGCGCGGCCAGCGGCGTCACGGCGTAGCCGAGCGCGCCCAGCCCGGCCGCCAGCAGTGTATTGAGCTCAAAGCAGTAGCCGCCGCGCCGGCGCGTGACGAGCTTGTCGAAGACTGCATCCAGCTCGATCCGTACTGGCCGGCGCAGCAGCGGATCGATGTTCTCGAACGGAATGCTGGCCAGGTGCGCGGCCAATACGATATCCAGCGCTTCCAGCGTGGGCGAGGGCGGGGCGGCAATGCCGAGGCGCGCCAGCCAGGCGTCCAGTTGGGGGGTGTCCAGGGTCATCATGGTGTGCGGGGCTCCGGTGCGATGCGTTCAGTTGAGCGCTTCCAGCGCCGGCAGGTCAAGCAGTTCGATGCCGCCATACTCCAGCCGCAGCAGCCCACGCGCTTCTAGTTCGCGCAGCGCATGGTTCACGGTCTGGCGCGACAGGCCCAGCATCTGCGCCAGCTGCTCCTGCGGGATGCGCACGCGCTGCGTGGCCTGGGCCTGCGGCAGGTTGCCGTAGCCATGGGCGATCGCGGCCAGGCGGCGGGCGATGCGGGCTGCCGGCGGCAGCAACTGCGCTTCCTCGACATAATTGAAGGCCTGGCGCGTCTTGGCTGCCAGCAATTGCCCGAAGGCCTGCCACCAAGCCGGCTGCTGCGCCAGGCGCCGTTCCAGGCTGGCGCGCGGCACATGCCACAGCGTGGTGGCGCTAACCGCGCGCGCATCGTGGGTGCGCGGCAGGCCGTCGAACAGGCAGATCTCGCCGAACCAGGTGCCGGGTTCCAGCAGGCCGAGCAACGCCGCCTTGCCCGATTCGCCGCTGGCGTGGATCTGCATGGTGCCGCTGGCGACACAATACAGGCCATCGAAACGGTCGCCGCGGGCAAAGAGCGTCTCGCCGGCCACCAGCCGGCGCAGGCTGCCGTCATCGAGCAGTGCCTGGCGCAGCGCCGGCGGCAACTGGCTGAACCAGGCGCCGGCACATACGGCAGCACGCGCATCGTCGCGCGGCGGCACCGTGCCGGGCAGTGCGCCGGCGAGTTGCGATTGGGGGCGTTGCGGCGGGCTCGCCAGTCCCATGCCGGTCTCCTTTCATATGTGGCGGTGCCGGGTGTCAGCAGGGACACACAAGGGCACGCGGCGACCCGCCGGACTGTCAAAAACCTGACAGACCGCACGGTGCGCGCCCACTACTATAAATCCACATCGCGCCCGCCGCGCAGCAGCAGGCGGCACGCCCGGCAGCCCTTGCGGCGCCGCGCGCGCACGCCTGCGCATACAAGGAGACGCCCCCGTGAAAACCCTGATCGAACACCTGGCCAACTACGCCGCCTACCATCGCGACCCGCGCAACGTCTTTACGCACTTCATCGGTATCCCGATGATCGTGCTGGCAGTGACGACGCTGCTGGCGCGCCCGGCGCTGCCGCTGGGCGACGGCTCTGCCTACCTGACGCCGGCGATGCTGCTGTACATCCTGTCGTGCCTGTTCTACCTGCGCCTGTCGCTGGTGTTCGGGGTGGCGATGGCGGCCATCCTGGCGTTCTTTCTCTATGCCGGCGCGCGCATTGCGGCGATGCCCACCGCCTGGTGGCTTGCCATCGGCGTTGGCCTGTTCGTGGTGGGATGGGTGATCCAGTTCATCGGCCACTATTACGAGGGGCGCAAGCCGGCGTTCGTCGACGACCTGGTCGGCCTGCTGATCGGCCCGCTGTTCCTGGTGGCGGAAACCGCCTTTGCGCTGGGGCTGGCACGCGACACGCGCGAGGCCATAGCCGCGCGCGCGGACTGATCAAGGCAGCCCCGCCGGCAGCCGCAGCCGCGCCGCCAGCCCGCCCAGCGGGCTCGATGCCAGCGCCAGGCTGCCTTCGTACATCGCGGCGATTTCCGTCACGATTGCCAGGCCCAGCCCGCTGCCGGCAGCGGCCTCGTCGAGCCGGCCAAAGCGGGCGGTGGCCAGTGCCTGCGCCTCCGGCGGCATGCCCGGGCCGTCGTCTTCGACCAGTATTTCGAGCTCGCCATCCGCTTCCTGCAGCGTGACGCGCACGCGCGTGCGCGCCCACTGGCAGGCATTGTCGAGCAGGTTGCCGAGTATTTCGACCAGGTCTTGCCGGTCGCCGGCAAAGTGCCCGGCACCTTCAACCGTCAGCGCCAGCGCGCGCTCAGCGTGCAGCCGCGCCAGTGCGCGCGTCAGCTCCCGTACCGGCGGGCCGGCATCGATGCGCTGGCCGCGCGCCGCCGCGGCGCCCGCGGCGCGGGCGCGCGCCAGGTGGCGGTCGACCTGCCGGCGCATCGCTTCGACCTGCGCTGCCACGGCTTGCGCCGGTGCCCCCGGCAGCGCCGCGGCCTCGTTGGCGAGCACTGCCAGCGGCGTCTTGACCGCGTGTGCCAGGTCAGCCGCCTGCCGGCGCGAGCGTTCCAGCGCCTGGGCGTTGCGTGCCAGCAGGGCATTGATCTCGGCCACCAGGGGTTCGACTTCGGTGGGCCAGTCGCCGCCCAGGCGTGCCTCGCGCCGCGCCTGCATCGTGCCCAGCGCGCGCCGCAGCCGCGCCAGCGGCGCCAGGCCAAACTTCACCTGCGCCGCGACCGCCAGCATCAGCCCCAGCCCCAGCGCCGTCAGCGACCACGCCAGCGTCCGGTTGAAGCTGCGGCGCGCGGCGCGCAGCTCGGTCCGGTCCAGCGCCACCGAGATCTCCACCGGGGTATCCGCGGACGGCAGCACCAGTTGCCGGGACACCACCAGCAACGACTGGTTGCTGGGGCCCGGGCGCACGTCGGCCTGGGCGCCGGCAAGGCGGCGCTCCACCGTCACCGGCATTTCCGTATCCCAGAGCGAGCGCGAGCGCAGCAGCGCGCCCGGCGCGCGCGCCTGCCAGTAGGTGCCGGAGTAGGGCAGCTCGTAGCGGGGATCGGCAGGGGTACGGGTGAGGACCAGCTTGCCGTCGGCGCTCCAGTCCAGCGCCGCGGCCAGGCCCGCCAACTGGTGGTCGAGCTGGCGCACATAGGTGTTGTTGACGTGGCGCTCGAACAGTGTCGACAGCAGCCAGCCGCTGACGCCCAGCGCCGCGGCCAGCCAGATCGCCGCCACTGCCAGCAGGCGCAGCGCAAGGGATCGGCTCAGGCGGGCGGGCATCTAGGGCTGCAGCTGCGACGGCGGCCGCAGCCGGTAGCCCTGGCCGCGCACGGTCTCGATGACATCCACGCCAAGCTTGCGGCGAAGCCGCCCGACAAAGACCTCGATGGTGTTGCTGTCGCGGTCGAAGTCCTGGGCATAGATATGCTCGGTCAGCGCGGTCTTGCTGACGATGGCGCCGGGATGGTGCATCAGGTAGTCCAGCACGCGGAATTCATGCGAGGTCAGCGCCACCGGCGTGCCGTCGACGGTGACCGTGCCTGCGCGCGGATTCATCTGCACCGGGCCGCATTGCAGCTCCGGCGCCGGCATGCCGTGCGCACGCCGGATCAGCGCGCGGATGCGCGCGAGCAGCTCTTCCATGCGGAATGGCTTGGCCAGGTAGTCGTCGGCGCCGGCGTCGATGCCTTCGACCTTCTCGGTCCAGCTGTCGCGCGCGGTCAGGATCAGCACTGGCACGCGGACCTGCGCGGCGCGCCAGCGGCGCAGCACCGAAAGGCCGTCCAGCCGCGGCAGGCCCAGGTCCAGGATGACGGCGTCGTAGGGCTCCTGCTCGCCCAGGTGGCAGGCGTCCAGGCCGTCCGCGGCCACGTCGACGGCATAGCCGGCGCCGGCCAGGCTGGCACGGACCTGGGCGGCGAGGGCGGCTTCGTCTTCGACCAGCAAGATGCGCATCGGGGTCTCCCGTCGGTCAGGGTTTGCGGCGGGCGTCTTCCAGCCCACGTCCCTTGGCTTTGAGCAGGGCGGCCGTGCGTGCATCGTACTCGAGCTTGGCTACCGAACCGCCCGGCAACAGCAGCTTGACCTCGTACTGCCAGATGCCGTCGTCGCGGTCCAGCTCCACGCCGATCACGTCGCCCGCGTACTGGCGCGATACCGTTTCCAGGATGCGCGACAGCGGCAGGATTTCGCCCGACTGCACGGCCGCGCGGGCGCGGTCGGCGTCCTTGTCGGCGTGCGCGGCCGGCATCGCCGCCAGCGCCAGCAGCGCCGCAGCGACCAGCATGCGGGGGCGCAGGAGGGCCGGGAAATTGAACTTCATGGCCCGGAGTTTGCATCAAATTGCCTGAATGCAGGCTGAACGGAACCCTCGTGACCAGGCAGCAAACGGTAGCGCTGCGGCACGCGCATCGCTGCGCGCGCAGGCACCTGAAGAGGCTGCCGCGAACGCCAAAACGGGGGTACGTAGGCCGTATTCACGTTTCCACTGAGGCAAAGCCGCGACAAAACCCGGGGTTTTCACGGGGTTTTACGTTTCGCATGCACGAAAACCCCTTGACTTACGGTACTTTCCGCTATGATTCAGTGGGCGTCGAGAAGACGATTGCGCAACGCTGAGAAGCAATGCGAAACACCTGCCGACACCCATCTGTTCAACTTACGAATATCGATATGGCGACCAAAGCGAAACCGACCGCGAAGACTGCAACCAAGCCCGCTGCCAAGAAGGCCGCGGCAACCAAGGCACCCGTGAAGGCTGCCGCCAAGAAGGCCACGCCGGCCAAGAAGGCTGCTCCCGCCGCTGCGCCCGTTGCGCGCCCGCTGAAGGACACCTTCAACAAGTCGAGCCTGGTCGCTCACCTGGTAGCCCAGACCCAACTGGAAGCCAAGGCCGTGAAGACGGTGCTGGCCCACCTGGAAAACACCATCGTCAGCGCGCTGAACAAGAAGGGCGCCGGCGAATTCACGCTGCCCGGCCTGCTGAAGGTCACTGCGCAGCAAGTGCCGGCCAAGAAGAAGCGCTTCGGCAAGGACCCGTTCACCGGTGAAGAGCGTTGGTTCCCGGCCAAGCCGGCCAGCGTCAAGGTCAAGGTCCGTCCGCTGAAGAAGCTGAAGGACGCCGCAGCCTGATCTGCGCCACGTTGTCCTGACAAAAAAGGAGCCGCTTGCCGGCTCTTTTTTTATTGCGCGAGCGCAATACGTGCCGCGCGTTCCTGCATTTTCAGCCGCCGGCGACAGACCGGCGCGGGAGGAGACACGATGCCAAGTCTGCAATGCCAGCTGTGGCGGCTTGCCTTGCGCCTGGTCCGCCGCAAGCAGCGGTTTGCCAGCGCCCAGGCGCTCCATGATGAAATCCGGCGGCGCCGTATCGTCGGACGCGCCTATCCGTCCCGACGCCTGCGCGCGCGGCACGCGGTCAGCGAGGAGCGGATCGCCGGGATGGAGGTCTACACCGTGCAGCCCACGAGCGGGCCTGCGCACGGTAAAGCCCGTCATATCCTTTACCTGCACGGCGGCGGCTATGTTTTCGACATCGTCAGCCAGCACTGGGATTTCATCGGCAAGCTGGTGGACGCGCTTGGCTGCGCGGTGACGGTACCGGTCTATCCGCTGGCGCCGGAGCATACCCACCGCGACGTGTTCGCGGCCATGGTGCCGCTGTGGCAGGCGCTGCAGCAGCGCTATCCGGGCGCAGACCTGACCGTCATGGGCGATTCCGCTGGCGGCGGCATGGCGCTGGCGCTGGCACAGGTGCTGCGCGACAGCGGCCAACCGCTGCCGCGGCGCCTGGTGTTGCTGTCGCCGTTCCTGGATGCCACCGGCGACAATCCCGGCATCGATGCCCTGGAGCCGTTCGACCCGATGCTGTCACGCCCTGGGGGCATTGAATGCGGGCGCGTCTATGCCGGCGCCGATCCGGTCACCCTGCCGCAGGTCAGTCCCATGCACGGCGTGTTGCGCGGGCTGCCGCCCACCACGTTGTTCATCGGCACCCATGACATCCTGCTGCCCGACTGCAGGAAGTTCCGCCAGATGGCCGACGAGCAAGGCCTGGCGCTTCGGTATCACGAGGGCGAGGGAATGTTCCACGTCTGGATGCTGCTGCCGATGCCGGAAGCGGACGCGGCGTTTGCCGAGATTGTGCGGTCAGTGCTTGCCGACGACGCACATGGCACGGAGGGCAGGGACGCGCTGGCGCCTGTGCGCGCTGCTGTTTCCCCGCAGGAGGTGACCGACCCGGGTTGATGCCGGCCGCCGGGTGATTCATGCCAGGCTGGCCGCAACCGGATCCGACTGGAACAAGTTTAACCTGCGTCAAACTGGCAGCACGGGCGCCCCCCTAGAATCGGTCAGGTCATGGGTGCGGGGGCGCTCCCCATGACAGAGCTTCCGGAGTCTTCCTGAAGCTTCCGCCCGCGGCCGCAATGGCCGCGGGTTTTTTATTAGGCGGCCACCATCGGGTCTGCTACCTCAGGCCACCACCTGCTTGGCATAGGTTGCCCGCGCCATCTCGCAGACCTCTACTGACACCTGCACGTCCTGGCCGGTGCCGGAGCCGGTGCGCACCGCTTCGGCGATCACGTCGCAGACGGCCTGCGCCAGCGCCTGGCGCACGGCGGTATCGCGGCCGTCCAGGATCGACAGGCGCGCGTGGACAAAGGCCCGCTCGACCGCATCCACGCCCTGGCGGTAAGTCGACAGCGTGATGCAGCGCGACTTGATATCCGCCTCCTGGAACTGTCCGGAAGCCAACAGGGCGGCATTGGCTTCATCCAGCAACTCTTCCTGCGAGCAGTTCAGGCGGGTGTTTTCGGTGAGTTCGATGACGAGGTGAGGCATGACGGCGTCCTGACTGTGTGTTCCGGTGAAACCAAGCATGATATGGGATCGCCGGCGCGTGGCGGGCGCACCAATGCAAACGGGGCGCCTTGTGACGCCCCGTCGGATGTGCTGCTGGTGCGGATCAGGCGTGGACGGGCGTGCGCTCGCGTGCCGGTGCCAGCGCGCCGTCGAAGCGGGCCGGATTTTCCCGGGCGAGCTGCTGCAGCTGGGCCAGCTTGGCCTTCAGGCCGGCATCCAGTTTCGGTGCGGGCATCACCGTGGACGGGCAGGCCACGCCCAGGATGCCGAGCGCCTGCTGGAAGTTCTCCAGGGTCAGCCCGGCAGCCGGGTCAACGGTAACGAGGTGCTCGCGCAAGGCCTCGGGCATCGACTCCGGGGCGGCGCAGGAAATGATCACGTAGTGGACTGGCTTGGCGCCCTGGGCGAAATAGGCTTCGATTTCCGCACCATGGCCGCCTGCGGCCGGCGGGGTCATGGCTTCGACCTGCAGGTCCAGCTGCTGCAGGATTGCCGCGGGCGTGCCGCGGCGCCAGGCGTCGGACACCACCACGCGGGCGCCGGCCACGCCGAACAACCTGCGTACGAACCCCAGCGCGACAGGATCAAAGAACCGGACGTCGCGCAGCGTGCCCGAATCCGGAATGCCGCCGAGGCGGGTGCGGGAGCGGTCGGAATACAGGACGCCGGGTACGTCCAGCATGATGAGTCGTTCAGCCATGGTTTCCTGTGCGGGTGCCAGTTCAGTTGGTGTGAACCAAGATTACTCGCCACGGGCAGGCTGACACGTAACCGGCGCGGGTTCAGTTGAAACAGATCTGTAACTTTGTCGGGGAAGACGTAAATGCCGGTTACGCCGCCATGACAAATGTTTCGCCCAGACACATCTGGCCGATACAAAGATGACACGCACTAGAAGCGGAAGCGGGCCACATCGTCGGCCAGTGCCGCTGCCTGCTGGTCCAGCCGGGCTGCCTGGCTGGCCAGGTCATCGACCAGCGCCGCGTTCTGCTGGGCGGTCTGGCGCAGCTGCGATACGGATTGCCCGGCGGCCTGCACGCTGCCGGCCTGTTCGTCGGCAATCGTGCGCAACGCCTCGGCCAGCGCATGGCTTTGCCCGACGGTAGCCGCGATGCGGTCCATCGCCGCCACCACGCTGGCGCTCAGGCGCGCGCCTTGCTCGATCTCGTGCGTAGCCGTGCCGACGATGCCGCCGATCTCGCGCGCCGCATCGGCGCTGCGCTGGGCCAGCGCGCGCACTTCTTGCGCGACCACCGCAAAGCCGCGGCCGGCGGGGCCGGCGCGAGCCGCTTCCACGGCGGCATTCAGCGCCAGGATATTGGTCTGGAAGGCGATGCCCTGGATCACGCCGACGATCTCGGCGATATGGCGCGAGTGGCCGTGCAGCGTAGCCATCGCGCCGCGCATCTGCTGCACCACGGCAGCGCCGGCATCGGTGGCGGCGCGCGCCTGGCTGGCCATCTGGCTCGATTCGGTGGCCTGGGCGTGCGCGTCGGCTACGCGTGCGGCCAGTGCCTGCATGTTGCCGGTGGTGGCATCGAGCGCGCTGGCCTGCTGCTGGGTGCGCGCCGACAAGGCCTGGTTGTCTTCGGCGATCTGCTGGCCGGCCGCGGTGATCTCCTGTGCGCTGGCCTGGATACGGGCCAGCACGCCGGCAAGCTGGTCGCGCATGCCGGCCACGTGGTGCAGCATGCTGCTGTGGTCCGACGGGCGCAGGGCAATGGTGGCGGTCAGGTCGCCGGCGGCTATGCGGCGCGCGATCTCGGCGGCGTCGCGCGGCTCGCCGCCAAGTTCGGCACGCAGGCTGCGCGCCGCGATCCACGCCAGCGCGGCGGCTGCCAGCAGGCTGGCGCCGAGCAGGGCGGCCATCCACGCCTGCGCGCGCAGTTGGCTGGCCGCCACGCTGGCCACCGTGGCGGCGGCCTTTTGTTCCTGCTGCTGGCGCACGGCTTCCACCTGCCGGCTGAGGGATTGCAGCTGTTCAGTGACGAAGTGGCCGTCGACCGAGACCGCGCTGTCGAATTGCAGCGAGTCCAGCGGCTGCTTGCGCAGCAGCGCCACGTAGGCCTGCACCAGCTCGCCGGCGCGCTGGCGTTCGCGCAGCAGCGGCGCGGCCTGTGCCGCGGCGGCCTGGCGTACGCCGGCCAGCGCGGCATCGAGCTGCGACAGGCCGCGCGCGATGTCGGCGGCGGCATCGTCGCGCTCGGTGCTGCTGGTGGCCATGGTCAGCGCCAGCTGGGCACGGCCAAGGGTGGCCAGTGCTGACTGCGCACGCTCGGCCGAGATGGCACCGTGCATGTCGTGCTGGTACAGGGTGTCGGTGCGCGCCTTGATCGAGACCAGGTTGGCGATGCCGGTCAACCCGACGGCGGCGCCGAACAGGTACACCAGGGCAAAGGCGGCGCACAGGCGCGCCACCAGCGGCAGGCGGCCCAGTCGTGCGGAAAGCCGCGCGAGGGCAGCTGCCCGGCTGCAGCCGGGCAGACGTGTCTTGATGACTTGCAACACGGAGAAGACTCCAGACGGGCGCGCTGGCTCCAGAAGGATGCACGGCCCGGGGTTGACCCGAATTGCCGCGCGCGCTGTCCTCTGTCCGGGGCGGTCGCAGGCGGCGCACGGATGGTCGCTCATCAACGTGACGCCGGCGTGACATGGAATGAGGATCGTTGTCATCACGCTGTCATATCCATGTCATGCAATGTCGCTCGCCCATCTTGCTCTACCGCGGATTTCCCTCCATGACAGGCCAGCCTGCCGCCACGCCTTCGCACGACCGCGCACCTGTCGCATCTTCTGGCACCCCAGTCGCGGCGGCGCTAGCGCGTGCGCGGCTGCCGCCGCTGCACGCGGTATTCCAGCCGATCGTGCAGGCCGACAACGCCGAGATCCTCGGCTACGAGGCGCTGATCCGGGGCCCGGCGGGCTCGCCCTGGGCGAACCCCGACGCGTTGTTCCGGCTGGCGCAGGGCGTTGCCGCGACCATGGCGCTGGAGATCCACGCGGCGCGCACCGCGCTGTCCGCCTGGCGCAGCCTGGACCTGCCCGGCAAGCTCTTCCTCAATTTCAGCCCCATGACGCTGCGGCACCTGCTGGCCGAGCGCGGGCGGCTGATGGCGGCGCTGCTGGAGGCCGGCATTGCGCCGTCGCGCCTGGTGATCGAAGTCACCGAACAGACCCCGATCGGCGATGCGGCCAGCTTTGCCCAGGCGATGGCGGTGCTGCGCGAGCTTGGCATGCAGTACGCGCTGGATGATTTCAGCACCGGGCATGCCAACCTCGACCTGCTTGCGCACCTGTCGCCGCAGTTCGTCAAGATCGACAAATCTCTGGTGCGGGGCATTGCGTCCTGTTCGCGCCGGCTGGAGATCCTGCGCGCGCTGCTGCGCATGATGAGCGCCTTTGGCGGGCGCGTGATCGCCGAAGGCATCGAAGACGAAGACGAGCTCGCCGTGATCCGCGACCTGGGCGTGGCCGGCGCCCAGGGCTACTACGTGGGCCGGCCCGTGGCGCGGCCGGCCGCGCAGGCGCCGCCGCACGTGCACCAGGCGCTGGCGTCGCGGCATATCGCGGTGTTTCCGCAAATGGTGCGCTCAGGCTGGTCGGGCATCACCGCCGGGCGCCTGCTGCGGCCCGCGCCGACCGTGTCGCCTGCCACCAGCAACGATGCGGTGCTGCGCGTCTTCCAGGACCAGCCCGACCTGCAGGCCGTGGCCGTCGTCAATGACGAAGGCCGGCCGCTGGCGATCATCAGCCGCCAGGCTTTTATCGACCGCTACGCGGCGCCGTTCCATCGCGAGCTGTATGGCAAGAAGGCCTGCATCGCCATGGCCAACCGCGAGCCGGCCTGCTTTGACCATCGCGCCAGCCTGGAGGAGATGGCGCAGATCCTGTCCGGCGAGAACACGCGCTCGCTTGCCGATGGTTTCGTGATCACCGAACAGGGCCGCTATATCGGCCTGGGCACCGGCGCTGACCTGATCCGGGCCATCACCGAAGTGCGCATGGAGGCGGCGCGCTACGCCAATCCGCTGACCTTCCTGCCCGGCAATATTCCGCTGAACCAGCATATCGAGCGCCTGATCGAAGCCGCCAGCGAGTTCCGCGCCTGCTATGTCGACCTGAACCACTTCAAGCCCTTCAACGACAAGTATGGCTACTGGAAGGGCGATGAGATGCTCAAGGGCGCGGCCGCCATCCTGGCCGAGGCCTGTGATCCCGCACGCGATTTTCTCGGCCATGTGGGCGGCGACGATTTCCTGGTGCTGTACCAGAGCAGCGACTGGGCCGTGCGCTTGCAAGCTGCGATCCGGCGCTTCAACGACGCGGCGCGCGCCATGTATTCGCCCGCCGATCGCAGCGCCGGCGGCATGCATGGCGAAGACCGGCACGGGCGGCCAGTGTTCTTTGCGCCAGTGTCGATGGCGGTTGGCGTGGTGTGTGTGAGCGGCGAGGGCGTGGCGGGCCTGCAGCGGCTGGGCAGCCAGCATATCGGCGCAGCGGCGGCGGCGGCCAAGCGCGAGGCCAAGCGCTCGGCAACCGGCATGGCCGTGCTGGATTTCCTGTCGCTGGCCGCGACGCTGTCGGTCTAGCGGTCCGGCTGCCTGCGTCTGGTGACCCGGCGGCCCGCTGCGGGCAGTCTGGGCGCGTCGCCCCCTTCCAGTACGTCGAGCCGGTAGCCGTGCGCGTAGACGACGGTGATGACGATGCCGTTGGCGATGCCGATGCGCAGGGTCTTGCGCAGGCGCGAGATCAGTCCCGCCAGTGCCCGCGACAGCGGCGGCAGTTCATGCCGCCACACCGCCTGCTGGATGCGGTCGCTGGACAGGACCCGGCCGACATTGGAAAACAACAGCATGGCCAGGTCGAATTCCTTCGGCGTCATTTCGATGCGCTCGCCGTGCAGCGTGGCAAAGCGGCCCACGCTGTTGAGCTGGTAGGGGCCGACGCGCACTACCAGGCCCTGGCGCAGGCGCTCGCCGGTCACCCGGCGGCGCAGCGCCGTGATGCGTGCCATCAGCACGCGCGCACTGAGCGGGCGACACACGTAGTCATCAGCGCCGGCATCGAGTGCATCGACGAGGCCGTCTTCACTGTTGTCAGCCGCAAGCATGATGATGGGCACATCGCGTGAGCGCGCACAGCGCACGGCACGGATAACGTCGATGGCTGGCAGGTCCGGCAACTCGTCGTCGATCAGCAGCATGTCGAACGGTACCTGGCTGACACCGTGGATCAGGTCGCGGCCCGTTTCAAACACGTTGCAACGATAACCGGAACGTGCCAGCAGTTCTGGCACCGGCCGGAGTTGGGGCGACTTGCCCATGAGCAGCGCAATATTCATCGATGGCGAAATACGAGAGCCGTGGCAGGGACGGCCGGACCGCGGTAGGGCAGGAGCCGGACCACGATGGAACGAAGGCAGGCACCAGGCGCTCACGCACGCAGCGCTACCGTTCGCAAGCAGCAAGCGTACAAAAAGTGCGGTCAACAGGACAATCAGACGTTTCTGAAATTTCTGCTGTTTTTTTGATGGCGATCGCGTTGTTGGCGTGACGGAGCGCATGTCGGCGGGGCCGATGACGATATGGAAAGTTGTCCACAGTTCCTGTGGACAAGCCAGGGGGCAGTGGCCGGACTACGGCCTGGCACCGTGATGCTGTCGGCGTGCCAAAAAAGAAGGCAGCCGCGTTGAAGTTATGGGCGCCGTGCTGTCAGCATCCGGGCGGGGTGTGCCAAAATAGCGCGCATCGCGTTCCGGTCCGCGGACTCAAGCCCACCGATGCTGCAGAGCCCGAGTGTCATCGCCATCATCGTCCTGTGCTTTCACGCCGTCGGCGTGGTGGCCGCCCTGCATGCCGTCATGACGGTGCGCACCGCGCCCGGCGCGATCGCGTGGGCGGGGTCGCTGCTGATGATGCCGTACTTCACGCTGGTGCCTTACCTGATCTTCGGGCGCAGCACCTTCGCCGGCTACGTCGATGCACGGCGCTTCAATGACGACCACCTGCGCGAACTGCGCCACGGCATGACCCCGCGCGAGCGCGAGGCGCGCAGCGCCTGCGTGGTCCATGCGCCGGCGCAGGCCTGCATGCGTGCGCTGCCCCGGCTGACCGGCATGCCGTGCCTGGCCAACAATGACGTGCGCTTGCTGGTCAACGGCGAGCAGACCTTTGAGGCGATCTTTGCCGCGATCGCGCGGGCCAGCCAGGTGCTGATCGTGCAGTTCTTCATCGTGCATGACGACGCGCTGGGCCAGCGCCTGCAGGCGCTGCTGTGTGAGCGCGCGCGGGCCGGCGTCAAGGTGTACTTCCTGTTCGATCGCATCGGCTGCCACGCGCTGCCGCGCCGCTACGTGCGCACGCTGATCGAGGCCGGCGTCGATGCGCGGGCGTTCTCCACGCACCGTGGCTTTGTCAACCGGTTCCAGCTCAATTTCCGCAACCATCGCAAGCTGGTGGTCGTCGATGGCAGCGAGGCCTTTGTCGGTGGCCACAACGTCGGCGTCGAATACCTGGGCGAACGCCCGCCGCTGGCGCCGTGGCGCGACACCCATATTGCGCTGCGCGGCAGCGCCGTGCTGGACCTGCAGATGGCCTTTGCCGAAGACTGGTTCTGGGCCGCGCGCGAGGTGCCGCACCTGCTGATGCCGCCGCCAGAGGTGGGCGGGCGCATGACCTGCCAGGTGGTGCCGTCAGGCCCTGCCGACGCGCAGGAGACCTGTTCGCTGTTTTTTGTCGAGGCCATCCAGTCGGCGCGCCACCGGCTGTGGATCACATCGCCGTATTTCGTGCCGGACGAGGCGGTGTTTGCGGTGCTGCGGCTGGCCGTGCTGCGCGGCGTGGATGTGCGCATCCTGATTCCGGCGCGGCCCGATCACATGGTGGTCTATGCCGCCTCCACCATCTATGCGTACCAGGCCGTGTCCGCCGGCATCAAGCTGTATCGCTACCAGCCGGGCTTCCTGCACCAGAAGGTCATCCTGATCGACGACGAAGCCGCGGCCGTCGGCACGGCCAACCTGGACAACCGCTCGTTCCGGCTCAACTTTGAGCTGATGGTGATGACCGCCGACAAGGGCTTTGCCGCGAGCGTGGCCACCATGCTCGAAGCCGACTTCGCCCAGGCCCGGCGCGTCGGGCTGAACGAGTTCCTCGACGCGCCGGCGCCGCTGCGCGTGGCGATGCACGTCGCCAAGCTGTTTGCGCCAATCCTCTGAAGCCCGCGTTCCGGCCCGCTGGTTCCTGCAATCCTCTATGCAACAGACTTGTTGCGGCTTGATTGTGTACACTGTTCACTATAAGCGTATGCACATCATGAACCGTTATCCATATTCAAGGGGGGCCGCATGACCCGGGCTGTCCCCGCGCCCCCGGCGCGCGCCACCTACCGCCACGGGGACCTGCGCCGCGCGCTGCTGGACGCCGGCATCGACCTGGCGCGCGAGGGTGGCCCCGACGCCATCGTGCTGCGCGAGGCCACGCGCCGTGCCGGCGTGGTGCCCAATGCCGCGTACCGGCACTTTGCCAGCCGGCAGGACCTGCTGCAGGCGGTGCGGGCCTCGGCCTTGTCGTCGCTTGCCATTGCCATGGAGGGTGAAATCGGCGGGCTGCGCCCCGGCCGCGGTGCCGCCGCGCATGCGCGTGCCTGCCTGCGTGCGGTCGGCACCGGCTACCTGCGCTTTGCGCTGGCCGAGACCGGACTGTTCCGCACCGCGTTTTCGGTGCCGGATGAAGTGGAAGATGATGCCGACCCGGCCAAGGCGGGCAACAGCGGCCTCAATCCGTTCCAGCTGCTGGGCGCGGCGCTCGACAAGCTGGTGGAAGCCGGCGTGCTGCCGCCCGAGCGCCGGCCGGGTGCGGAGTACCTGGCGTGGTCGGCCGTGCATGGCCTGGCCATCCTGCTGATCGACGGCCCGCTGCGCAGCCGCGCCAAGGAGCAGGCAGAGATCCTCGGGCAGCGCTTGCTCGACATGGTCGAGAAGGGCCTGTAGCTCCTGCAGCAGGATCGCGGCGAAAAAAATGCCACGATGGCGGGGACCATCGTGGCAGTGTAAGGAACCAGGAAGGGGGTCAACCTGGCTCAGTCGGGGCACCCGCGGGCCGGGTGCAAGAGGACTGTATTCTGTTGTTTCTCATCTGAATATCGGACATTTCTTAAATATGGCCTTGAATTGTCCCGATATGCGCACGTCGATTGCTGCGCGTCATCAGGGCGCGGCCGCATTTCGAGGAATTGCGAGGCTTGCAGTGCGGTCTAACTTGCTGTCAGGCAGCCGAACGCCGGCGTCACGGTGAGGAGCGGATCATGCGATATGGATTGGGAGCGGCCCTCTGCGTGGCAGTGCTGGCTGGCTGCGTCGCGTATCCCTATGCAGGCGACCCTTACTACCCCGCTTATCCGGCCTATCCGGTTTCCTCTGCCTACTACGATAGCTACCCGGTTGCGCCGGCGTACTACCCGTACTACCGTCCTTGGCCCGGCTACGGTGGTTTCTACGGCAGCTTTACCTATATCCATGGCGGCGGTTACGGCAGACACGGTGGGCATCACTGGCATGGCGGTGGTGGCCACGGGAATGGCGGCTGGCATGGGGGTGGACGCGGTGGCGGCCGCGGTGGCAGGGGCCGATGACCATACGTCGCCGTGATGGCAATGCGGCCTGCACGGGATTACCATGCGCTCATGGACGCCAACGGAGCCCCATCTCCATGACCAAGCCCGCAACGCAGAAGCACCAGACGCCAGCCTCCAGTGAACAACAGCGGAAGGATGAACTGATCGAGCGCGAACTGGACGAGGCGCTGAAAGAGACGTTCCCGGCGAGCGACCCCGTGGCTGTCGATACCCATGCACCGCGCAAACCCGGGCCGGTACCGAAACCGGCGAAGTAGGCGGGCAGGCTATGCCGAGGGGCGCGCAACGCGCCCGCGCAATCCGGCGTGCTATGGCAACTGGCGCAGCTGCCCGATCACCGACATCAGCCGTCCGTGCGCCACGATGACGCCGGACTCGTCCTGCAGGGCTTCCTGGTAACGCTTGCGGAAGGCCGGGTCAGAACCGTCGCTGAACAGTTTTTCCGCGGCGCGTCCGACTGCACGGCAGGTTTCGTCGTGGTGTTCCTTGGCCTCCAGCTCTTCGTCGATCTCGATGATCAGGCGCGACAGCGGGTCGAGCCAGCGGAAGTAGTTGTCTTCAGTCACCAGTTGCACAAACAGGCCCGCCGGAATCGGGCCGTTCAGGCGCTCATACTGGGTCCTGTCATAGCCGATGACTTCCTTGTGAACCTGCAGCAAGGCAGCCCGCAGGGCTTTCAGCCCCGAGCGCCGGGTTTCCTGAGTGGCGAGGAATTGTTCGTTGGGCATCCCCATCTCCGCGTTTCTACTTGTTCCGGTCCAGGCAGGTGGTGCGCAATTGCATCCCATGGGCCGCCGCTGCACATCGTGCCAGTGGCGATTGCCTGCCGGATTCTCCGGGCGCGGCCGGCCATGCCTGGCACTGTGCGGCGCGCTGCCAGTATAGGCACCCCCCGCAGCCCGAGCCAGCGCTGCCAGCTAGCGAAATACCCGTATTTGCGCCGCCTGCGCGGCATGATTGGCGCCAGTTGCAAGCCACCCTCAGTCGCCTTCGGCAGATTACGGCGCTTGCGCCAGCAGGTCGGCTGCACGCGAGCGCCGCGCGTCCGCGGCGCGGAAATAACGCACTACCGTCGACACGCTTGCGTGGCCGGTCATGGCCATGGTCTCGGCCAGCGGCACCTGTTGCGTAGCAGCCTCCGTGACAAAGCCCGAGCGCAGTGAGTGCGCTGAGTAGTCACCCTCCAGTCCCGCCAGTGCGCAGCGCGTCTTGACGATGCGGCTGACCGCCGCATCGGACAAACCTTCTCCCACATGCCCGCCGCGGCGGATGCGGCGAAACAGCGGCCCGCTGCTGATGCCGGCGGCCGCAAGCCATGCCTCCAGTGCCTGGCCGGCGGCACCGGTGACGGGCTTGACGGTATCGGCGCGCTCGTTGCCTGACTGGTTGGTCTTGGACCAGCCCAGTGCATAGACGAAGTCACCGGGGCCAAGCCGGGTGAGGTGGTCGAGGGTCGCGCGCGCGACTTCAGAGCGGCGGCGTCCGCCACTGGCCCAGGCAAACAGCAGCAGCGCGCGGTCGCGCAGGCCGCGCAGCGAGTCATCGCAGGTATCGAGCAGGCGCAGCAGCGGATCGCGGGTCAGCGCTGCCTTGCGCGCCTGCCGCTGTCCGCGGCGCGCATAGGCGCGCCGGATGCCGGCCATCAGTTCGCGCACCGCAGCTTCGGCGCAGGGATTGGGCAGGGCCTGCAGTCGGTGGGCCTTGGCCAGTACCGCCAGCCGGTGCGTCAGCGTGGACAGCGCGGGCGGGCCGGGTCGTGCCTTGTATCTGTCAGCGACCAGCGCCTGGTCGATGGCCGCGGGCATCTCGCAGACAGGACCTTGCGGCGTCTGGCGCGTGGCGTGGTCGACGATGAACTGGATGACGACGGCAGGCGCGAGCGGGAGCCGCACAGGTTGCCGGTAGCGCAGGGCATACCAGGCAGACCAGTAGCGCAATGCGGACCGGTAGCTCGCCACCGTGTTTTGGGATTCGCCTTCGCGGCGCAAGGCATTGGCCGCTTGCTCGGCAAGAGGATCCAGTTCGGACGGGCGAAGCGGCGCCGGTAGTTCGACATCGGATGCAATCGGTGGAAAGGAAGCCTCGCGGGCTTCTCGGATTTTTATCATATTAAATATGATGTATGCTGTAATATATCATATGGAAAAGACAAATAACAGCCGATAAGCCTCCATTATCGAACCTTATTTGTCCTCCTCACAGACTTTTTGCCGGATCCCATCATGGAAACCCTCCGCAGCCGTGGCATTACCCGAGACGACGTCTGGCAGGCCGCCGACAGCCTGCTCAAGGCCGGCCAGCGGCCCACCATCGAACGCATTCGCCTGCACCTGGGGCGGGGCTCGCCCAATACGGTCAGCCCGCACCTGGATGCCTGGTTTGCGGCACTGGGTGGACGTATCCAGGATCCACAGGGCTTTGCGCCCGCACCCGGATGCCCGGAGCCAGTCACGGAGGCAGCGCGCTACCTGTGGGAAGCGGCGCTGCAGGTAGCCAAGGCTTCGGCCGAGGCCGCGCTGGTGCAGCGTGAGGCGGCGCTGGCCGAGGCCCGGGCGGCACTGGCGCAGGAGCGCGAAGCGCTGGCGCAGGAACGCCAGGTCATGCAGGCCCGCCTGGAGGGTGCCGAGACGGCCATGGCGGAGCTGACACGGGCCCGCGACGACGCCACGGAGCGTGCTGCGCGCGCTGAAGCCGCAGCCACCGCCCTGCAGCAACAGGCGGAGACGATGCGCGCAGAGTCGGCCGCGGCGCGGTTGGCACACAACGCGATGCAGCAGGATTTCGCTGCGCAGCGGGCGGCGTGGGACCAGGAGCGGGAAACCGTGACCCAGCGCGCCGCCGCCAATGAGCGCCGGATGGCGCTGGAGCTGGATGCCGCGCGCGTGGCGGCCAAGGAAGCTCAAAAGCTGCTGGAAGCCGAGCGCAAGGCGGCCGTTGAGCGGCTGACGCGTGCCGCCGAGGCTGCGTCGCGCCAGGGCAGCGAGATGACCCGCCTTGGCCAGGCGCTCGCCGTGCTGGAAGAACGGGTGCGGCAGCGGGAAAGCCTGCTGGCCGAGTATCGCGACCAGGCGGGTGCCGCAACCACGGCCACCACCGGCCCCGTTAGCCCGGCAGTCCGCCGCACACGGCCGGCCCGCGCTGCGTTGGCCGCCGGCAAGGGCAGTCGGCGGCGCACGCGGGGCTTATAGTGCACCTGGCACAGCGACAACCCAGGGATGCATGGCGGGTGCCCAGGTGGTTTTTGTCAATTGAGCTATACTGAATGCTCATTTGATGAGGTCTGCCATGCCGCTCACGCTCACTCCCGAAGGCCGCTATCCGCTGGCTCATGAACGCCCGGCACCGCCCGAGCTAAGCGTCAACAACTATGCCGCCGTCTATGAGGCCAGCCTGTCGACGCAAGGCGCCATGTCGGTCATCCGCGCGATTCGTGAAGGCGTGCCGGCTTCAGACCTGACCCGCCTGGCCGAGTCCATGGGCACCACCAAGGAGCAGCTGATCAAGACACTGGACTTGCCGCGCGCCACCGTGGACCGCAAGGCGCGGGCGCACCAGAACCTGTCGAGCGAGCAGAGCGAGCGTGTGCTGGGCATGGCGCGGCTGGTCGGGCAGGTCCAGGCGCTGGTGGAAAGCTCGGGCGATCCGCGCGGTTTCAGCGCGGCACAGTGGGTAGCGCAGTGGCTGGAGCAACCGTCGCCGGCGCTGGGCGGGCGCCGGCCCGCTGAGCTGATGGATACGCTCGCCGGCCAGCGCATTGTTTCCGACCTGGTGGCCAGGATGCAGAGCGGGGCGTACGCGTGAGGCCAGCCTGGCGGATCGCGACCGACACCCCAGACTACACCGCGGACGATGCCAGCGGCGCCGGCGCCAAGGCCACCGGCGGGCGCTGGAACCGGCAGGGCACGCCCTTGATCTATGCGGCTTCCAGCATCGCGCTGGCTTGCCTGGAAACGCTGGTCCACCTGGGCGCGGGCGGGCTGCCGCTGAACCGCTACCTGGTCCGGATCGACATCCCCGACGAGCTATGGGCGGCGGCGCAGCAACTGAGCGCCGATACAGCCCCCGTTGGCTGGGATGCCATTCCCGCCGGCAAGACCAGCCTCGACACCGGCGAAGCCTGGACCGCGGCGGGCACCAGCGCCTTGCTGGTGGTGCCTTCCATCGTCATCCCTGAAGAGCACAACGTGCTGGTCAACCCGGCACACCCTGACGCCGCGCGGCTGGCCTACGTCAAGGTCCGCCGCTGGCAGTACGACGCGCGCCTGGTCTGAGGCTCAGGCCGTGGCGCCGGCGCGCAGCATGTGCTTCTGGATCTTGCCGCTGGTGGTCTTGGGCAATGCGTCCAGGAAGTGATAGCGGCGCGGGCGCTTGTAGGCTGCCAGCCGGTCGCCCTGCAGCAGGAAGGCGTCGAGCTGCGCCGCGCTGACCGGTGCGTCTCCACGCGTCACTACATAGGCGCCGACCACCTGGCCCCAGGTCGGATCGGGTTCGCCCAGCACGGCTACCTCCAGCACGGCCGGGTGTTCGATCAGCGCGTCTTCCACCTCGCGCGGATAGACGTTCTCCGCGCCGGAATTGATCATGTAGTCGATGCGGTCGCGGATCCACAGGTAGCCTTCCGCATCCAGGCTGCCGAGATCCCCGGTGTGGTACCAGCCGTGCGCGAGCGCGCGCGCATTGGCATCCGGGCGGTTCAGGTAGCCCTGCATCATGCAGGGGCCACGCACCAGCACTTCGCCGACTTCGCCCGGCACGCACGGCTGCAAGGGGTCGGTCGGTTCGCCGTCGTCGCGCAGCCTGGCCACCACCAGTTCATGGCCGAGCGCGGGCAGGCCTGCCGAGCCGGCGTGGCTCAACTGCTCATGCGGGTAAAGCACCGACATGCACGGGCCCATTTCCGTGGTGCCGTACACCTGCACCAGCCCGGCGCCGACCTTGCGGTCCCATTCGCGGATCAGGTGCGGCGCCATCGACGCGCCGCCGTATTCCACCAGCCGCAGTGACGACACGTCGCGTGTTTCGGCATCCGCATGGTTCAGCAGCATGCCCACCATGGTCGGGGCGGCAAAGAAATGCGTGACGCGTTCGCTTTCCACCAGTTGCCAGGCTTCGCCCGCGTCGAAGCGGCGCTGCAGCACCTGCGTCGCGCCGACCTGCAGGCGGGGCAGGAAGCTGGTATGCAGCTCGGCAGTATGGTTCAGCGGCGCGACCGACAGGCCCACGTCCTCGCGCGACAGCGTCATGGCCTGGTGCATCATTGCGTTGTGCTGCAGCTTGCTGCGATGAGTGTGCACCACGCCTTTGGGGCGGCCAGTGGTGCCGCTCGTGTACATCAGGATGCAGGGATCGTCCTCATGGACCGTCACCACCGGCGGCGTGGCCGGCTGGCCCGCGGCCAGCGTGTCGAGCCGGTGCGTGGCCAAGGCGGGCGCGGCATCGGGGTCGGCATAGATGCGCAGCGCGGTACCGGGCGCCAGTTCGGCTGCCTTTTCCACCACGCCCGCGCCTTCCTGCTCGAACAGCACTGCCTTGGCGCCGCCATCGTTCAGGATGTAGGCCAGTTCCTGCGCAGCCAGGCGGTAGTTGACCGGGTTGTAGACCGCGCCGATGCGCGCCGTGGCCAGCAGCGTGAAGACGAAGGCCGGGGTGTTGTAGAGGAAGGCCGCGACCACGTCGCCCTTGCCGATCCCCAGCGACTGCAGCGCGTGCGCGTGGCGGTTGACCTCGGCATCGAGCTCCGCATAGGTCCACGCGCGTCGCCCGGCACCGATGCCGCTGACCAGCGCGGTCTTGCGCGGCAGGTAGCGCGCGGGCCAGGAGAGGGTGTCGCCAAGGGTGGTGCCGCGGGTCAAGGTTGTGCTCCGGTCGTGGTCCGCTGCCGGCGGGTCGGCAGGCGGTTGTTGTCTTGTAAGCCGGACAATATAGAGCGGCGGGTGGGGCACATGGAAATAACGTTTTGCTCTTTCCTTATGCCGGAGCGATGGTCACGGGATAACAGTCTTGCGTGATACTGTATATTCATACAGTTATCGCCGCGTGCCCCTTCCTGTGCCTGCCGTCCCGCCGTCCCTTCCAGCCCCGCCTGTCACGCTAGCCGCTCCGGCCTACGTGGTGGCCGTGCGCGCGCTGTGCGAGTTCACCGCCAAGGCGGGCGACCTGGACCTGCGCTTCGTGCCGACGCCATCGGCGCAGGAGGGCGTGGCCGGGCATGCCGTAGTGACCAGCCGGCGCGGGGAGGGCTACCAGGCCGAGGTGGCGCTTGCCGCCGATTTCGGCCCCTTGCATGTGCGCGGCCGCGCCGACGGCTATGATCCCACCGCCAACCGCCTGGAAGAAATCAAGACCGTGCGCGGCGATGCCGCCGTGCCGGACAACCACCGCCAGCTGCACTGGGCGCAGGCCAAGGTCTATGGTTGCCTGCTATGCCGCAAGCTGGGGCTGCCGGGGCTGGAGATCGCGGTGGTCTATTTCGACATCATCAGCCAGCGCGAGTATCCGGTCGCGGAGCACTTCACTGCGCAGGCGCTTGAAGCCTTCTTCGTGCAGACCTGCGAGCAGTTCCTGCACTGGGCGCAGGCGGAACTGGCCCACCGGCAGGCGCGCGATGGCGCGCTGGCGCAACTGGCCTTTCCGCACCAGGGCTTCCGCCCGGGCCAGCGCGAACTGGCGCAGGCGGTCTACAACGCCAACCGCGCGGGCCGCCACCTGCTGGCGCAGGCACCCACCGGCATCGGCAAGTCAGTCGGCACATTGTTCCCGGTGCTCAAGGCCATGCCGGGGCAGGGCATCGACAAGGTGTACTTCCTGTCGGCCCGATCCACCGGGCGCGGGGTGGCGCTGCACGCCGCCAATGCGCTGCGCAGCCACGGCGCGCAGCCGCTGCATGTGCTGGAGCTGGTGGCCCGCGACAAGGCCTGCGAGCATCCGGAGCTGGCCTGCCATGGCGAGTCCTGCCCGCTGGCGCGCGGCTTCTATGACCGCCTGCCAGCAGCACGCGAAGCGGCGCGCGGCGTGCCGGTGCGCGACCGCGCCGCGGTGCGCGCGCTGGCGCTGGCACACGGGATCTGCCCTTACTACCTGTCGCAGGAGCTGGTGCGCTGGAGCGACGTGGTGGTGGCTGACTACAACTACTACTTCGACCGCAGCGCGTTGCTGTATGCGCTGACCGCGGCCAATGGCTGGAGCACCAGCGTGCTGGTGGACGAGGCCCATAACCTGGTCGAGCGCGGCCGCGCCATGTACACCGCCGAACTCGACCCCCAATCGCTGCGCGAGGTGCGCCGCAGCGCGCCGGCCGTCGTGCGCAAGCCATTGACGCGGCTGGCCCGGCAATGGAGCACGCTGGCGCGCCAGAGTGACGACGCCTATGAAGCCCTGCCCGAAGTGCCCGCCGCCTTCCGCCGTGCGCTGGACGAATGCTGCGCGGCGGCACTGACGCATATGACCGAGCATCCTGGCGCGCAGGATCCTGCGCTGCAGCGCTTCTATTTCGATGCGCTGCATTTTGGCCGCCTCGCCGAGCAGCTCGACGCGCATTCGCTGTTCGATATCCAGCGCGTGCCGCGCACCGGCCGCGGCCACCATGCGCGGCTGTGCCTGCGCAATGTCATCCCGGCCCCGTTCCTGCGCCCACGCTTTGCCGCCGCGCATTCGTGCACGCTGTTCTCCGCGACACTCGATCCCGCCGCCTATTACCTCGATACGCTGGGTTTGCCTGCCGATTGCGCGCGGGTGCAAGTGCCATCGCCGTTCCGCGCCGAGCAATTGTCAGTGCGGATCGCCTCGCGCATCTCCACCCGCTATGCCAGGCGCGAACAGTCGCTGCCTGCCATCGTCGCGCTGATGGCCAGCCAGTTCCGGACACGGCGCGGCAACTACCTGGCGTTCTTCAGCAGCCACGAGTACCTGCAGCAAGCCGTGGCCCGCTTCGCTCAGTCTCACCCCGATATTCCGCATTGGGTGCAGTCGCGGGGCATGGACGAAGCCGCGCAGGCGGCGTTTCTGGACACGTTTGCGGCAGGCGGCGAGGGCATTGGCTTTGCGGTGCTTGGCGGCGCCTTTGCCGAAGGCGTGGACCTGCCCGGCGAGCGCCTGATCGGCGCCTTCGTTGCCACCCTGGGGCTGCCACAGTTCAACGCGGTCAACGAGCAGTTCCGCGCGCGCATGCAACAGGCGTTCGGGCAGGGCTATGCCTATGCCTACCTGTATCCCGGGCTGCGCAAGGTGGTGCAGGCGGCGGGCCGTGTCATCCGCACGCAGCAGGACCAGGGCGTGGTCTACCTGATCGACGACCGCTTTGCCGCGGCCGAGGTGCGCGAACTGCTGCCAGCATGGTGGGAAATCGCCACGGCGGCGTAGAAATTGCACAGCCGGGCGGGTCTGGGGCATCCTCTGTGCGCGGTGCCTGCCCGGAGTTGCCGCTGGAACGAATCTGGCAGGCATGCGGATGCCATCAGCCAGCTGTCGCGAAAGGACCAGATCCATGCCCATGACCCAACAATACGCGGCCACCGAGCCGACCCGCACGGAAGTGGATGCGCTGCCGGGCGCCACCGTGCTGGAATTCGGCGCGCCGTGGTGCGGCTACTGCCAGCGCGCCCAGCCGGCACTGGCCGAGGCCTTCGCCGTGCATCCGGCGTTGCGCCATCTCAAGATCGAGGACGGCAGCGGGCGCCGGCTCGGCCGGTCGTTTCACATCAAGCTGTGGCCAACGCTGGTGTTCCTGCGCGACGGGCAGGAGGTGGCGCGGCTGGTGCGCCCGACCGAGTCCGACCCGATCCGCGAGGCCATGCGCCGTATTGCGTAGCCCGGCCGCGCGCTGCCTTACTTGGCGAACACCTGGCTCATGTCGCCAAAGGCCTTGAACTCCAGCGCGTTGCCCGACGGGTCCAGGAAGAACATGGTGGCCTGCTCGCCAACCTGGCCCTTGAAGCGCACATGCGGCTCGATCACGAACTGTGTGCCCGCCGCGCGCAGCCGCTCGGCCAGGGCCTCCCATTCGCCCATCGGCAGGATCGCACCGAAGTGCCGCACCGGCACGTCATCGCCATCGACTGCACTGGTGGCGCGGTGTCCGCATTCCTCGGGCGACAGGTGTGCCACCACCTGGTGGCCATAGAAATTGAAGTCCACCCATGCCTCGGAACTGCGCCCTTCGGGACAGCCAAGCAAGTCGCCATAGAAGCGCCTTGCCTCGGCCAGGTCGCGCACGGGGAAAGCCAGGTGGAACAGGGGGATAGAGGAAGTCGCGCTCATGCGGGGGGCCTTTGTCGGGTGTCGGTATGCGGGCAGGCGTTGGCCTGCGCGTTGATTGTAGACAGCACAACCCGTAATATGAAGCGAATCATTTTTGCTCTGAGCATCAGACTTTTCGATAGATGATCCGCTACTTCCAGACCTTCCTGGTGGCCGCCGAAACCGGCTCGTTCTCCGCCGCCGCGGCGCGGCTGGCGCTGACGCAGTCGGCCGTCAGCACACAGATCCGGCGGCTGGAAGAGGACCTGGACTGCGTACTCTTCGATCGCACCGGGAAGTCGGTCGCGCTCAGCGAAGCCGGGCGCCGGCTGGTGCCGGAGGCGCGGCGCTTTGTCGAGCTTTATGCCGCGATGAAAGACCGCGCCGGCCCGCACGCCGACGCCGCGCCGGTGGAGCTGGGCGCGGTGTCAACCGTCCAGGCCACCTTGCTGGCCGATGCGATGCGGCATTTCCGGGGGCGGTTTCCGGACTCGCACGTCAACGTGGTGCCGGGCATGTCCACCCAGCTGCTGACACAGGTGGATGCGCGCGAACTGGATATCGCCGTGCTGATCCGGCCGCGGCTGGGTTTTCCGCCGGACCTCAAGTGGGTGCCGCTGGTGCGCGAGGGCTTTGTCGGCATTGGTCCCGCCGGTGCGCCTGCAGACCTGCGCGCGCTGCTGGAGACGCTTCCGTTCATCCGCTACAACCGCCACAGCACCGGCGGGCAGCTGGTGGACGGCTACCTGAAGCGGCAGCGGCTATGGGTCAGGGAAGGGATGGAGCTGGATGAGCCGGCCGTGATCCTGCAGATGGTGGCAGCTGGCCTGGGTTGCGCCATTATCCCGTCCGAACTGGTGCCATTGCGGCAGTCCGCGGGCGTGGTGCAGGCGCCATTGCCGGGCGGGCCGCTCTATCGCGACGTAGGCGTGCTGGTGCGCGAATCGGCACTGCGCCGCGAGCCTGTGGCGGCGCTGATCGATGCCTTTGTGGCCGCCAGCGCGCGCTGGCAGCCTGTCGTTGCGTAAGGCGGGACTACTCAGCGGCTGCCGGGCAGGACCAACGTGACCAGCACTGAGGCATCGGAGAGGGCAGTCACGTCGTAGCGCACGCTCGGCCCCAGGTAGAGCAGGTCGCCCTGGTGCAGCTGGCGCTCGGCGCCGTCCACCCGCACGCGCACCTCGCCCTCCAGGCATTGCACGGTCATCGGGCCATCCACCGCATGGGGCGGCACATGCTTGCCTGCCTTCAGCACCAGCCGCATCACTTCCAGCGGGCCTTCCTTGAACAGGGCCTGGGTGGCGGTCTGGTCCAGCCGTGTGCCCAGAGGCAACACGCTGGCAATCTGTCCGGATTCAAGATGGGGAAGGGACATGCGCGGCTCCTCGCTCTTCTGGTGGGGTGGCTTGTCAGGCACGGCCGGCGCCTGGCGGCGGCACGCCTTCTCAATCTAGCACCGGAGCGCGCACCTCAGTAGCACTCAGCGTGATGTAACCGGCGAAGGCGCCGAAGTGGCAGCGCCCGATTGTGCGCAAGGGGTGGCCTGGCGGGCAAAGTATCAGTCGTTTTCTTCATCGGTCGATGCATTGGCGGACGCTACCTTCCGGCCGGCCTGCCAACCGCCGCCAAGTGCCAGGAACAGGTCGACCTGGCGGGCGGCGACATGGCCTTCGGAGGCCGCCAGCGCGGCCTGTGCATCGGCCAGCGTGCGCTCGGCGTCCAGGTGCGCCAGGTACGGGATGCGCCCCGCCTGCTGCAGGCGGTGCTGCAGCCGCGCGGCTTCCGCGGCCTGTTCGCGCGCCGCGTGCAGGGCTTCGTGCCGTTCCAGTTCACGCGTGTAGGCCGACAACGCCGTTTCCGTTTCCTGCAGCGCACGCAGCACCGCGCCGTCAAAGCGCGCCAGGGCGGCGTCGGCCGCGGCGTCATGCCCGTGGATGCGATGGCGCACGCCGTTGGTCGGCAGCGACCAGCTCAGCAGCGGCCCCACGCTCCAGCGCGCCGTCGGGCCGCTGCCAAGGTGGCTCAGCACGCCGGTCAGCCCGGCGCTGGCGCCGATGCGGATCGATGGATACAGGTCCGCCGTGGCCACGCCGATGCGAGCGGTGGCCGCGGCCAGTTCGCGTTCCGCCTGGCGGATATCGGGCCGGCGCCTGAGCAGCGCGGCGCCGTCGCCGACTGGCAGCGGCGCACGCAGCGTGGGTTCCGCATGGCAGTCCACCTCGGCCTCTGGCAGTGCCGCAGGCGGCTTGCCCAGCAGCAGCGCCATCCGGTGGCGTGCGGCGCTACGCGCGGCTTCCAGCGTTGGCAAGGCAGCGCGCAGCGCTTCGGTGCGGGCGCGCTCGCGCGCTACCTCGGCGGGTTCGCCGCGGCCGGCGGCGACCAGGCGGCCGGTGGCGTCCAGCGTGCGTTGCTGTACCGCGAGCTGCTGCGTGGCGGCGGCCAGTTCATGCGTGGCGGCGCAGCCCTGCACGTAGGCGCGTACGGTCTGCGCCGCCACGGTGACGCGCACCATGTCGAGCGTGGCCTCGCTGGCTTCGGCGCCGGCCAGCGCGGCCTCGTCGGCGCGGGCCAGCTTGCCGAAGAAGTCGATCAGGTAGGACACCCCGAAACCGAAGTCCCCCAGGTTGAATACCGGTGGCTTGGTGGTCTGCAGGAAGCTCTCGCCCGACAGCTGCGCGCGCGATACGCTGGCGCTGGCGCCGCCCTGGGGCAGGTTCTCAGACTCCACCTCATGCAGCAGTGCCATCGCGCGGCGCAGGTTGGCGCTGGCGGCGCGGATGTCGGTGTTGGCGGCCAGCGCCTGTTCGACCAGCCGGTCGAGCCGCTCGTCGTCATAGAGCCGCCACCAGTCGTCGGGCACGGGCGCGATGGCCACGCCGTGCGCTTCGGCGCCCTGCAGCGGCCCGTTGGCCGCGGGCGCGCGCACCGCCGCATGATCGGGCACGCGATAGTCCGGGCCCACGGTCGTGCAGGCGCACAGGCAGGCCGCGGCGCACGCCAGCCAGGGATGGCGCCGCCTCACGACCGGGGCCCCGTGCGGCGGCCGGCGTCATCGTCGCGCCTGGCTTCGCGAACGGCAACAGTCGCGGTGCGGCCGGAGACCAGGCGCACATCCGCGGGCACGTCCTCCAGCACGATGCGCACCGGCACGCGCTGTGCCAGCCGCACCCAGTTGAAAGTCGGGTTGACGTTGGGCAGCAGGTTCGAGCCCGCGCTGCGGTCGCGGTCCTCGATGCCGGCGGCGATGCTCTGCACGTGCCCGCGCAGTTGCCGGGGCTCGCCCATGATATGCACGTCGACCGGGCTGCCGATGCGGATCCGGTGCAGCTTGGTTTCCTCGAAATAGCCTTCCACGTGGAAGGAACCGGCATCGACCATCGACAGCACCGGACGGCCGGTCGAGACATAGTCGCCCAGGCGCGGCAGCCGGTCGTTGAGATAGCCCGCCACCGGGCTGCGCACGCTGGTGCGCTCCAGGTTGAGCCGGGCCAGCCGCACCGCGGCTTCGGCGTGCGCCAGCGCGGCTTCGCCTTGCTCTACGCGGGCACGCCCCTGTTCCGCGACTTCGGCGGCAACCAGGCCGTCCAGGTCATGGTTGCGCGCAGCTTCGCGCCGCGCCTGCGCCAGCGCGGCGCGCCGGGTTGCCAGCGTGGCCAGCGCCTGCTGCAGGGCCAGCGCGTAGCGGTCGCGGTCGATCTCGAACAGGACTTCGCCTGGCTGCACATGCTGGTTGTCGCGCGCCAGCACGCGCGTGACCAGCCCTGACACATCGGGCGCCACCTGGATGATGTCGGCACGCACGTGTCCGTCGCGGGTCCATGGCGCGGCCGTGTAGTAGTCCCACAGGTGGCGCAGCACCAGCAGGGCGGCGATGGCGGCCAGCAGCGTTGGCAGCAAGGGAAGCAGGGGGCGGAGTCGGAAGGTCATGACGGCAGTCCCGGCACCGCGACAAAGACTGCGGCCACGGCGCCAAGGACGATCACATAAAGGGAAAGATTGAACAGCGAGCGGTGCCAGATATGCCGGTAGCAGCCCAGCGCGGCCAGCACCATGCGGATCGCGGTAGTGACGGCGAAGGCCAGCACCATCAGCACCAGCACGCCTGGCACGAAGACGCCATAGAGGTCGATTTCACTGAGCATTCGGCGGCAGCGGAGAGTTGGGGAGATCAGCGGGGCAGGGCAGCCGCCGGGCCAGGCAGCAGCGTGACCTGCAGCACCACCAGCGCGCCGAGCGTGCCGCGGTGGTCAGAGCGGCCACTTGCGGGCAGCGCGGCCACGCCGGCGATGGCATCGGCCACCCAGCCGGCCAGCCCCGCCGGCGCCGGCACGGCATGGCCCGCGCGCAGCCGTGCGCGGAAATGCCGCGCCACCGCGGCCAGTACACGGCGCACCGGCTTGCGCGCCGCGGGCGGCAAGGCCGGCAGCGCCTTCTGCAGCGCCAGCGCGCAGTAGCCGACTTGCAGCGCGTGGAAGCCGTCGGACGACAAGGGATCGCCGGCAGCCCCCAGCCGCGGCACCAGCTGGCCGAGCCGGTCAAGCATGCGCGCGCCCAGCCGCGCATCACCATCGGCCGCGCGCAGCGTGGCGGCCTGGGCCAGGTCCTGCCAGCTGGCGCGCACCAGCCGGTGCGCCGCCGCGCGCGCGCCGAACGGGCGTACCGCCATCGACCACAGCGGCGCGAACAGCATTGCCGCGGCGCTGGCCAGGCAGGTATTGAAGGTGCCGAGGAAATCCGCATCGAACACCGCCTGCACGTTGGCGAACGAGGCCGTGTTCACCGACAGCAGCATCGCAATCAACTGGAAGCCCGGGCGCGCGATCAGCAGGCCGATACCGAGGTAGGGCAGCGCCAGCATCGCGGCTAGCGCTTCAAAGGTGTGCGCGTGCGGCACCACCAGGAACAGGTAGCCGGACGACACCAGCAGGCAGATCGTGCTCCAGCGCAGGAAGGCACCGGCCATGCGGCGCGGCTCGTCGATGGCCGCAAAGAAGCAGCAGGCGATCGATGCCACCGCGACCGCGCCGGCGCCGTCCTCCCAGCCCGAGAAGATCCACAGCAGCCCCGCGCAGAAAACGGCCAGGCCGCTGGACACGGCGCCGAACAGCAGCATGCCGTGGTCGTGGTGATGGCCGGCAGTCTCCGGGGCCGGGTCGCCGCGTAGCAGCGGCGCGCCGGCGCTGCGGTCGCCGATGCCTTGCTGCAGGGCCCGGCATTCAGCGTACAAGGTGCCCAGGCGCTGCAGCTGGTCCGCCGCCGTGGCGGCGAGGCCGGCTTGCCAGTCGACCTCGCCCGCGCGGCCATCGGCAGGCCAGCCGCCCGTGGCGACGGGAGGCGGCGTGGCAGCATCGGTCGCCAGCCAGGCGGTCGTCGCAGCCAGGGCCTCGCGCAGTGGCAGCGGCATGCCGTCCGCATGGCTGCGCAGCGCCTGCAGCACGCTTTCCAGCGACGACAGCAGCGGCATCAGCATGGTCATGCGCTGGCGCAGCGCGCGGGCATGGCGCAGCGTGTGGCTGCCCTCGGTGTCATAGGCCAGCTGGCTGGCCAGCTGGTCCAGCGCCAGGATGTCGGCGGCGAGCCGGTGGCGGCTGTCGTCGGCGCGCGGGCTGCCGGTGACGATGTCCGATGCCCAGGCCGCCGCGTCGGCCAGCCAGGTGGCTGCGCGGGACCGCAGCGCGGGCGCCACCTTGGCCGGGAAGACGACCGAGCCCACCAGCCCGGCGCAGACGATGCCGATCACGATTTCCTCGATCCGGGCCACGGCAATATCGAAGATCTGCGCCGGCGCGCTGACGGCCGGCAGCGCGACGATCGGCAGGGTGTAGGCCGCCAGCAGGTACACATAGCTGCGCGGCGTGCGCTGCAGCAGCGACAGGTACACCAGCACGGTGATCCACAGCGCGATCGCGCCCATCAGCACGATCGGCATGTTGACCAGCTGCGGCACCGTGGCCACCGCGGCAGTGGCGCCCAGCATCGTGCCGGCCACGCGGTAGGCCGCCTTGGAACGGGTGGCGCCGGTCAGGGGATGGGAAACAAAGTACACCGTCGCCATGGCCCAGTACGGCCGCGGCAGGCCCAGCGCCAGCGCGATGTAGAGCGCCAGCATCGCGGCGGCGAATGCCTTCAGCGAGAACAGCCACTGTCGTGCATTCGGCCAGCTAGCCATGGAGCGGGGTCTTGAGGAGGAGTTGAGGGCACACCGCGGCCTGCCGCTCCACGCTTCATTGGCGGCGCAGTTGGGCGGGGGCGATGTGTGGAAGCGAAGTGTAGCCAAACCTCTCGCATTCCATTCATGATTTAATATTGGTCTTTCCATTCCCTTTGTTCATGGATCGCGAAAGCGGCCTGCCGGCAGCCCGCTCGCCGTCCCTCAGCACCATGCCCATCGATATTCGCGCGCTGCGCTATTTCGTCGAGACTGCCCGGCTGCGCAGCTTTACCCAGGCCGCGACCTCGCTGTTCGTCACCCAGTCGACCATCAGCAAGATGGTCAAGCAGCTGGAGGACGAGGTCGGCCAGCCGCTGCTGATCCGTGAAGGCAAGAGCGTGCGGTTGACCGACGTGGGCCGCGTGGTCTACGAGCGCGGGCAGGAGGCGCTGGGCGTGGTGCACCGGCTGACGCTGGAGGTGTCCGACCTGTCCTCGCTGGGCCGGGGGCAGTTGACGGTGGGGATCCCGCCGATGGTCAACCTGTTCTTTTCACCGGCGGTCAGCGCCTTCCGGCGGCGCTATCCCAACCTGTCGCTGACGCTGGACGAGCACGGCGGCCAGGTGGTGGAGCAACTGGTGGCAAGCGGCGAGCTGGAAGTCGGCGCCACGGTGCTGCCGGGCGACAGCGGCCTGGCGCTGGAAACGCGCCAGTTCGGCCGCTACCCGATCTGGGCCGTGGGGCCGCGCAAGGCTGCCTGGGCGCGCGGGCGCACCGTCACGCTGGCGGCGCTGCGCAATGAGCCGCTGGTGATGCTGACGGATGATTTCTCGCTGACGCGCAAGCTGCGGCAGGCATTTCTGGAAGCACGCATCGAGCCGCGCGTGGTGGCGCGCAGCGGGCACTGGGATTTCCTGGCGTCGATGGCGGCGGCGGGGCTGGGCACTACCTTCCTGCCGCAGCCGCTGGCTGAGCGCCTGCAGGGCCAGGGCACGCTGGCCATGGCGCGGCTGACCGAGCCGGCAATGGACTGGACCATGGCCCATATCTGGTCGCCGGG
The DNA here is from genome assembly GCF_054072015.1 of Cupriavidus sp. CP313. Taxonomy (NCBI): domain Bacteria; kingdom Pseudomonadati; phylum Pseudomonadota; class Betaproteobacteria; order Burkholderiales; family Burkholderiaceae; genus Cupriavidus; species Cupriavidus sp. CP313. The sequence continues at coordinate 36,014 of NZ_JBSVZB010000017.1, read as the reverse complement.
ACGCTACCTGTCGCATGCGGCGCGGGCATGGCTGGCGGTTTGCGATGAGGTGCTGGGGGGCGGAAAAGGGTCTTGAAACGGCGCGCGTGCGGCGGCCTCACTTCCTCAGGCACTGGTCCGGCGGGATATCCAGCAAGACCAGCGATTTCTGCCCGGCCAGGTAGTGGTAGCGCAGCCTGACCCCCAGCTTGCCGAGCACCGGCACATCCGGGTTGCGGCAGATGCCGCGCTCCAGGATCGGCTTGGCCGTCGCCATGAACTCGCGGGTATCGTCACGCGCCGCATCCACCCCTGAAACCTTCAGCCGGAACTCGACAATCTTGCCCGGCCGCGTCACGCAGCCGTCGAAGCGGGTGGTGTCGTCCAGGTCGACCGGGCCGGCGCGCATCAACTCCTGGCAGGCCATGCGCAGCTCACGGTCGACATCGCCCGCGGTCAGGCGGGTCACGCCGTTCATGCCGGTGGGCTTGCCGCGCACCGTGCCCAGCAGCAGCGTGGCCAGCCCGGACAGTTGCGGGGACGGCGCAGGCGGGGCAGCCACGGTGGCGGAAAGGGCAAGTGGCCCGGCCAGCAGGGACAGGCCCAGGCACACAGCGGCATGGCGCAAAGGATGGCGATCAGGGACGGCGGGGGCAGCAGGGGCAGGGCGCATGACGCAACGGGAACAGGATTGCCTTGGGGTTCGCGCTGCTACTTTAGCCTTGGCGCCTTGCCGCTGTTGTCAGGCGTTGTCCTACGGCGCAACAGTGGCTTGCCCTGGCGGCCGCGGCATGCCAGCGAACGGGGAGCGTAGAATCCGAGTCCCCAAGACCTGATCGAAGTCCCGAGTCCCGGCATGTCCGTGCAGATCCGCTCAGAATCGCCGTCCGACGCCGACGCCATCGCCCGGCTGACCACCGCCGCCTTCCTGACGGCGCCGCACACCAGCCGCACCGAGGCTTTCGTCGTCAATGCGCTGCGCCGCGCCGGCCAGTTGACGGTGTCGCTGGTGGCACAGGCCGGCGACAGGCTGGTGGGCCACGTGGCGATTTCGCCGGTAACGGTGTCGTCTGGTGAGGCAGGCTGGTACGGACTGGGCCCGATCTCGGTGGCGCCGGACCTGCAGGGGCAGGGCATCGGCTCGCAACTGATGCGCGCGTCGCTGGACCAACTGCGCAGCCTTGGCGCCGCCGGCTGTGTGGTGCTGGGCGATCCCGGCTACTACGGCCGCTTCGGCTTCGCCGTGCGGCCGGGGCTGGTCCTGCAGGGCGTGCCGCCCGAGTACTTCCAGGCACTGGCGTTCGACGGCGGCTATCCGACCGGCAGCGTGCAATACCACGACGCCTTCAACGCCACCGCCTGACGGGCGGGCGCTCAGAGCTCCAGCACCAGCCGGCCGCCGCCACAGGCGCGCGAACAGCACGCCATCATGCGCTGGTTGGCCTCGCGCTCGCTGCGCGTGAGCACCACGTCGCGATGGTCGACCTGGCCGGCCAGCACGCGCACCTCGCAGGACCCGCACAGGCCTTCCTCGCAATCGCTCTGCACGTCGATATTGGCGCCGCGCAGCGCGCTCAGCAGGGTCTGGCCAGCCGGGACTTCCATGACCAGGCCGGAGTCCTTCAGCTCGACGGTAAAGGGCTGTTCGTTCGACGCATCCAGCGTGCCCAGCTTCGATACGAAGTGCTCCACGCGCAGCGCATCTTGCGGCCACGCCGCGCAGCGCTCGGCCAGCGCATCCAGCATGCGCTGCGGGCCGCAGGCGTAGACCTGGGTGCGCGGATCCGGCTGCGCCAGCAGCTTGCCGAAGTCGGCGCGCTGGCCTTCATCGCTGGCATGGACTTGCAGCCGTGCACCGTGCAGGGCCTGCAGTTCATCCAGCATCGCCATCGCATTGCGTGAACGGCCGCAGTAGTGGAATTCGTAGTCGATGCCAAGCGCACGGGCGCGCCGCGCCATCGCGCTGACCGGCGTGATGCCGATGCCGCCGGCGATAAAGATGGCGCGCTTGCAGCTTTCATCGAAGCGGAAGTGGTTGCGCGGCCCGCGGATGCGCAGGCGGTCGCCGGCCTGGACGCTGCCATGCACCCAGGCCGAGCCGCCGCGGCTGTCGGGGTCGCGCAGCACGGCAATCTCCAGCGCACCCGCATCGTCCGGATCGCCGCACAGCGAATACTGGCGCGACAGCCCCGTATCGCCGCATTCCACGTCGATATGCGAGCCCGGGGCCCAGCGCGGCAGTGGCTTGCCGTCAGGCGCCGCCAGCCGCAGCCGGACCACGCCGTCGGCGGCGGGCGTGACGCGCTCGACCACCACCGTGCGGGCGATGGTGTGTGCGGACGGCTCGCCGATGCGTACCGGCTGGTGCACGTCGAGCAAGGCCGGGTCGCGGCGCTCGGGATTTTGCGCGGGGTCCCATTCCACCAGCAGGTGCTCCGGGCCGCGGAACGAGGTGTTGGGCACGTAGGTGAAGGTCTGCTCGGCCAGGCGCATATGCGGCAGCCGGCGTGCCAGTTCCTCCAGGAAGACCTGCATCTCCATGCGCGCCAGGTTCTTGCCCATGCACTGGTGCGAGCCGTAGCCGAAGGTGAGCTGCTCGCTGGCGTTGTCGCGGCGGATGTCGAACAGGTCGGCATCGGCAAAATGGCGCTCGTCATGGTTGGCAGACGACGTGACGATCAGCAGCTTGCTGCCCGCGGGCAGGTGGATGCCGCCGACCTCGGCGTCGCGCGTCACCAGCCGCCGCCATGCGGCGACGGAGCCGTTGTGGCGCAGGCATTCTTCCACCGCATTGGGGATCAGCGATGGATCGTCGCAGATCTCGCGCCACGCATCCGGATGCTGCAGCAGCAGCTTGATGGCATTGGCCGAGGCATTGGCGGTGGTCTCATGCGCGGCGACGATGCCGGCCATCATCATCGAATGCAGGTAGGAGTCGGTGACCACCTCGGGCAGGTCTTTCTGCTTGCGCAGGCCGTATTGCATCCAGCCCGGGCCGGACGGGTCCTCGCGCATCTTGTCGAGGATGCGGCCCGCCAGCTGCCAGAAGTTGCCCACGGCATGCGCCACGGCCACCTGTTCCTCCGGCTTCGGCCGGCCCCAGGTGTTGACGGTATGGGCGATGGAGTACTGGCGCAGCAGGTCCATGTCCTCTTCGGGCACGCCCAGGAAATGCAGCGCTACGGTCAGCGGCACCTCCCACAGCATCTGGTCGACCAGGTCGGCGCCGCCATCGTCGATAAAGCGGTCGACATACTCGCGCGCCAGGCGGCGCACCAGCGGCTCATGGTGCGCCAGTTCCGCGGGCGTGAAGGGCGCCATCAGCGCGCGCCGGCGCGGCATGTGGGCGGGCTCGTCCTCGTTGACCAGCGTGCGGTTCATGGCGTAGCCATAGGAGGCCAGCACGGCATTGGCCTCGTCGCCGGTGGGCGTGATCTTCTCCAGCGCGATCGACGGGCTGAAGGTCAGGTTGTCGCGGAAGATCGCCTTGATGTCCTGGTAGCGCGTGACCACCCAGTAGCCCAGCCTGGGGCTGTAGAACACCGGCTCCTGCTCGCGCGACCAGCGCACGTATTCGGGCGGGTCCTGCTGGTAGCCGTCGCCGAAGGGATCGAATTGCGCCGCGTTGTGGCTGACCGGGCAGCCGTTGGGAGCGGTCAAGGCGCTGTGGTCGATCGGGCAGCCGCTGCGCGCGGCGCTGGGGGAGGGGTTGGCCATACTGCGTACTCCTGGCGAAAAACAGGGCCGTCCGATCAGGGTCGGACGGCCATTCGGTGTTGCGGCCGGACTCAGTTGTCCAGCGTGATCTTCAGGTCGCGGATCAGCGTGGTCCAGCGGGTGGACTCGCTGCGCAGCAGCTCGCTGAACTGCGCCGGCGAGTTGCCGACCGGCTCCACGCCGAAGTCCACCAGCCGCTTGTTGACAGCGGGCTCACGGATTGCCGCGACCACGTCCTTGTTCAGCGTGTTGACCACCTCCGGCGGCGTGCCGGCCGGCACCACCATGCCCACCAGCGCGGCAGCTTCCACGCGCGGGTAGCCCAGTTCGGCAAAGGTCGGCACGTCAGGCAACTGCGGCAGTCGGGTGGCATTGGCCACCGCCAGCGGCCGGACCTTGCCGCCCTTGATAAAGCCGGCGCCGGCGGCATAGTCCACCATCATCGCCACCACCTGCCCGGCGGCAACGTCCGACAGCGCAGGCGCAGCGCCGCGGTACGGGGCATGCGTCATCGACAGGCCGGCTTCCACCTTCAGCAACTCCATTGCCAGGTGGTGCGGGCTGCCCGCGCCTGCCGAGCCGTAGTTGATGCCGCCCTGGGTGGCCTTGGTCTGCGCGATGAATTCCCTGGCGCTCTTGACCGGGCTGGTCGCGCCCACCACCAGGATCATCGGGAAGCGGCCCAGCAGCGTCACCGGAGCCAGATCCTTGCCGGGGTTGTAGGAGAGCGATTTGTACAGCACGGGGTTGAACACCAGCGTGCCGTTGTCGGCCGACAGCACGGTATAGCCGTCGGCGGCCGAGCGCGCCGTCTCGGCCGCGCCGATGGCGGTATTGCCGCCCGGCTTGTTGTCCACCACCACCGGCTGGCCGACCTTGGCCGACAGCCCCTGGCTGATGGTGCGCGCCAGGAAGTCCGAACCGCCGCCGGCGGCGTAGGGGACGATCCAGCGGATAGGCTTGGCAGGGTAGGCGTCGGCGGCGTGCGCGGGGACTGCGGCCAGCATCGGCAGGGCCAGGGCGCCAATGGCCAGGCGCTTGAAGTGGGGGCGGGGCATGGGGGGCTTGTCTCCTTGTTGGTCAGCCCGGTGTACGGCACCGGTGTTTCTGTTTTGCGTAAATCATATACGCATTGCGTAATGATTGAATGCGGGTTAACCTTGAACTGACCTGCAGCGGCCGCATGGCTTGATCCGCCTTCCATGTGATGACCGCTCACCGTTTGCCGGATCTTCCCGCCATGCCCCGACCGAAAGCTTCCGAACCTCCCATCGAACCCGCCGACGCGCCCCGCACGCGCGAGCGCCGCCAGCGCGTGCAATCGGCGGTCACTGGCATGGCGGTGCTCAAGGGACTGGCCCGGCTGGGCGGGCGCGCCAGCCTGACCGCGCTGGCCGCCCACATCGACGAAAGCCCGGCCAAGGTGCACCGCTACCTGGTCAGCCTGGTGGAAGAGGGGCTGGTGGCGCAGGAGGTGGGTACGCAGCAATACCACCTGGGCTTCGAGGCGCTGCAGATCGGCATGGCGGCGATGCGGCAGGCCGACCCGATCCGGCTGGCCGAAGCCTCGCTGGTGCGCCTGCGCGAAACACTGGAAGTGACCTGCTTTGTCGCGGTGATGGGCAACAAGGGGCCGACCATCATGCGCTTTGAAGAACCGGGTTTGCCGGTGACGGTGAACGTGCGCGCGGGTTCGGTGATGCCGCTGCTGTGGTCGGCCACCGGGCGCGTGTTCCTGGGCCTGCTCGATGAAAAGCGCGTGCATGCACAGGCCGAAGAAGAACTGGCCACGGCCAGCCCGGCGCGGCTGGCGTTGCTCGATGCCAAAGACCCCATCGGCGCACTGCGCCGCGCGGTGCAGGCCGACGACTGCGCCTGGGTGCGCGACACCAACCTGACCGGCATCAGCGCCGTGGCGGCGCCGGTACGCGACTACACCGGGCGCGTTTGCGCGGTGCTGACGGCACTGGGCGCCACCGGCGGCTTTGATCCCGCCATCGACGGGCCCATCGGCAGCGCCGTGCGGCGCGAGGCGCGCGCGGTCAGCACGGCGCTGGGGTTCAACCCCGGAGCCTGATCCGGTCCCTCGGCCGGTGAAGCCGCCATCGGCCGGCAGCGAACGGCCGTAGCCAGCGCTACAGTGTTGCCGGCCTGACCGGCACTGGCTCGTCCGAGCGCTGACCGAGGTTGCGCTCGATTTCCCTCACGGTGTCCAGCAGCTTCGGCCGGATTTCCTCGTGCAGTCGTGCGACGGGGAAATAGCCTGCTGCACCGGCTACGCTCACCGCCATCAAAGGCAGCCCGCGCCCCGGCCACAGCGGCGTGGCGATGCCATGGACCTCCTTGACCCAGGTGCCAGCCGAAGTCGCGCAGCCGGTCGCCTGGTATTCATCGACCGCTTGCAGGATGCCCCGCTCGACCTTCGGCCAATTGCCTTCGTCCAAGGCGCGGATTCGCTCCATTAAATCCGCCCGCTCGCTGGCTGGCAGGGCTGCCAGCAAGACGAACCCCGCCGCACTGGTTCCAAGCGGGATACGAGAGCCGACATCAAGGCTGAGCGTGACGATCGAGGTGCTGCGGCAGCATTCGAGATACAGCATTGAAAGCCGGTCCCGTGTTGTCAGCGCGACAACCGCCCCGGTTTCGGCGGCCAAGCGCTGCAAGAACGGCCGTGCCACCTGGCGCACGTCGAGGTTCACCAGCATGGAGCTGCCGAGCGCCGCCGTTGCCGTGCCGAGCCGGTACTTGCCGCTGTCCGGAACAAGATGCAGGTAGCCCAGCTTCGTCAGCGTGTAAGTCAGCCGGGTAACGGTCGACTTCGGCAGTCCACAGCGCATGGCAATCTCGTGGTTGGCAAGGAAGTTGTCACCACTGCGAAAACAACTCAGTACCTCCAGCCCCCGCGCCAGCGCGGTGACGAAATGGCGGTCCTGGCTTTCGTCGCCCCGGGGCTCCTCGTCAGCCTCGTTGCCTTCCGTGGCCAACGTGTTATGCAGCTCTTCTTGCTTCGATCCTGTTGCCATCTTGATTTTCCTTGCGCGATTGCAGCGCATGCCCCTCGCGCCGGCAGATCTGGGGCCCAGTCCATGCCTTGTGCCGCTGTCTGGCAATGCCTTGTAGAGCCGCACAAGTTAGCACAATTCCTGGCCTCGTCACCGCATGCCTTCGCGCGCGGGATGGCGGCTACAGCACGGTCTGGCGCGCGTCGGCCTCGCTTGCCGCCAGCTTCTTTATCTCGCTCTTGAGCAGTTTCCCCGTCGGCGCTGCCGGCAGCTGCACCATCGACCGGATCTCCGTCGGCACCTTATAGGGTGAGAGGCGTTCGCGCAGGTAGGCCTCCAGTTCGTCGCGCGCCACGGGCACCCCCTCGGCAAGCTCAACGAAGGCGACCACCTCCTCGTTCCCCTCGGCCTGGCGCCCGACCACAGCCGACTGCACGATGGCAGGATGGCTGTTCAACACCTGCTCAACCTCGACCGGGTAGACGTTGAACCCGGAACGAATGATCAACTCCCTGGTTCGCCCGACGATGAAAAGCACCCCATCTTCGCCTTGCCTGGCCATGTCGCCGGTATTGAGCCAGCCGTCGGCATTGACCGCGACACGGGTCTGCACCGCGTCCTTGTAGTAGCCCTTCATCAGGTTGGGGCCACGCACCCACAGCTCGCCCGCACCACCTGGCGCCACGTCGTCACCTGATGCGTCGATGATCCGGACTTCCACGCCGGGCACGGGCGGCCCCACGGAGCAATCCTGGCGCGGATACTCGAGCAGCGTCTGCGCAATCGTAGGAGACATCTCAGTGAGACCGTATCCATTTTGCAGCGGCATGCCGAATGCCAGCTCCACTGCCGACTTCAGCTCACGCGTCAGCGGTGCGCCGGCGGTTCCGATAATGCGCAAGCCGTGGCCGTCCAGCGCCGTACCGGTTCGCCCACACCATTCAAGCAACCTTGCATACATCGCCGGAACGCCAATCAGAACGGTGATGCCAGCCGCGCGCAACGCGTTCACCAGGGCTTCCGGCGAGAAGCGCTCCTCCAGATGCAGGACGCAGCCACACGAGAGAGATCCGACCAGCTGTGACGACAGGCCGACCACATGCGCCATCGGCAGTACACCGTAAATACTATCGGCGGGACTCAACTGCCGCAGTTGCCGCGACAGCGTGGCCACATAAAGCAGGTTTGCATGCGTAAGCATCACCCCCTTGGGCTCGCCAGAGGTGCCCGAGGTGTAGAGCATCACGGCAACCTGGTCCCCTGGCTCAACCTTGACGGGTTCCGAGCTCGCAGTTTCATTCAGTGGGCCAACGGCCAACTCACCCACCAACGGCCAAGCGCAGGGGACTGCGCCCGCACGGTCGGCATGGCTGGCGGCCTCCTTGGAAACATCTGATGCATAGAGGACGCGACGCGCGCCTGAATGCTCGATGAAACTGTCAATCTCTCGCGGCGAGAGGCGCGCATTGACCACCACCGCCCATGCGTCGCACCGGCTGGCGGCCAGCACAAGCACCGCCAGGGCGGCGCAGTTCTCGGCCACCAGCATGACGCGGTCGCCGGGTTGCACGCCGAGTTCCCCCAACTGCAGCGCAGCCCCACGGACCGCCGTGGCGAGCTCCGCATAGCTAAGGCGGAAACGCTTGTCCACCAGCGCCGTTCCCTGCGGCTGACTGTGGACCCAGGGGTCGATCACCTCATGGATGCGACGAAACCCGATCGCCGGGACAGAATGCGGCTCACTCATCTTTGTCTCCAAATCACCCTTGTTGAACTGCAATGCAGTCTATAGACCTGCTGTGCGGCATGCAAGAAGGCGATTTCAGCAGAAAAATAAGCCAAATCGCATTGACGCTCGCTGGGGCAACACCCATACTAAACCGCAATGCAGTTCATCGTTCCGCAAAGAGAAATACAAAGGAGACACAATGAGTGACAAGAAAGCCATACTCGTCATGGGCGCCGGCGACGCGACCGGTGGTGCCATTGCCCGCCGCTTTGCACGCGAGGGGTATATCGCATGCGTCACACGGCGTAACGCGGACAAGCTCGCACCCCTGGTTGCCCAGATCGAAGCAGAAGGCGGCGTCGCCCATGCTTTCGGTTCGGACGCCCGCAAGGAGGAGGACGTCACAGCACTGATCCAGGACATCGAGTCGAACATCGCGCCAATTGAGGTCGCAGTCTTCAACATTGGCGCAAACGTCCGCTATGACCTGCTGGATACGACCGCGCGCGTCTACTACAAGGTATGGGAGATGGCTTGCTTTGCCGGCTTCCTGATGGGACGGGAGACCGCCAGAGTGATGGTTCCCCGCGCTCGCGGCTCGATATTCTTCACTGGCGCAACCGCCAGTCTGCGGGGCAGGGCCGGCTTTTCCGCCTTTGCAGGGGCCAAGCATGGCCTGCGCGCGCTGGCGCAATCCATGGCAAAGGAACTTGGCCCGAAGGGCATTCATGTGGCGCACCCTATCGTCGATGGCGCCATCGACACAGAGTTCATTCGCGAAAACTTCCCCGAGCGCTACGCCCTGAAGGATCGCGACGGCATTCTCAATCCTGAGCACATTGCCGACACGTACTGGATGCTGCATCAGCAACCGCGCGACGCGTGGACGCACGAACTCGACCTGCGCCCCTGGATCGAGGCCTGGTAATGCATTGCGGCTGATTGCAGCCGCCTGCGCCCCTCCGGCAACTGACTGCGATCGAACAGACGCCTGGCAACAGCGCCACGCATTGACGGCACCTTGCCTTTGGCGTGTCGGCGTCTGCGCGCTGCTGATCGCCGCCCCCGCGCAAGCAACCCAGGTGACATCTCAAATGTTCAGGAGACAGCGATGAATAGGCGACAGTTCTTCAATCTCACGGCACTGGGGATAGCGGGAAGCAGTTTGCCGCTAGCGACCAGACTTGCCTTTGCGCAGGCGGATGCCAGCAAATTCCCCGATCGCCCGATCCGGATCTTGCTGGGTTTTCCGCCTGGGGGGTCCACCGACATTCCAATGCGAACCCTGGCAGCCAATGCCTCGAAGATACTTGGGCAATCGATCGTCATCGAGAACAAGCCAGGGGCGGCAGGCGTGCTGCCGGCACAGATGCTGCAGTCGGCCAGGCCTGACGGCTATACGCTGGCTGTGATTCCCCAGGGCGTCTTCCGCCTGCCATACACGACCGACATCAACTGGAATCCGGCAGACCTTGCCTACATCCTGGGCCTGACCGGCTATGTGTTCGGCATTGTCGTGCCTGCATCATCGCCGATCCATTCCCTTGCAGACTACGTCGCCTACGCCAGAAAGCACCCGGGTGAGCTGACCTACAGCACGCCCGGCGCCCTGACGACCAACCATCTGACGATGGAGCAAATCTCCCGCATGGCGGACATTGAGCTCAATCACGTTCCTTACAAGGGCACCAGTGAATCCTTGCAGGCCTTGCTTGCCGGTCACGTCCAGTCCGCGGCCGAAACCTCGGGCTGGGTACCTTACGTCGAGAGCGGCAAGATGCGGCTGTTGGCAGTCTGGGGAGAGAAGCGTATGCCGCGCTTTCCCAATGTGCCGACCCTCAGGGAATCGGGTATCAACCTGGCGCAGTCTTCGCCTTGGGGCCTCGCGGCACCGGCCGGAACACCGGCGGCCATCGTGGCCAAACTGCATGCGGCCTTCAAGCAAGCGATGGAGCAAGGCAGTTTCCGGGAGGCACTGGCCCACTATGACATGGAACCCATGTACATGAGCCCGGATCAGTACCGACGCTTCGCAAACACCACGATGGCCCGAGAGAAGGCGGTACTCGAACTGATTCACTACAAGAAGAACGGTTGAACGTTTCCCGCTGCCGACACGTACCTTGATCCACAACCAGCCGCCTACGCTGACCTACCTTGGAGAGACGCCCAATGAACACGCCTGTCGTGCAATTCCACTTCGATTTTGGTAGCCCTAATTCATACCTCACGCACAAGGTCATCCCGTCCATCGAGCACCGCACCGAGGTGAGATTCGAGTATGTGCCGGTCCTTCTGGGAGGACTATTCCGTTTCACGGGGAACCGCTCACCGGCTGAAGCCTTCGCCGGCATCAAGAACAAGCAGGAGTACGGCCGGCTGGAGATCAGGCGCTTTGTCGAAAAACACGGGCTGACCGCTTACCGGTACAACCCGCATTTTCCGGTCAACACTTTGCAGATCATGCGCGGCGCGGTTGCAGCAAGTTTCGAAGGCTGCTTCCAGCGTTACGTTGATGTGGTGTTCGCCGCGATGTGGGAACAGGAAAAGAAGATGGACGATACGGCAACGATCGGGCTTGTGCTGCATGAGGCGGGGCTGGACGCCGAGCGCCTCCTTTCACGAATGAATGACCCCGTGGTCAAGGAAACGCTGTTGAAGAACACCCAGGAATCATTTGAGCGTGGCGCCTTCGGCTCGCCGACCTTCTTCGTCAATGGCGAAATCTACTTTGGGAAAGACCGCCTGCGCGAGGTCGAGGAAGAGATTGAGCGCGTCAAGGCCTCCTGACCGGCTACCGCAATACAATCGATCGACTTCCTGTTCAAAGCAGCCGCTTGGCGGAGGCGCGGCGGATTCTTACGAATCCAGGCCAATCCTCCTTATGCCACCTCGCGCAGCGCGGTTTCGCGCGGCATGGCGGCATCGCCAACGTGCCGCACCGACGGATACCCCGCCGCAAACACCAGCCGCCCGCCAGACCAGGTATGCGTGACCATCGGCTGGCCCGCCACGCCGGACACGGCGATCAGGTCCGCGCGCAGCCCCGGCGCCAGCCGCCCGCGGTCGTCCAGCAGGCAGGCGTCGGCGGGATTGGCGGTGACCAGCGCCAGCGCCTGGTTCAGCGGCAGGTCGGCCAGGCGCGCGGCGGCATACGCGGCGGCGATCAGCGTGGACGGCTGGTAGTCCGAGCACAGGATGGTGCCGACCCCGGCGTGGATGGCGTCGATGGCGCGCATCGAGCCGCTCTGGCTCTTGCCGCGCAGCACGTTGGGCGCGCCCAGGATGGTCGGCAGCGCCTGGGCGCACGCGGCTTGCGCGGTTTCCAGGTTGATCGGGAACTCGCTCATGCGCACGCCCAGCGCGTGCATGGCGGCGATGCGCTGCGGCGAATCGTCGTCATGGCTGGCGGTAGGGATGCCCAGCGCATGCGCCCTGGCCACCAGCCGGTTGACGCGCTCATGCGCGCCTTCCAGCGCGGCGGCCTTCTTGTGGGCCGCATCCGCGGCTTCCTCGCGGCTCATGCCGTGGTTGCCCATCATGTAGGCCAGGTAGGCATCCATGGTCTTGAACTGGCCTTGGCCCGGCGAGTGGTCCATCACGGACAGCAGGTCGACCACGCCCTCGGCCATCAGCGCTTCCAGCACCGGCACGGCGCTGGAATCGGTGACTTCGTAGCGGCAATGGATGCGGTTGTCGACCAGGCTGTGGCGGCGATACGCGGCCAGGGTGCGCACCAGCGTGGCGGCGGTGTCGACATTGCGCACGCCGAACTGGTTGCCGGCGAACGACAGCGCGTGGTACGGCGTGGTGATGCCGGCCGCGGCATTGCGGCGGTCCACCTGGGCCACGGCAAAGTCCAGCGGGAACAGCACGCTGGCGCGCGGTTCGACTTCCTTCTCGATGGCGTCGCAATGCACGTCGACCAGGCCCGGCATCACGGTGTGGCCATGCAGGTCGATCACGGCGGCGTGGGCGGGCACCGCGGCGGGTGCCGGTTCGATGGCGGCGATGCGGCCATCTTCGATCAGCAGCGCGCTGTCGTGCAGCACGCGGTCCGGCAGCACCAGGGTGGCGTGGGTCAGGTAGGTAGCAGACATGTCCGGCTCCGTTCTGGGATTCCGTTCTGGGATCAAATCAGGCAAGGGCGGTAGCGGGTTGCAGCGGCAGCAGGCGCGTGGCCACGGCATCGCGTACCGCTTCGTCGTGGAAGATGCCGATCAGCGCGCGGCCTTCGGCCAGGGCCTCGCGGATCAGGTCGACCACCACGGCGCGGTTGTCGGCGTCCAGCGAGGCGGTGGGCTCGTCCAGCAGCAGGATCGGGTGGCCACCGATCAGGCCGCGCGCGATGTTCACGCGCTGCTGCTCGCCGCCGGAGAAAGTGGCCGGCGGCAGGTCCCACAGCCGGCGCGGCAGGTTCAGCCGTGCCAGCAGTTCTGCCGCGCGGGCGCGGGCTTCCTCATGGCTGGCGCCGCGCTGCTGCAGCGGATCGGCCACCACGTCGAGTGCGCCGACGCGGGGAATCGCGCGCAGGAACTGGCTGACATAACCGATCACGTCGCGGCGCAGCTTCAGCACGCGCTGTTCGGGGGCGCGGGTCAGCTCGACCCACGGCTCGCCCTCGGCGCTGGTATCGCGCAGGCGGATGCTGCCTTCGGTGGCCAGGTAGTTGCCGTACAGGCAGCGCAGCAGCGTGCTCTTGCCGGTGCCGGACGGCCCGGACAGCACCAGGCATTCGCCGCGGGCGGCATCGAAATCCATCGCGCGCAGCACCGGCAGGCGGATGCCGCCCTGGTTGTGCAGCGTAAACATCTTGCCGAGGGCGCGGACCTCGACCAGTTTCTGTGGGTGTTCTGCGTGCATCGTCGTCAGCCCTGCAGGATGGAAGAGACCAGCAACTGCGTGTACGGGTGCTGCGGGTCGTCGAGGATCTGGTCGGTCAGGCCTTGCTCCACCACGCGGCCGCCTTGCATGACCAGCGTGCGGTGCGCGAGCAGGCGCGCCACGGCCAGGTCGTGCGTGACCAGCACGGCGGCGAGGCCCAGGTCCGCCACCAGGCGGCGCAGCAGGTCGAGCAGGCGGGCCTGCACCGACACGTCCAGCGACGCCGTGGGCTCGTCCATGAACACCAGGCGCGGATGCGTGACCAGGTTGCGTGCGATCTGCAAACGCTGCTGCATGCCGCCGGAGAAGGTGCCGGGCACGTCGTCCAGCCGGGCCAGGTCGATTTCCATCTTCTCCAGCCAGTTGCCGGCGACCTCGCGCAGGTTGCCGTAGTGGCGCTCGCCCACGGCCATCAGGCGCTCGGCGATATTGGCGCCGGCGCTGACCTGCATGCGCAGGCCGTCGCGCGCGTGCTGGCGCACGAAGCCCCAGTCGGTACGGGCCAGCAGCCGCAAGCGCGCGCTGGACAGCGTGGCCAGGTCGGTCAGGCCGGACTCGCGCATGTCGTAGCTGACGCTGCCGCGCTGCGCCGGCGCCTGCATCGACAAGGCCTGCAGCAGCGTGCTCTTGCCGGAGCCCGATTCGCCCACCACGCACAGCACCTCGCCCGGGTACAGGTCGAAACTGACGTCATGGCAGCCATGCACGCCGTCCCAGGTGCGCGTCAGGTTGCGCACCGACAGCAGTGGGGTCGCGCTCATCGGGCGCCTCCCGCGGCAGTCTTCACCGCTTGTGCCGCTTGGCGGTCGGCGCAGTACTCGGTGTCCGAGCACACGAACAGGCGCGTGCCGGCGTCGTCGGTGATGATCTCGTCCAGGTAGCTGTCGGTGGCGCCGCACTGGGCGCAGCAACTGGACCACTTTTCCACCGTGAAGGGATGGTCGGCGAAGTCCAGGCTCTTGACCGCGGTGTACGGCGGCACGGCATAGACGCGCTTCTCGCGCCCGGCGCCGAACAGCATCAGCGCGGGGCTGCGGTCGAGCTTGGGATTGTCGAACTTGGGGATCGGCGACGGCCGCATCATGTAGCGCTGGTTGACGATCACGGGGTAGTCGTAGGTGGTGGCGATCTGGCCGTGATGGGCGATGTCCTCATACAGCTTGACGTGCATCGCGCCGTACTCGGCCAGTGCGTGCATGGTGCGGGTCTCGCCCTCGCTCGGTTCCAGCCAGCGCAGCGGCTCAGGGATGGGCACCTGGAACACCATGGTCTGGCCCGCGTGCAACGGCGTTTCCGGAATCCGGTGACGGGTCTGGATGATGCTGGCCTCGGCGGTGCGCTCGGTGGTCTGCACGCCGGTGACGCGGCCGAAGAAGCGGCGGATATTGATGGCGTTGGTGGTGTCGTCCGACCCCTGGTCGATCACCTTGAGCACGTCATCCTTGCCGATGATGGCGGCCGTCACCTGGATGCCGCCCGTGCCCCAGCCGTAGGGCAGCGGCATCTCGCGGCTGCCGAAGGGCACCTGGTAGCCGGGAATCGCCACGGCCTTGAGCAGCGCGCGGCGCAGCATGCGCTTGGTCGACTCGTCCAGGTAGCCGAAGTTGTAGTGCTCGTCGCGGGCAATGCCCGTGGCCATGGTGGTGTCGGCGGTGGTCATGCCAGGGTCTCCTCTTGCGGTTGCGGTTGTGCCTGGACGGTAGCGGCCACGGCACCGTCCTGTTCCGCGCGCAGCCGGCGCAGCAGTTCCAGGTTGGCCTGGAAGTCCACGTAGTGGGGCAGCTTCAGGTGCTGCACGAAGCCGGAGGCCTCGACGTTGTCGCTGTGATACAGCATGAATTCGATATCGTTGGCCGGGGCGTCGGCGGCTTCGCCGAGCTCTTCGGCGCGCATGGCGCGGTCGGCCAGCGCCATCGACATGGCCTTGCGCTCGTTGTAGCCGAACACCAGTCCGTAGCCGCGCGTGAAGCGCGGGGCTTCGTCGGCATTGCCGGCAAACTGGCTCACCATCTGGCATTCGGTCAGCTCGACCTCGCCGATGGTGACCGCGAAGCCCAGTTCTTCCACGAACAGCTCGACCTCGGCCGTGCCGTAGCGGATCTCGGCTGCGAACGGGTGTGAGTTGCCGTAGCCGCGCTGGGTGGAATAGCCCATCGACAGCAGGAAACCTTCATCGGCGCGCGCCAGGTTCTGCAGGCGCGCGGCGCGGCTGGCGGGAAAGGCCAGCGGCTCGCGCGTCAGGTCGGGCGGCGTGGGGTCGCCCGCGGGGATCTGGTCGGCTTCGACCAGTTCATCCGCTTCCAGCAGGCCGGTCACGCGCGGCATGCTGGCGGCGAGGGGTTCGGGCGAGGGCGGCAGCGGCTCGGGGTTGCGGCCCGCTTCGAGCGTGAAATCCAGCAGGCGCTGGGTGTAGTCGTAGGTTGGCCCCAGCACCTGGCCGCCCGGCACGTCCTTGAACGTGGACGAGATCCGGCGCTGCAGGCGCATCGCGCCCGTATCCACCGGCTGGGTATAGCCAAAGCGCGCCAGCGTGGTGCGATAGGCACGCAGCAGGAAGATCGCCTCGATCTGGTCGCCGGCGGCCTGTTTCAGGGCCAGCGCGGCCAGGTGCGGGTCGTAAAGCGAGCCCTCGGCCATCACGCGCGACACCGCCAGCGGCATCTGTTCGCGGATCTGCGCCAGCGTGAGTTCCGGCACCGCGGTATCGCCGCGGCGGTAGGCATCGAGCATTCGGTAGGAATTGAGGATGGCGCGTTCGCCACCTTTGACGGCTACGTACATGTCAGTCCTCCACGAGCGTGGTGCGCGTCAGGGCGCAGAATCGGTCGCCGCAGGCCAGCAGCAGGTCCACGCCGAGCGGGAAGCCGGCGTTGTTGGCGCGCCAGCCGGCGCGGAAGTCCGCGGGCAGGCCGGCCACGCGCAGCACCTGCGTGGTTTCGATGCCGGGGCCGCGCAGCGTGAGGGTGTCGCCATCGGCAAGCGAGGCCACCTCCATCAGCAGCGTGGCCGAGCGGTCGGGGAAGGCCGGGTCGCCTTGCGCGCAGTCCGCCAGTGCCGGCATGGCATAGCCGGCGGGCACGCAGACGAAGGCCGCGGCGCCGGCATCGTCGGTCAGCGGGCAGCCGCAATGGAAGCGCAGGAACGCGCGCGCCGCGGCCGGCACGCCGGCGGGCAGCCAGACCGGGGTATCGGGATCGGCCAGCGTCAGCAGCAGCGCGGCCAGCGCGGGCGACAGGCCGTCGGGCAGGCCGCTGGTCACGGGCAGCGTTTGCAGCCGGCCCGGATGGGCAAACGCCTGCAGCGCGGCGCGGAAGACCTGCTGGGCGTCGTCGACCGGGTTATTGAAACCCGGCAGCAGCGAGGCGGCGGGGGTGGACAGGATCGGTTGGGTGGCAGTCATCTCAGTCCTCTCCCCGGACCATGGTGAAGAACTCGACGCGGGTCTGGGCGGCAGTGGCCGCAGCGTGTGCGGCGCGCTCCGCCTGCGTGCTTGCCAACGGCGCCAGCACGAGGTCCTGCACGCGCTGGTGCCAGGCCGGGCGCTGCAGCAGTGCGTCCAGCACCGCGGCCTGTTCGGCGTGGCGGGCGCTGCGGCCCTGGATATAGGCCACGCCTGCCGCGGCCCCGGCAGCGCCGTCTTCCAGCACGACCGCGCAGCGCGTGACCGTGATTTCCCCCAGGTTGAACTGGGCACCGGTGCCGCCTGCGCGGGCCCGGACCATGGCCATGCCGGACTCCGGCTTGCGCAGCAGCCTGTAGGCCGGCAGGGCTTGCGCCTGGCCAAGCCGCTGGTAAGCGCCGTCGAGCGCGTCGGTGGGCGCCGTCGCCAGGATCCGGAGCCAGGCGGCGCGGGCGGCATGGGCCTGCGCGGTTTCGCTTTGCATCATCACCCCTATACGTCTATACGTTTAGATGTCACTGCTTGAACACGCAGCTACTAGACCACGGGCAGATGAACGTTTCATGACGGGGCGGGGCATTGCTCGGGCACCCAGCCATCGCGGCGCGGTTGAGGCACAATCGCATGGCAATGGTGAACACTTGATGACAAGAGGACAGCGCAAGATGTCTGATCGAGAAGTGGAACGGGGTTCCGGCGTGGCGGTATGGCGCCAGATTGGCGAGGCGCTGGCGGACGACATCCGCAAGAAGTTGTACCTGCCCGGCGAGCAACTGCCCCCTGAGCCTGAACTGGCCACGCGCTTCGCGGTCAACCGCCACACCATCCGCCGCGCCATGGGCGAGCTGGAGCTGAGCGGGCTGGTGCGGATCGAGCAGGGCCGCGGCACCTTCGTGCAGGAGCATGCGATCGACTACGCGATCGGGCGCCGCACGCGGTTCTCGCAAAACCTGGCCGCGCAGGGCATGCGCGGGCATACCGAGATCATCGACAGCCAGGTGGTGCGCGCGCCGGAAGTGGCAAAGCAACTGGGCCTGGCGCGCACGGCGGAGATCCTGCACGTGCAGATGATCGGCAAGGCCGAAGAGCGCACCATCGACGTTGCCGAGCATTACTTCGACCTCAAGCGCTTCCCGGGTATCGACGAGGTGCTGCGCGCCAGGCAATCGGTGTCGCGCGCGCTGGCGCATTTCGGCATTGCCGACTACACGCGCAAGTGGTCGCGCATCACGGCGGCCATGCCCAGCGCCCCGGTGGCGCGCCTGCTGAACCAGCCGAAGACGCGCCCGGTGCTGCAGGTGGAGGCGCTGAACGTTGATATCGATGGGGCGCCGGTGCAGTACAGCGTGGTGCGGTTTGCGGGGGACTGGGTGCAGCTGACGGTTTCCGACAGTGATTGAGGCGGGGCGCCTTGGCATTGGTCTAGACATCCGGCTGTCATCTGGCTGCGCTAAGGTGTCTGCGGTCCAGACCACCAAACCAGGGCAGCCGCCGCCGGGCGTTGGGCGCCGCTGGTAACCTTGCCGCATGACCTTGCCAGCGCACCGTTACGCCATCTACCTGGCGCCCGCCGATCCCTTCCGCACGTTTGGCAGCCAGTGGCTGGGCCGCGACGCCGATACCGGCGCCGCGCTGCCCGCCCCGGCGGGCATGGCGCCGCCGCCCGCCGAATGGGTCCAGGCCCCGGCGCACTACGGCCTGCATGCCACGCTGAAGCCGCCATTCCGGCTTGCACAGGGCGCCAACGGGCCGATCCTCGACGCCGCTGCACGGGACTTCGTGCGTGGCTGCGAGGCATTCGACGCGCCGCTGGCGCTGCGTGCGCTGCGGGGTTTTGTGGCGTGGTGCCTGGCCGATGGCGGATCGCCGCCGATGCAGGCCCTGGCCGATGCGTGCGTACTGGCATTCGAGCGCTTCCGCGCTCCGCCCACGGCCGAAGAACTCGGCCGGCGCAAACCGGACCAGTTGACCGACGAAGAACGCCGCATGCTCGACGCATGGGGCTACCCGTATGTGTTCGGTACCTTCGTCTTCCATATCACGCTGACCGGCATGCTTGACACTGACGGCCAGCGCGCCGCCATCGAGCGCCTGGGGGCCGCGAGCGCCAAGCTGCTGCAGGCGCCGCTTCATGTGGACGGAATCAGCGTATTCGTGCAGCCGGCGCCGGGTGACGACTTTATCGTTGCACGCCACTACGGTTTCAACGGCAGCACCACCGACGGCGCCGGCGCGGCGTACCTGGACGCATGAACGCACATAGCGCGGCCGACGGACACGGCCTGTTCTACCTGATGGGGCCGTCCGGCAGCGGCAAGGACTCGCTGCTGCGCGCGCTGCGCGCGCGCCTCGGGCCGGACGACCGCATCGTCATCGCGCATCGCTACATCACCCGCGAGGCCGATGCCAACGAGGCCTCCGTTGCGCTGACCCCCGATGAATTCCGGCGCCGCCAGGCGCTCGGCTGCCTGGCGCTGGACTGGCACAGCCACGGGCTGCATTACGGCATCGGCATCGAGATCGAGCAGTGGCTGGCCAGGGGCCTGACCGTGATCGTCAATGGCTCGCGCGAGTACCTGCCGCAAGCCGTGGCGCGCTACCCGAAGCTGTGCGCCGTGCATGTGCGCGTGCGGCCGGAGGTGCTGGCCACGCGGCTGCGCCAGCGTGGCCGCGAGTCGGAAGAAGCGATTGCCCGGCGCCTGGCGCGCGCGGCGCAGGCATTCACCGTACCGGCAGGGTGCCGCCTGGTCGAGTTCGACAATAGCGGCGCCCTGGAAACCGCGGCGGAGGCGTTCGCGCAGTTGGTTGGGGCTACCTCCGATAGCGCAACATTAAGCTGATAATCCCGTGCCGAAGCGAAGCCTCCGGCACGGCCTTGCCATCAGAGTTCGATGCTGAAACTGATGCCGTGCTCGGTGAAACCGAGCTGGCGATAGAACTGGTGGGCCTGCAGGCGCCGTGCGTTGGACGACAGCGCCAGCTTGGCCGCACCGGCCTCACGGGCCAGGCGCATGGCTTCACGCATCATCGCCTTGCCGATGCCCATGCCGCGCGCGGACGGCGCCACCACCACTGCCTCGACAATCGCCTCGGGACGCCCGTCGTGGACCATCACGGGGAATACCAGCAGGCTGAAGGTGCCCAGCGGCACGTCGTCCTCATCCACCATCATGTAGCAGCGGTAGTCCGGATAGCGGCGCATGGTTGCGTAGCGCTCGCGCATGGTGGCCAGCGGCAGCGGCGATTCGTCGTCCATCGCGGCCAGCAGCGCGGACAGGTGCCGCAGTTCCGCGTCGGAACCGCGCACTTCACGCAGGGTAAGCACGCCTTCAGCCATCGTGTTCATGCGCCAGTCCGCGCGCAACGCGCGGCCATGTCCAGATAGTGGGCCAGTGGCGGCGTGGCCAGGTCGACCACCTTGGCCAGGTCGTCGTAGCGGCGCAGGCGTACCGCGGCAGCGGCATGGGGGCTCGCGGCGAACGCATCGGCCTGTGCGGCGCTGTACGGGCCGCCTTGCAGCGCAAGGCTTTGCACTGAAGCGGGAGACAGCGTGCCGAAATACGCAGGATCGAAGGCGCACAGGTAGCGCTTGGCCGCCACGTGCAGGCGCACGGGCTCGGTTACTTCGTCGCCAAACAGCCCGGCCAGCGCATCGGCGGCGGCCTCCTGGTGGCGCATGTCGGTGGTGGTGCTTTCGGCCAGCAGCAGGTGGCCAACGTCGTGGAGCAGGGCCGCGAAAATCAGCGGCTCGGGCTCGCCGGCCTGCTCGGCCAGTTGCGCGCATTGCAGCGCGTGCGCGGTCTGGCTGATGGCTTCGCCGCCGTACCAGGCATTGCCGTGGTCGGCAAACAGCGTTTCGATGCGGGACAGGTTCAGCATGATGTCAGACCAGTACCTTGCGGATTTGTGCGGAGATGATGTCGATGGCCGAGACGAACAGGATGATGATGATCATCACGGCACAGGTCTGCCCATACTGGAAGCTGCGGATGATCTCCCACAGCACGGTGCCGATGCCGCCGGCGCCGACGATGCCCACCACCGAGGCCGAGCGCACGTTGGACTCAAAGCGGTACAGCGCGAACGACAGCCACAGCGGCAGCACCTGCGGAATCACGCCATAGACGATCTCCTCGATCGGGCCGGCGCCGGTGGCGCGCACGCCTTCCACCGGGCGCGGGTCGATGGCCTCGACGGCTTCGGCGAACAGCTTGGCCAGCACCCCGGTGGTGTGGATCCAGATCGCCAGCACGCCGGCAAACGGACCCAGGCCTACGGCCACGATGAACAGCATGGCGAACACCATCTCATTGATGGCGCGGCAAGCGTCCATGATGCGGCGTGCGGGCTGGTAGGCCCACGCCGGGACGATGTTGGCCGAGCACAGCAGGCCCAGCGGCACCGCCATCACCACGGCCAGGGCCGTGCCCCACAGCGCGATCTGCACGGTGACGAGCATCTCGTCCAGGTAGTGCCGCCAGTCGCGGAAGTCGGGCGGGAAGAAATCGGCGGCAAATTTTGCCATGTTGTCCGAGTCGCGCAGCAGGTCCAGCGGGCGCATGTCGGCGCCTTGCCAGGACAGGGCGAGCATGGCCAGCAGGACTGCCCAGGTCAGCATCACGGCAAGGGAAGTGCGCGGCGGGCGCACGTTGCTTTTGGGCGTGGAAGGCAGGCCGGGCCTGGCGGTGACAGTCATGGGGGCAATCCGGAATCAAGCGGGGGAACGAAAGCGATGCGGGGCCGGCGGCGGGGTGCCACCGGCCTCGTCGGGGTGGGGCTTATTGCGTGCTGGTGGCGTTGCCGGCGGCCTTGTCCAGCTCAGCCAGGCGGCGACTCACCTCGGCCAGCCGCTTTTCCTTGTCGGCAGCGGCCAGGGTGGTGTCCGTTTCGATCTTCGCCTTCTCGCGGGCCAGCTCGATCTGGCGGATCGGCACCAGCTGGGCGTCGCTCGAGGCGCGGAAGCCCTGATACGTCAGCGCGGCCAGCACTTGCTTTTCACGTGCCGCGTCGGTGCCCTTGCCGTAGTTGACGAAGAAAGTCTGGATCTTCTTCTTCACCTCCGGCGACAGGTCCTTGCGATAGACCATCGGATCGGCCGGGATCAGCGGCGACTTCCACAGCACCCGCACCTGGTCATAGGCGTTTTTGCCGGTGTTGATGCGATAGCGCTCCATGTTCTCGGTGTTGTTCACCGCCACATCCACCTGCTTGTTCAGCACCGACAGCAGGTTGGTCTCGTGGTTGCCGATGCGCACGGCCTTGAACAACGTCTTCGGCTCGACCTTGTTGGCAGTCCACAGGTAGAAGCCAGGCACGGCCGTGCCCGAGGTGGAATTGGGGTCGCCGGCGCCGTAGCTGAGGTCCTTGCCGCGCTTGATCACGTCTTCGACGCTCTTCAGGTCGCTGTCCTTGTTGACGATCAGCACCGACCAGTAGCCCGGGTTGCCGTCCTTGTCGATCACCGAGGCAAAGACCTCGCCGTTGGCACGGTCCACGGCCTCCATGGCCGACTTGTTGCCGAACCAGGCGATCTGCACCTTGTTGAAGCGCATGCCTTCGATGATGCCGGCATAGTCGGACGCAAAGAACGGCTTGACGGGTACACCCAGCGTCTTGCTGAGATCGTCGATCAGCGGCTGCCAGGCGGACTTCAGGTTCGATGACGATTCGGTCGAGATAAAGCCGATGTTCAGGCTCTTGGCATCCTGCGCAAAGGCGGGCAGGGCGACCACGCCCGAGGCCACGACGGCGAGAAAGGTTCTGCGAAGCATGGACAACTCCGGTGGGAATCGGTTTGGGGGGAAAGCGGTTTGGACAGGCGGCCGTTCAGGCGGCCGCCAGGTTCATCGTGACCATTGCCGGTGCCGGCATGGCCGCAGTGGATTCGTCTTCGTCGGGTACGGAATCGAGCAGCAGCTCGTCGGCTTCGGTGCCGTAGAGATCGCGCAGCATGCCGGGCGTGAGCGCGGCAGAGGGGCCGTCATAGACCACCTTGCCGTGGCGCAGCGCCACCACGCGGGGGCAGTAGCGCATCGCCACATCCACCTGGTGCAGCGACACCAGCACCGCGACCTTGCGCGTGCGGTTGATCTGCCTGAGCAGCGACATCACCCGGCGCGACGATTCCGGGTCGAGCGAGGCGATCGGCTCGTCGGCCAGGATCACGCTGGCGTTCTGCACCAGCGTGCGGGCGATGGCGGCGCGCTGCTGCTGGCCGCCCGACAGCGTCGAGGCCCGTTGAAACGCATAGTCGTCTATACCAACTTGTGCAAGCGCATCGAGCCCGCCCTGGACTTCATCGGCCTTGAAGATGCGCAGCAGGCTGCGCCATTTGGGCAGGCGGGCCAGCATGCCGACCAGCACGTTGGTGATGACCGGAAGACGGCCCACCAGGTTGAACTGCTGGAACACAAACCCGATCTCGCCACGCACCTTGCGCACGTTGCGGGCCAGGCGGCCGTTGCGCTGCACCTGGCGGCCGTTGACGAGAATTTCGCCAGTGCCGGCATCGCCCGTGATAAATCCGGCCACGTGGCGCAACAGCGTGGACTTGCCCGATCCCGATGCACCCAGCAGGGCGACCATCTCGCCTGGCGCGATGTGCAGCGTGACATCGTCAAGCGCCTTGCGGTCCGCGCGGAACGATTTGGAAAGCCCGCGGACTTCAATTGCGTGCGTCATGTCGACTCCCTGACGTGAATGACCTGCGCATTCTGGCCGGGGCGGATGACAGAACGATGACTTGAGCGGAAGGGGGTGCAACCAGTTGGCAGCGCCGGCAGCCGTGCTGGCCGCCGGCGCCGGTGGGTCAGGTGCGCGTGATCGAGACGCCGCCATCCACCAGCGACGCCGTGCCGGTGACGAAGGCCGAATCGTCCGATGCCAGGTACAGCACCGAGCGCGCCAGTTCTTCCGGCGTGGCCACGCGCTTGAGCGCATGCAGGTTGGTGATGAACGTCTTCGATTCCGCGGTGTCGTTCATGGTGCGATACATGTCCGTGTCCACGGCGCCCGGCAGGATCGCATTGACGCGGATGCCCTGCGGCCCATACTCGGCCGCCAGCGCCTGCGTCAGGCCGATCAGGCCGGACTTGCTTGCCGCATACGCGGCCACGCCGGGAAAGGCGACGGTGTAGCCAACGAAGGTCGATGTGAAGATCACCGAACCGCCGCCGTCCTTCAGCATCTGTGCAAGCTGGTGCTTGGCGCCGAGGAATGCGCCGGTGAGATTGATGGCAAGGGTGTCGTTCCAGCCGTCTGCTGAAACCCCGGTGCTGGGCCCGCCCTCGCCGAGCGTGCCGGCGTTGTTGAAGGCGATATCCAGGCGGCCATAGCGCTCGACCGCCAGCGCCACCAGCGCACTGGCGTATTCCTCTCGCCGCACATCGCCGGCGAGCGCCACCGCGTCGCCGCCGGCGTCACGGATCTGCGCCACCAGGCTGTCCAGTTCGGCCTGGCGGCGGGCACCGACTACCACCCTGGCGCCCTCGGCGGCAAACAGCAATGCAGTGGCGCGGCCAATGCCGGCACTGGCGCCAGTAATGATGGCAACTTTTCCAGACAAACGTCCCATGATCGATCTCCGGTCTGGCGCGCGGGGCAACTTGCTGGTCCACGGCGCCGGTTTTGCGGGTAGGGCAGCAGGAACCTTCCCGCTGCCTCGTGAAACCAGTATGGGCAACGCACACGGTTCGCACTAGACTGAAGATCGCGGAACAACTTTCCGGATATACCGAACAATGTTCAAGCTAGAAGGTGTCGCCAGCTTTGTCGCCGTGGTGGAGGCAGGCTCCATCAGCGAGGCCGCGAGGCGGCTCAACTTGTCCAAGTCCGTTGTCAGCGAACGCCTGGCCGAGCTTGAAAAGGCGATGGGTGCCAACCTGCTGCGCCGGACCACGCGGCGGCTGTCGCTGAGCGAGGACGGTGCCGCCTTCCTGGAGCGGGCCACGCGCATCCTGCATGAAGTGGAGGCGGCGGCAACCGATGTTGCCGAGCGGCGCGGCACCCTGGCCGGGTCGTTGCGGATTTCCGCGCCGGTCACATTTGGCCGGATGCACCTGGGGCCTGCCATCTATCCGTTCCTGGCCCGGCATCCGGAACTGGAGCTGAGCCTGGACCTGGACGACCGCCGCGTGGACGCGGCCACCGACAGCTATGACGCCGTGGTGCGGCACGGCCCGCTGGAGGACTCGCGCCTGGTGGCATGGCAGCTTGCCCCCAGCCACCGCCTCCTGGTCGCATCCCCGGATTACCTCGCGCAGAGGGGCGCGCCGGCAACGCTGGCGCACTTGCAGCAGCACCGAGGCATCTTTTACGCCAACCGCGGCGCGGCTGACTGGCGCCTGCAAGGCCCGGACGGCACCGAAATCGCCCGTGCCGCCGTTGCGCTGCGCGTCAACAACGGCGACATGATGCGCGATGCCGCCATCGCGGGAGTCGGCATCGCGTTGTTGCCGAGCTTTATTGCCGGCGATGCCATCCGGCAGGGTGCGCTGGCAGTGATCGAGGTCGGCCTGCGCGCCGAGCCGGAATCCATCTATATCGCCCACCCGGAAGGCCGGCGGGTGTCGGCGCGGCTGCGCGCGTTTGCGGAGTGCGTGCGCACGGCCATCGGGAGTCCGCCGTACTGGGACGCATGGGTGCAGGCACGCGGGGAGGGCGCGGGAACCTGATGCCGGCTGCTGGCGGGGTTCCATGAACGCCATGTGGCGACCCCACAAGGCTGGAACATTGCCGCGCGCGTCGCGCGGCCTGTATTCTAGTGCTCTGCCCGGCGCCCCGTTTCCGCAAGGAGGCAGGGCGCCATGCGCTTCACATCGAGCCGGCCATACAGGAACCCCATGCAGGAACCCGAACTGGATGAAATCAATATCCGGATCCTCGAGGCGTTGCAGCGCGACGCCAGCCTGACCAACGTCGAGCTGGCCGCGCGCGTCAACCTCTCGCCGTCGCCATGCCTGGCGCGCGTGCGCGCGCTGGAGCAGCGCGGGATCATCCGGCAGCGCGTGACGCTGCTCGATCCGCAGAAGCTTGGCCTCAACGTCAACGTCTTTATCCACGTGTCGCTGGAGCGGCAGGCGCGCGAGGGGCTGGATGCCTTTGAACGCGCCGTGCGCGCGCTGCCGAACGTGATGGAGTGCTACCTGATGACGGGCGACGCCGACTACCTGATCCGCGCCGTGGTAGCCGACGTCCAGGCCGTGGAGCGGCTGATCGTCGACGAAATCACGCGCATCCCCGGCGTCGCCAATATCCGCAGCAGCTTCGCGCTCAAGCAAGTGATGTACGACACAGCGTTGCCGCTGCGCAATCCGCGCTAGCCGGGCAAGGCGCCGCCCGGCGCCCGGCGTGGGATATGCCGCAGGCTCAGCATTCTTGCGTAGTTTTGGCGGTGAATGGCAGTGGATTATGCTGCTATCTGCCGGATGGGCAGTCGACTTCAGCACCTCATGCGGGAGGGCTCTCCATAGAATGGGGCAAAACCCATTGGAGACTTCCCCATGACCGACCTTGCCTCCCCACACGCCCGCCTGCTCGCCCAGGCCATGCCCGAGGGCGACGACGATCCGCAGGAGACGCGCGAATGGCTGGACGCGCTGGAGGCGGTGGTGGCGCAATGCGGGCAGGAGCGCGCGCGCTTCCTGCTCGGCCGGCTGCTCGATGCCGCCCCCGCGCTCGGGGTGTCGACCACGGCGCAGAGCAATACGCCTTACGTGAACACCATCCCGATCGAGCGCCAGCCGCCTTATCCGGGCGATCTGGCGATGGAAGCGCGCATTACCGGCATCGTGCGCTGGAATGCCCTTGCCATGGTGGTGCGCGCCAACCAGGCCTACGGTGAGCTGGGCGGGCATATCTCCAGCTATGCCTCGGCGGCGGACCTGTTCGAGGTCGGCTTCAACCACTTCTTCCAGGGCGCCGCTGCCGGCAACGGCGGCGACCTGGTCTACTTCCAGCCGCACTCGGCCCCGGGCGTGTACGCGCGCGCCTTCCTGGAAGGGCGCCTGTCCGAAGCCCAGCTCGACAACTTCCGCCGCGAGGCGGGCGGGCAGGGCCTGTGCTCGTATCCGCACCCATGGCTGATGCCGGACTTCTGGCAGTTCCCGACCGGTTCGATGGGGCTGGGCCCGATCCAGTCGGTCTACCAGGCGCGCTTCATGCGCTACCTGGAGCACCGGGGCCTGCAGGCCACCTCGGGCCGGCACGTGTGGGGCGTGTTCGGCGACGGCGAGATGGACGAGCCCGAATCGATCGCCGCGCTGCCGCTGGCGGCGCGCGAGAAGCTCGACAACCTGACCTTTGTCATCAACTGCAACCTGCAGCGCCTGGACGGGCCGGTGCGCGGCAATGGCCAGATCGTGCAGGAGCTGGAGGCGCTGTTCCGCGGCGCGGGCTGGAACGTGATCAAGGTGCTGTGGGGCAGCGCCTGGGACCCGATCTTCGCGCGCGATCACTCCGGCGCGTTGCTGCGCGCCTTCGCCTCGACCATGGACGGCCAGTTCCAGACCTACAAGGCCAAGGACGGCCACTACGGGCGCGAGCATTTCTTCGGCCAGAACGAAGCACTGAGGGCGCTGGTCGCCCATATGACGCCGGATGAGGTGGCGGCGCTGAACCGCGGCGGGCATGACCTGCGCAAGCTCCACGCGGCCTTTGCCGCGGCACGCGCGCACAAGGGCCAGCCCACGGTGATCCTGGCCAAGACCATCAAGGGCTATGGCATGGGCAATGCCGGCCAGGCGCAGAACACCACGCACCAGCAGAAGAAGCTGGATCTCGAGGCGCTGAAGGCGTTCCGCAGCCGCTTCGGCCTGGACCTGTCCGACGAGGACCTGGAATCGATGCGTTTCTACCGCCCTGCGGAGGACAGCGCTGAGCTGCGCTACCTGCGCGAGCGCCGCCAGGCCCTGGGCGGTTACCTGCCGGCGCGCCGGCGCCAGGCCGACGCCGTGCCGGTGCCGCCGCTGGCGCAATACGGCCAGTTCGCCGTGGACGCCGGCCAGAAGGAAATGTCGACCACCATGGCGATGGTGCGCATGCTGACCGGCCTGCTCAAGGACAAGACGCTCGGCCCGCGCGTGGTGCCCATTGTTGCCGACGAGGCGCGCACCTTCGGCATGGCCAGCCTGTTCCGCCAGGTCGGCATCTATTCATCGCAGGGCCAGTTGTACGAGCCCGAGGACGCCGGCTCGATGCTGTACTACCGCGAGGACATCCGCGGCCAGATCCTGGAGGAGGGCATCACCGAGGCCGGTGCGATGTCGTCGTGGATTGCCGCGGGCACTGCCTACAGCACCCATGGCACGGCCATGCTGCCGCTCTATATCTACTACTCGATGTTCGGCTTCCAGCGCATCGGCGACCTGATCTGGGCCGCCGGCGACCAGCGTGCGCGTGGCTTCCTGGTTGGCGCCACGGCCGGCCGCACCACGCTGTCGGGCGAAGGGCTACAGCACCAGGACGGCACCAGCCACATCATTGCCGCCACCATCCCGAACTGCCGCGCCTACGACCCGGCCTATGCGTATGAGCTGGCGGTGATCGTCGACGAGGGCATGCGCGCGATGATGGAGCGCCAGGAGGACGTGTTCTATTACCTGACCGTGATGAACGAGAACTACGCCCAGCCGTCGATGCCGGCCGGCTTGGAGCGCGACATCGTGCGCGGCATGTACCGGCTCGCGCAGGTGGAAGGGGGCGGGCGCGCCAGGGTGCGGCTGCTCGGCAGCGGCACCATCCTGCGCGAGGTGGAGGCCGCGGCGCGGATGCTGGCCGAGGACTGGCAGGTCGACAGCGAGGTGTTCAGCGTCACCAGCTTCTCCGAGCTGGAGCGCGAGGCGCGCGAGACCGCGCGCCAGCGCCTGCACCACCCGCAGGACAGCATCGCTCCCAGCCATGTGGAAGCGCTGCTGGCCGGCGACACCCCGGTGGTGGCGGCCACCGACTACGTGCGCGCCTATCCGCAGCTGATTGCGCCCTATGTGCCGGCTCCCTTTACGGTGCTGGGCACCGACGGCTATGGCCGCAGCGACAACCGGCCGTCGCTGCGCCGCTTCTTCGAGGTCGATCGCGCCTATGTCTGCGTGGCGGCGCTGCGCGCGCTTGCGGCGCAGGGCACGGTGCCGGCATCGGTGGTGGCCGAGGCGATCGCGCGCTACGGCATCGACACGGACAAGCCTGCGCCGTCCTCGCTCTGATAACACCCGGTTCGCCCTGCAGGCCCGGCGGGGCGAACCGGTGCGGGACTCCACATGCTCCGGCTGCGGCTGTTAAGCTTTATCCCTTTGCAGCCGCTCCAGTTGCGCGCCCGTGCCGCCATGGACCGGCACCGCCCCCAGCATGATCGCAAAGTCGGATATGAAACGGATTCCTGTTGCCCGCATCGCCACCATCGCCATGGCTTGCAGCCTCTTCGCGGCCAGTGCCAGTGCCACCAACAGTGTCGGCCAGCGCCAGATCGAACGCGCTGTGAATGATGCCATCCGCCCCCTGATGGCGGCGCACGGCGTCCCTGGCATGGCCGTTGCCGTCACGGCCGGCGGCAAGCGCTATGTCTTCAACTACGGCGTCGCGGCGAAGGAGGGCGGGCGCAAGGTCGACGGCGACACGCTCTTCGAGATCGGCTCGGTCAGCAAGACCTTCACCGCGACGCTGGCGTCCTATGGACAGGCCCGCGGCGCCCTGTCTCTGGCCGACCCCGCCGGGAAATACCTGCCGGCGCTTGCGGGAAGCAGCCTGGGCGCGACCAGCCTGCTCGATCTTGGCACCTATGCAGCCGGCGGCCTGCCGCTGCAGTTTCCGGATGCGGTCACCGATACCAGGACGATGGTCGACTATTTCCGCGGCTGGCGCCCCAGATATGCCGCCGGCACCCATCGCCAGTATTCGAATCCCAGCATCGGCTTGTTCGGCTACCTGGCTGCCAGCAGCATGGGCCAGCCCTTCGATGACCTGATGGAGAAAACGCTGTTCCCGGCGCTTGGCCTGGCCCACACCTACATCAGGGTGCCGAAAGCGCGCATGGGCGACTACGCCTATGGCTATTCGAAAGACGGCAAGCCGGTCCGCGTGGCGCCCGGCGTGCTGGATGCCGAAGCCTACGGCGTGAAAACCACGGCGGCCGACATGATCCGCTTTGTCGAAGCCAACATCGACAGCGCCGGCCTGGACGACAAGCTGCAGCGTGCCATTGCCGGGACGCACACCGGGTACTTCAAGGTCGGCGACATGATGCAGGGGCTGGGCTGGGAAATGTACGCCTGGCCCACCCGGGTCGACAGCGTGCTGGCCGGCAGTTCACCGCAGGTCGTGCTCGAGGCGAACCCGGTGAGCCGGCTGGAGCCGCCGCTGGCATCGCCCGCCGATGTGCTGGTCAACAAGACCGGCTCGACCAGTGGCTTTGGCGCCTACGTGGTCTTTGTGCCGGCGAAGCGAATTGGCATCGTGATGCTGGCGAACAAGAATTTCCCGGTACCGGAGCGGGTAAAGGCAGCGTTTCGGATACTGTCGGAACTGGACGGTGTGCCGGTAGGGGCCAGCAGCCGGTAAGGGGAGGGCACGCCTTTCATCAAGGCGACACGATGCCCAGGCAAGCTGCCTGGTCCGCGCTTGCCGGTTGATCCGGCAAGGCATTGTCGCCCTGATCCTTATCCGATGAAGTCCACTCATGCTTGAACGCCGCCGTTTCCTTGCATCAACCTCCGCGGCCATTGCGGCCCCGATCGCCACCACCATCCTGAGCGCCTGCGGGGACGGCAATGCCGCCGACGCACCTGCCGCGATCTCCGATACGGAACTGCAGCGCCAGATGAACGCGCGCCTGGCCGTTCAGCTTAAAGACACCGCAGCTGCGGAGCAGATCTCGCCCCAGGTGCTGGACTTTGCGCTCACCTGGCAGCCTCCGACCATCGCGGTATCCAGGCTGAACCGCATCGTGGCGTACGGGTTCGGCAACCGGCCGAACGCACAAAGCGGCAACACGCCGACCAATGGCGGCAACCAGGCCGCACTGCCGGACCCCGGCCCCGTCAATGAAAAGCTCGCCGATACCGTCTATGGCATCTATCAGCAGCACCCGGTAAAGGTCTACGCGCAGTGGGAGATTGCGCGCTTCCTGAAGTCCAAGTACGGCCTGACCGATATGGTATCGATCGAGCCGGTGACCAATCCGGATGGCAGCATCACCTACCTGAGCACCGATGGCGTTGCTGCAAAGGTGGTGGAACTCGAACAGAACAATGCCGCCGGCATGGGGGTAGTGGGGGTCATTGGCTTCCGTGACCACGTCAAGCGCTGCGTGCTGACCTCGCGCGACCGCGGCATGAATGCCTTTGCCCCGGAAGGTGTGGCAATGCCTGGCGAATACGACGCGCAATCGGGCCAGGCCTGGACGCGTCGGCGCGACCTCTACCTGCTGCACGACATGTCCGCCCAGGTGCAGAGGCTGCGCGCCATGGCTATCGCGGCCGCGTACCCCAACGGCTAGCCCGCAAAAATTTCCGGCTTTCCATGGAATAGTTCACGCGCCCCGCGTGTATACGCAGGTAATCCCCCGGCCGCCGGCGAACGTCAGGCCCGGAAAACAGGAGACCCTGCAATGCAATGGAGAACCGCACGCAACAGCGTCGGCACTGCGGCACGCATCGTGCCGGCGCTGTTCCTATGGGCAGCAAGCTTTGCCGCGCCAGCCCAGGATGCCCACCGGCATCACGAAACCACGCCGGGGCAGGCACCGCCGCCCTTTGTCGCCAGCACCGCAAAACCGTTCTCCGGCCTGATGGAAGACGCCATGGCCGTGATGGATCACGGCATGACGCAGGCGGCCATGAACGGCATCCCAGACCACGACTTTGTCACCATGATGATTCCGCACCACCAGGGTGCGATCGACATGGCCAAGGCGCTGCTGCTGTATGGCAAGGATCCGGAGCTGCGCAATCTTGCCCAGGCCATCATCACCGAGCAGCAAAACGAGATCCGCCTCATGCAAGCCTGGCTCCAGCGCAGCCGGGCCAGGGCACCTGGCGCCGCCAATCCTCGCTAACCGGCGGACAGACACCGCCCGCATCAGGACCGAAATCATGAAAAGACATGCCCTTATCCTTGCCGTGGCCGCGCCTCTCGCAATCGCCGCGCCGCAGCCACAGGATCGCGTTTATACCGCTGACCAGAACAGCAACACCGTTTCAGTGATCAATCCGGTGAGCAACACCTTGCTTGGGCAGATCCGCCTTGGCAACGCGCGGCCGGACGTGCTGTCGCCGCTATACAAGGGCGAGCTCAATGTCCACGGCCTTGGCTTCTCGCCTGACCATCGGACCCTGATCGCGATCTCGAACGGCTCGAATTCCGTCGCGTTCATCGATACCGCAACCAACAAAGTCAAGGGCATTGCCTATATCGGCCGCTCACCGCATGAGGGCTTCTTTACCGCGGATGGAAAAGAGGTGTGGGTAGTCGTGCGCGGCGAAGACTATATCTCCGTCATCAACCCGGTGACGTTCCGGGAAACCCGCCGCATCCAGACCACGGCAGGGCCGGGCATGGTGCTGTTCCATCCTGCCGGCAAGCTCGCCTTCGTGGTATCCAGCTTCAACCCCGTGGTGGATGTCATCGATGTCAAGGCACACAAGGTGGTCAAGCGGCTCAATGTCACCAGCCCGTTTTCACCGTTCCTGCAATTCACGCCGGACTTCCGCGAGGTGTGGATGACGCACAAGGACGTGGGCAAGGTCACCCGCATCGACACCGAAAAACTGGAAGTGAAGGGCGTCTTCGACGCCGGCTTCATCACCAATCACCTTGCCTTTGCCAGGACTGCGCGTGGCACGTTCGCCTATGTGACAGTGGGCGGGGAAAACGTGGTCAAGGTATTCACCACCGACGCCGAACCGCGGCAGATCGCGACCATTCCGGTCGGCGCGCTGCCGCACGGCATCTGGGCTGCCGATGACAGTTCACGCATCTATGTCGGCCTGGAAAACGGCGACGCCGTCGACGTGATCGACACCGCAACGAACCAGGTCATGACCCGCGTGCCGGTGGGCCAGGCGCCGCAGGCACTGGTATATGTCTCCAACGCCGTGCCAGGCGGCGACGGGACCGCGAGCCTTGTGCAGAGAGCGAACAGCGATCCGGTCAACATCGCCCTTAAACCGGTCCGTGGCGATGCCAAGGGCTTTGTGGTTGCGCGCAATCTCGGTGTTGTCGACGCGTTGGAAGTATCCCTGTTCAAGCTGAAGCCGCAAACCACCTACAGCGTCTATGTCGCAGGACAGGCCACGCCCGTGGCAAGCTTCCGCACCAATGCGGCCGGCATGGCCAACGGCACCGCCATTGGCCCGCTGCGCGAAGTCGTGACGACGCTTTCGCCAAAGACCGCCACCCCAGCGAAGCTGATCGTCATGGAGGGCGATGCGGCGGCGGATCCGGCTACGGCGGTGTTGGTGAGTGTGCCGTGAGCTGAGCCTGGCGACCCGGGTTGGCGGATGCCTGGCTAGAGCGCCAGGATCCATCCGCCCAGCGCCGCGCCGGCCACGACCAGCACGGGGGACACGCGGCCGTAGACGAGCAGGCCGAAGGCCGCCAGCGCCAGGCCGAAATCCGCCTTCGAGTGAATCGCGCTGGTCCATACGGGGTCGTACAGCGCGGCGGCCAATACGCCAACGACGGACGCATTGATGCCACCCATCGCGCTCTGCACCCCATCGCGCTGGCGCAGGCTTTCCCAGAACGGCAATGCGCCGGCCACCAGCAGAAACGCCGGCGCAAAGATCGCGAGAAGCAGCACCAGCGCGCCCACCCATCCACCCAATGGCGCGGGCGACAGCGCCCCGAGGTACGCGGCAAAGGTGAACAGGGGGCCCGGAACGGCTTGTGCTGCGCCGTAGCCCGCCAGGAATGCATCATTGCCGACCCAGCCGGGGGGCACCACGCCAGCCTGCAGCAGCGGCAGTACGACATGCCCACCCCCGAAAACCAGCGCTCCGGCCTGGTAGAAGACAGACACAGCCGACACCGCCATGGAACCGGTCATTGCGGCAAGGGCCGGGAGCAGCACCAGCAGCACGCCGAACAGCGCGAGAAGCAATGCGCCCACCCGACGACTCACACCGTAGTTGAGATGCTGGGCAGGAGGCAGATGGTTCAACTGCAAGGTCCAGCGCGCAACCAGGCCACCCAGCACAATGGCAGCAACCTGGCCCACCGCACCTGGCACCGCGAGGACCAGAAGCGCGGCCAGGACCGCGATGCCGGCGCGCAGCCGGTCCGGACACAGCGACCTGGCCATGCCCCATACCGCCTGTGCGACAACCGCCACGGCCGCCACCTTCAGGCCGTGGACTGCCCCTGAATCCGCAACGCCGGACCACCGCGCAACGCCAAAGGCAAACAGGACAAGTGCAATCGCAGAGGGCAGGGTAAAGCCCACCCAGGCGGCCAGCGCGCCAAGCCAGCCCGCCCGCTGTAGCCCCAGCGCAATGCCAACCTGGCTGCTGGCAGGCCCCGGCAGGAATTGACATAGCGCGACCAGGTCCGAGTAGCTCTTGTCGTCCAGCCAGCGGCGGCGCTCCACGAATTCGGCGCGGAAGTAACCCAGGTGCGCGACCGGGCCGCCGAACGAAGTCAGGCCAAGCTTCAGGAACGCCCGAAGAACCTCTGGAACCGTGCCACGTGTTGTTGCGTCAGCGGCGCGGTTTGCGTCCTGGGCGGGGTTGGGGGACATCGGCGGTTTCCTCCGTTAAGGCTTCACCGACCAGTTCCGCGAGCCGTGGGCGCAAAGCCCCCAGTGCCTGCCGGCCCTTGTCCGTGGCGACGTAATACTTCCGCACCTTTCCTGCCACGACCTCGGACTCGCTCTCCAGAAGACCATCTTCCTTGAGGCGGCGAAGCAGCGGGTAAAGGGTGCCGGGGCTGAGCTGGTAGCCATGGCGGCCGAGTTCCTCCGCCATGCCAGCCCCAAAGACACGTTCAGTGGCCGCATGGTGAAGGATGTGCACGCGCACGAATGCCAGGAGGATATCTCTTACTGTATCGGTCATCGTTATCGAACTTCGATATTGTATCCCGGCAAGCTGCTGGAGACTACCTCAGGGTGGCGTGCTGGCGATCGCACATCTAGCCTGCTCATATGACCGCCTTCTACGTCACTCGCGCCCCTGAAATCCCGCGCCTCCCGACATGGAGCTGCGACCGCCGAACTTCCCAGTGCTATACTTGTACTGGTAATTGAACAAGTCATATGGGGGGGAGGGGCCATGCGCACCGTTCATTTCTCGGATGCCCGCAATAACCTGAAGGCGGTCATCGACCAAGCCATCGACGATCACGACGCGATCCTGATTACTCGCCGCGACGCGCCCAACGCCGTCATCATGTCGCAAGACCAGTACGACAGCTGGATGGAAACGATGCACCTGCTCAGCTCGCCGGCCAACGCCGCGCGCCTGATGCGCTCGATTTCGCAGCACCGCGCCGGCAAGGCCGAGAAGCACGACCTGATTGACCCGGACGCTGAATGACGCGCCAGCTGACTTTCATGCCCGACGCCTGGGAGGACTACCTCTACTGGCAGGGCCAGGACAAGAAAACGCTCAAACGCATCAACGCGCTGATCCAGGACACGCAGCGCGAGCCCTTCGAAGGCATCGGCAAGCCCGAGCCCCTGAAAGGCAACCTGTCGGGCTACTGGTCGCGGCGCATCGACGATGCCAACCGCGTGGTGTATTTCGCCAACGACGACGAATTGACCATCATCGCCTGTCGGCTGCACTACGGCGACAAGTAGCTCAGATCGGTTCCTGGCACGACTGCTCGACCACGCGCGGGTCAGCCCCAGGAGCCACGATGGACACGCGGGGCGCGCCCTTGTTGGTCCACACGAAGCGGGTGAAGCCATCGAAGCCGCCCATGCGGTTCTTGGCATTCATGCCCCGGCTGGCTTGCAAAGCCGCCAGCATGCCAGCCTTGGCAAGGGGGTACGACATTTCTATTTGGCTCAAGGACGACATTACTAATTAGCCCTGACATATCATGTCAAAGCTAAATTGAAATGTCCGGTCTCTGGCTAAGTTGAAATGTCCGGTTAACTCTCGACTTGCTTGATCAGCTCTGGGGTGAACGTAGGGCGGTGGTGCTGGCCTGATACGACTGAGTCCAGCTCAGAGTGAAGCCGTCCTGCCAGCAGAGCCGCGTTGAACTACCAGTAGAAAGTTGGGATCAGTTCTCCGTTCCGTTAAGCGGCCACGGCTGCTCCTGCAACCGTTGCAGAGCTTCCAACATATCGTTCTGGCCCAGCGACCGC